>JAJVHT010000086.1:15883-26621 GCA_022072515.1 bacterium
GTTTGGCGCTCATGACTTTGCTCGTGACGCTTTCGACGGTGACGATGAAAGAACATTATGTTTTGGATGCGTTAGCCGGCCTGCTGCTGGCGGCCTTTTTTTATTCATATTGGCGCGGTAATTTCGCCCGTTAGAGGACCAATTTTTTCGTGATAAGTAGGAGGTGTCACATGGTGACGCAATCCGCTTCTCCCGTTCAGCAAACTTCACAAATCTATTTTTGTGATCATCCCACCGCCTTGTCTTTTATTGACCGCAGTGATATTCCACCAGAAAAATTTGCTGTGATCCGCACGTTGCACCGGTGTGAAAGAATCCGCAATCTGCGTCTACTTGTCTTTTTCGGTCTGTGGGCGGGTCTCGGTTACCTGGCGGTCCGCACTGATTTTCTGCTGGTGCAATTAGTTTGCTACTTCGGCTGCGGCTGGATCATTGTGGGCTTGACCGTTTTGATGCACGAAGGCGTGCATGGCCTGTTGTTGAAAAAACCGGCCTTGAACCGCTGGCTCGGATTTGTGTGCAGCGCGCCGGCGCTGGTTTCCTTTTCGGCTTATCGCACGATTCATCTGTTGCATCATAAATATGAACACACCGATCAAGACCCGGACGACGCCGAAGTTGTCGCGCACAAATTTTCCATGCCGCTGGTGGCGTTTTACTATCTGTATGCCGTCATCGGCGCTTATGTTTACGTTTTTCACATCAACATCGACGGCTTCAAGCTGGCCAATTGGAAGAACCGGCGCAGCATCGCAGCCGAAATAACCATCATAGCGGCATTTGCCGGCCTGCTCTTTTGGTTTTTACCCTTGGAGATGGTCTTAAAAATTTGGGTTTTTCCGTGGCTGGTTGCCGCGCACATCACCAGTTTCCGCGGCGTGCCGGAGCATGGACTTACCACCGGCGGCAATGCCTTCACGGCGACGCGGACGGTGGTGAGTAATAAATTCGTTCGTTTCATGCTGTGCAACGCCAACTATCATCTCGAACATCATCTGTTTCCCGGTATGCCCTGGTACAATCTGCCCAAAGTGCATCAGCTTTTGCAGCCCGAATATCAACGCGCCGGCGCCTCGGTTTATGCGTCGTACACAAAATTTTATATCGATTTTTTCCGGTCGTCATTGGTCGGCATCAAGCCCAATATTCGGCTCATTCCGCACCGTCTGCGCCGGCATATCGGTTGTTGAACAAATTGTTGCCGACAAAACTTTATATGGACATTCAAATCGTACCGGTGACGGCGCGCCAGGAACTGAAAGAATTTATCCACTTGCCGGAACGTTTGCATCGCCAACACCCGTTATGGGTGCCGCCGATTTATCTGGATGAGCGGCATTTTTTCAATCCGGACAAAAATCAAGCGTTCGCTTATTGCGATCACCTCATGGCTTTGGCGAAACAAAACCAACAAACGGTCGGGCGCATCATGGGAATCATCAACAACAAACATAATGCGCTCGTCCATGAAAAAACGGCCCGATTTGGTTTCTTCGAATGTATCGAAGATCAAGCCGTGGCGCACGCTATGTTGGATTACGTTGAAAATTGGGCGCGGCAAAAAGGCATGACGCGAATGGTGGGGCCGATGGGCTTTACCGATCAGGATCCCGAAGGTTTTCTCGTCGAAGGCTTCGCGCATGAACCCGCGCTGGCGACCTATTATAATTTTGCTTATCTGATCGATTTTCTCAATGTAAAAGGATATGGCAAAGAAGTCGATTACCTGGTTTATCTTTTGAACGTTCTGGACAAGGCGCCGGAAGTTTACGGAAAAATATATCAGCGCCTTGTCAAAAAAGGGGAATTCACATTGACAAATTTTTCCAAACGCCGCGAGTTGAAGCCTTTCATCTTGCCGATCATCAAGTTGATGAATGAGCTTTACGCTGATTTTTACGGTTATGTGCCGCTCAGCGATAGCGAGGCGCTCACCCTCGCCAAACGCTATCTGCCGGTGCTCGATCCGCGTTTTGTCAAAGCGGTGCGCCGGGAACAGCAAGTGGTCGCTTTCATCATTGGCATGCCCAATATCAACGCCGGATTGCGCCGCGCGCGCGGCCGGCTTTTCCCGTTTGGCATTTTCAAAATTATGCAGGCGGCCAAAACCTCGAAGCGACTCGATTTGTTGTTGGGCGGCATCAAGGCACCATATCGGGGCCGCGGGTTGAATACAATGATGGCCGTTGCCATGCTCGATTCGGCGCGTCGGGCCGGGCTGGAATTAATCGACAGCCACAACACTTTGGAGACGAATACGGCATTTCATGCGGAAATGGAGCGTCTGGGCGGCAAAGTTTATAAACGCTATCGAATATTTCAGAAAGAGTTGTCATGAATGCTCACAGCAGGAAATTTTCACTATCATCCGGAGGTGTGAGATGAAATCAAAAGTACTGGTCCTTGGTTGCGGGGAAATGGGCGAGATGGCCATCGACGATCTCGTCACGTTTGGCAGCTTTGACGAAGTCATCATTGGCACACGCCATCCGGAAAAGGCTAAGCCGGTGATGGCCAGGCTGCGCAGCAAAAGGACAAAGCTTTCGGTGCAACAAGTGGAGGTTCACGACCGCGACAAATTGGCCGCCCTGATGCGCGGTGTCGAGGTAGTACTCAACAGCGCCGGCCCGAATTATAAAAATGCGTTGCTGGTGGCGCACGCTGCCCTGCAAGCCCAAGTCGATCTCGTGGATATGAGCGACGATTACGTCTCCACCGCCGAGTTGTTGGCATTGGACACGCGCGCCAAAGAAGCCGGTGTCACTTTTGTGATCGGGTTGGGCGCCAGTCCGGGCATCAACAATGTGATTGCGCGTCTCGGTGCCAATGCTCTGGATGAGGTCGAAGAAATTCATACGGCCTGGATTATGAGCGGCGCTGATCCGGGCGGCCTGGCGCTAAGTTATCATTTGCTTTATTCCTTGTCCGGCAAAGCCTTGACCTTTCAAGATGGAAAATACATTGAGGTCCAATCTTTTCGTGACGGCCGCGAAGTGTTGGAGTTCCCCAAGCCGGTCGGCAGCATGGAAGTTTTCCACATCGGGCATCCGGAGCCGGTGACGTTGCCGCGCTATTTTAAAAACCTCAAATATGCCGATGACAAGGCGTCGTTCAATCCTTCCTTTGTGAATGATTGGATCGTTAATTTGCGGGAACTGGGGCTTTGTGCGGAAGAGCCGGCGACCATCAACGGCGTCACCTACACGCCGATGGACATTGCCGCCGCAGCCCTGCATAAAACTTGCAAAAATTTGCAGGAATACCGCAAAGAAGGTGCGCTCCGCGTGGAAGTCAAAGGCAAATGGCGCGGCAAAACAACGCGGCTCATCTACGCGGCTTCCGGAAGAATCGCGCAAGGCACGGGCATCGCCGCGGCCATCGGTGCGCAGATGCTCGCCGACCGCCTGGTCGAAGAAAAAGGCGCCTTTGCGCCCGAAGGCTGCATTGATCCCGGCATTTTCATGCAAGAGCTGCTGGACAAAAGATCGATTGGGGAGCTGATCACCAAAAGAATTGAGGAATAGACTATCAAGCGTGGTCACGCAAAATCGCAAAGCCTTTGCGATTTTGCGTGACGTTTATTTTTTCTTTTAAGTTTACCTGCCAACGCGACTTTCCATTTTTAATACTACTTCCGTCCTGGCTTCCTCTCGCGCGTTTTGCCTCACAAAATATTTCGTATGGCCACATCATTCCCCTTGTAAGGAAATGACGGCACCCACGACAGAGTAACAGAAAGTGACGAGATTAAAATAATAAAAAGCTCGATCACAAAATATGACGAAGAATTTTAACACAAGTTGTTACAATCAACCCAATTTAATTTAAGGAGATTGATCATGCGTAGTTTTTCCAAGTCCCTGTTTGCAGTCCTGTTCGCCGTGACGATGTTGGCTACCTTCGCCTTTGCCGCGAATCACATAGCGAAAAGCGGTGCCTTTGCCGGCGTGAAAGCCAACACCGGATTTGTGGATGCCATGCGGGAAGACGGCAAGCTCGTGCTGCGGCTGTCCAATGATTTTGTGGTTCCCGACACCCCGGCGCCGCATTGGCAGTTGGTTGATTCCAAGGGCAATACTTACCTCTTGAACCGTCTGAAGATCAAGGGTGACAAGTACAACCAAACGCTGATCGTGCCGGCGTATGTGAAAGACGTGGCCAAAGTGCAAATCTGGTGCGCGTTTGCCGAAGTGCTGTTGGGCGAGGCCTCGTTTGAAAAACCGGTGAAATAACCTTACCTTGCCAGTCTCACGCCGGTTGGTTGAGTTTTAAACTTGATCAACCGGCTTTTTTTTGGAAAATCTGGATAGCTGGATTGTTGGAGTTTTTAGGCGATGGAAATCAAAAGCAATAATTTTTTATTCAAACGTGAAAGGAGAGATTTAGAATGAAAGCGATAAAAATTTTTGCGTTCTTTCTTCTGTTCGCTGCCGCGCCCATGTTGCCGGCGCAGTCGGTCACTGAAAAGCAAATGCTAACACTAGCGGGTGCTAATAAAATCATTGCCGCGGCGGTGGCGAAGGCGAAGGAACTCAATGCGCCGGGCGCGGTGATCGCTGTGGTCGATGATGGCGGCAATTTGATGGCGTTAGAAAGGCTCGACAACACGTTCGCCGCAGGCGCGCTGATTTCTTACGGCAAGGCGCGGACGGCGGCGATATTCAAACGCCCGACCGCAGTGTTTGAAAAGATCATTCGTGAAGGCCGCACGCCGATGGTGGCGCTGAATGATTTCACACCGTTGCAAGGCGGTATCCCCATTGAAATGAACGGGCAAATCGTCGGCGCGGTTGGCGTCAGCGGCGCCGCGAGCGCGCAGCAAGATGAAGAACTGGCGATTGCCGGTGCGAGCGCGTTGAGCATGACCAACGGCACGGCTGCAACTTCAGCGGTCACTTTTATGGACAGCAAAACGGTGGCGGCAGCTTTTGTGAAAGGGCAGCCGCTGGTTGAAAATGGCCAATACAAAGTGCATGCAAGCCATCGCGACGGCCCGGGAAAATCCGAAGTGCATGAGCACGAGACCGACATCATTTATGTGCTCGAAGGCACGGCGACGTTTGTCACCGGCGGCAAAGTTGTCGACGGCCAAATGATCGCACCCGGCGAGATTCGCGGCGCCGGCATTGACGGCGGCGAAATGCGCAAGCTCGTGAAAGGCGATTTGGTCATCGTGCCGCAGGGCGTACCGCACTGGTTCAAGGATCTGAAAGCGCCATTTAATTATTATGTCGTGAAATCGCTTAACTAAAAGAAAAAAATGAAGTCGAACTTGGTCACCATGATTTTTCAAGTTTAGAAAATTTTTTTGACCAAGTCCGACTTCGCCCAACGCAGGAGACAATAAAAGATGAAAAAACTTTCCTTATTCATTCTCGCTGCCGGATTGCTGAACGGCATCGGCAGTTTCGCACAAACAACTGCGGATACGCCCAAAGGCCAACCCGAAGCGACGATCAATCTCGCCACGACCGAAGGCGTGAAACTGGTCAAAGGCGAGTGGCGCTATAGTGACACGAAGATTACCGAAATTGATTTCAAGGGCCCCGGCCCGGACAATCAACCGACGGGTGGACCGGTAAAAACTTACGATATCGTTCCCCATGCCGGCGGAATGGATTTTGATGATTCGAAATGGCAAACCATCGACGCAACGTCGCTCACGGCTCGGCGTGGGACCGGCCGCGTTTGTTTTAACTGGTATCGTCTCAAGATCACGATTCCGGAGCGCCTCGACAATTTTGATTCAACCGGCGCGACGGTTGTTTTCGAAACGGCATTGGATGATTACGCTGAAATCTGGGTGGACGGCGAGCTGTCTCGCGCGCTCGGGCAAATGGGCGGCTCGGTCATCAGCGGCTGGAATGCTCCGAATCGCCTGGTCATTGGCCGCAATGTGCAACCCGGCCAGCAAATTCAACTCGCGGTGTTTGGCGCGAACGGCCCACTGTCGAATCCGCCGACGAATTTTATATGGATGCGATATGCCAAACTGGAATTTTATAAAAACAATGTTCCCGCCATCCCGCTCGCGTTGACGCCGGCGGAAGTAAATGTCGAAATCGTACGTCTCGATCCGGCAATGGACACGATCGTCGGCCCCAATCCGAAAATTTTCAAACTCGCCGAAGGCTTTCAATTCACCGAAGGCCCGGTTTGGGTGCGCGACGGCAATTATTTGCTCTTCAGTGATCCGAACCGCAACATCATTTACAAATTCACGCCGGACGGCAGCAACGCCGGCAAGCTCGAGATTTTCCGCACGCCGAGCGGTTACGCCGGCGCCGACATTGCCGAGTATCATCAACCCGGCTCGAATGGACTTGCGCTTGATCCACAGGGCCGGCTCACGATCAACGAGCACGGCAATCATCGCGTCTCGCGTTTGGAAAAAGACGGGAAAGTGACTGTGCTGGCGGATAGCTACAAAGGCAAGCGCCTCAACAGTCCGAATGATTTGGTGTATCGCGCGGATGGGACTTTGTTCTTCACCGATCCGCCCTTTGGCTTTCCGAAACTTTTCAAAGATCCACGCAAAGCTTTGCCGTTTAGCGGCGTCTACGCCATTTACAAAAACAAATTGCAGTTGCTCAGCACGGATCTGAGCGGACCGAACGGCATCGCGTTGTCGCCGGATGAAAAATATCTTTATGTGGGCAATTGGTATGACGCCAATCTCTACACCAACGGTAAGCCCGACGAGAAAAAAGTTGTTGTGATGCGCTATGAAGTGAATGCCGATGCGACCCTGGCGAACGGCAGAATCTTTTTTGACATGACCGGTGCCAGGGGCGATGATGCGATTGACGGCATCAAAGTCGATCAACAGGGCAATCTCTATGTTTCCGGCCCGGGCGGGTTGTGGGTGATTTCAGCGGCAGGCAGACATCTCGGCACGATCGTCGCGCCGAAGCATCCGCACAACCTGGCGTGGGGCGATGATGACAACCAGACGCTTTATCTCTGCGCGCGCAGCGGGTTGTATCGCATGCGGTTGAATATTCCGGGTGCGCCGGTGCCGAAGCGCGCGGAATCGATGTCGAGCCGATAAACAAAAGTGCTGCGCGTCTTCCCAATAGAAAAGCGCCTCCAGCCATGTGCGGAGGCGCTTTTATTTTGTGGACACCGCGCAATTGCAACGCGACAACTTTTCGTGTCGGCAGACATTCAATGCTCATTATCATTTTCACCCTCACCTTTTATTCGAACAGGTCACCCTGCTCGTTGCGGCGAAAATAGCGGGTGGTCAAATGCCTCCGTTTTTCATTTAGACCGAGTTTTTTGCAGGTCATGTCAAAGAGTTGCTGAATGGCCTCCACGCGCTCGCCGTCGCCGCGAAAGCGCGAGCCGAAGCGGGGATCGTTCAAATGCCCGCCGCGCATCTCTTGAATGGCGTGCAAAACTTTTTTGACGCGGTCGGGATAATGTTGCTGCAGCCAGGTGCTGAACAATTCTTTCACGGCATGTGGCAGCCGCAGCATGATAAATCCGGCGCCGCTGGCGCCGCGCGCCGCCGCCGCCGCGAGAATGGCCGGCAATTCGTGATCGGTCAAGCCGGGAATGAGCGGTGCGACATTGACGCCGGTGGGAATGCCGGCGGCTGCGAGTTTTTCTATGGCCTCCAATCGTTTTTCCGGCGCGGACGTGCGCGGCTCCAATCTGCGGCAAAGCTGATTGTCGAGCGTTGTGATGGAGACGGAAACTGCAACCAGATCATACGCCGCCAGTTGCTGCAAGATATCGAGGTCGCGCACGACCAGCGCATTCTTGGTGATCATGCCGACAGGATTCCGGTACTGCAGAAAAACTTCCAGACAGCGCCGGGTGATTTGCAGTTTGCGCTCGGCGAGCTGATAACAATCGGTGTTGCCGGAGAGGGCAATGACTTGCGGTTGCCACTTCGGATCACGAAACGTTTCATCCAGAAGCTTCGGGGCCTCCAATTTGACCACAATTTTCGTTTCGAAATCCAAACCCGAAGAGAGGCCGTAATACTCGTGTGTTGGCCGTGCGTAGCAGTAGACACAACCATGCTCGCAACCGCGATACGGATTGAGGCCGTGCGTGAAAGGAATATCCGGACTGTCATTTTTAGAAAGAATGGTGCGCGTGGTATCAACGTAATATGTGGTCGGAACGGGTTTAGCTTCCTCGTAGTCGAGCCAATCCGGGTCAACGTCGATTTTAAGCGGCTCGAACCGATTGACCGGATTGAGTGGCGTCCCGCGGCCTTTGAGCGGCAAATTTGGATTTATCAAGGTGGACATAAACGCCTCCGCGATTGAGAATTTTTGTCCACCATATTTTACAAAAAAGAACTAACATATGCAAGTTTTTTGGTGAAATTTTTATCACCATTTTATTTTTACCAACGGTTGACCACAAAATCTTGCATTTCCCTTGCTCAAATCTTCGTTGTACCTTCGCTCCCCTCCTCGGAAAACAGAGCTTGAAATAGTGGGCATTATTTATGGACGAGGAAAATAGACACGGCCCGATACGGTTTCGCTGGCATTCAATGTCGTGCGTCGCAGGGTGGGGGATTGCCATTTTTCTTTTAGCAGGTGAGCAAGCGTATAAAAGAACAAAAGCGGCAAATAGAAAAGAGTACGGCGCATGGTTTTCTCCCCAGTCTCGACTTTAGCGCTACAGCCACAATCTAAATCCCAAGCGTAACCCCTCCAGCGTCGTCCAATCCGAGCGGAACATTTGTCCGCCCAGACGCAGCTCGACGCGGTTGATCATGACGCCGAGTGTGCCGCTGGCCATCGTCAGCGGTTTGCCGTTGAGGCGCGCGTAAGAAAAATTTGTTTCGATGTTGATCGGCTTGCGGGGCAGCATCAGCAATCTCGCGCCAACTTCCGGGCCCCAAAACTCATTGCCCCAGCCGTTGACACTCAAGTAACTCAAATTGCGGGCGCCAACATAAGGCTGCGCGAGCAGGGATGGCGTCGAAATCACCTCGTAGCCGGCGTTCAAGCCGAAGAAGGTGAGCGTTTCATTCCTGCGACCAAGATCTTCCACCAGAGCATGCACATCGAGACTCGCCGCCAAACGATGGCCGCGTATATCGCTGGCAAGCTGAAATCCATTCAAGCCGTCCGCGAGACGCAGGTAACCGGCTTCAGCGGTCACGCTGAAGTCGCGATAATCCGCGGTACGCAACGGCAGGCCGCGATCATCGCGATAGGGAAACGGCGCCGGCTTCGGCGGAGATGATTCCCGCGGCTCTCCGGCGGCGTTGTTCTCCTCGTCCGGCGAGAGAACGATATTGACGAGCAGATTCAGCCAGCCGCCGCCATCTGAATTCTTCTCTTCATCTTTTTTATCGCTATTTTTTTCGTAGTCGCCGGCAAATTCGCCGAGCTTGCCTTTTTTCTCCTTTTCTTTTTCCTGAGCCATGGAAAAAGAGCTTGCGCCAAGCACTAGCGTGACAACGAGAAAAATTGTACACCGTTTCATAATGGCCTCTATCTTTTTGCTCCACACGTTTCACCTGAGTTGCAAGTAACAGTGTGCAAAATGTCAGCCAAAAACTTTAACAATTTATTTGGTGCTGGCTTTAAGAAATTATGAAGATAAATGCGATTGGCTGGCCTTCCGCCCAAGTCACAGATTGAGGATAAAAACAAGTTGTGTGCTTTGCCCACACAGTCCATCGCAAAGTATACAATACTTTATAGCAATGTCGTCTCAATCTCGTGAATTAAAATTCTAAGTTGGAACGGTCAAATGCCATGTCAGGCGCTGGAATGCGATGATGTTTGAGATCGGGAGGAATGTGCTTGTGGGGTGGGTGAGTTGCAGCAAGAGATGGATCGTTCGGGTGTGGTTGGGAGTCGTAGTAGTATAACTTTTCGTGGCTTGATAAACGACGTATCCATAATCTACAAGCTGCTTTTTTGCAAAATTAATCTTCTCATTGAATCGGAGAGTAATGTCCTTTGCTAAGATAATCGTGCCCGAAGACGATGCCCTTGTCGCGGAGGTTCGATAAGCGTTAAATTTAATATCTTGAATGCTGGCAAATCGCTCTGGCAACGTTGCGAGAAAGGCGGCATACGCCTCGAAACTGTTTAGCATGTCTCCCCCAAGGTCATCAAGAGGCACTGGCGAAAAGCGTGAATTTCATTTCCGCGGGGTTTTCACCGTCGGCGATAGCGTCTTGCGCCAATCTATAAAATCCCATCCAATCCAGCAAATCAAGTGTTTCGTCGATTTCATCATGAGACAATTTTTGGTAGCACTCTTCCGAAGTCATAGCGTATTTAGCTTCATAGTCATCCAAAATACTCTGCAGGGTTTTATCCGGTGGAATTTCAAGGGGACGCGGCGGATCAATTTCTTTGATGGTGATTTCCGCTTCGACCCGAGATTTTGAGGTAAGACCGAGCGCTTTCAGAGTTCCGGCGGCAATCCGGCCTTCGCCATTGGCGTCAATGAGAATCGTGGCGATCATGACAAATTCTCCTCTGAGTGTATCTTCAAACTAAAGAAGTCTGCACATTAAAGCAAGCGAATTTTGCCGAACTTGACTCGAAAAAACAAAACGCCACTCATTTCTGCATTCCAAATAAGTGGCGTTTTGCTTGAATAAAACGTCATACGTAATGATCACTGATTGCAGGGCAGGTCAGACGTTCTTCTTCTCTTGTTCCCGATGCCGCACTTCGACATTCAGATTGTGGAATTTCTCACGCAGATGCTTCGCCAACATGCCGGCGCAGTAAACGGAACG
>JAJVHT010000185.1:0-20008 GCA_022072515.1 bacterium
GACGGGCCGCGAATTCCGCAACGACCAGAACTGCGATGACGCCGAATGAAGTGATTCCAAATAAGGTTGTATTTGGATGTTTATAGAACCAATAATCTTTTAAAGGTGTTTCAGGCATAGGTAGTAAACCCCAAAGTTATTTTTGGATGTTTATAGAGTCAGTTTGTAAGAAGCCTTCGAAGCACACGCGAAATGTTGGAATTATGCGCCCGGCTTGACGGCTCGGAGAGTGACCTGTAACTCATCAATCCCACCCACCCAATAGCAAAGGAATCTCTCACCAAAGGTGGGGTGCCGGTCAAGCAACCACTGTACGACACGGCCGAATATGCGATATGGTTTAGGCCATAATTTTTCTTCCATGAAATATTTCAACCGGACTTGTATCACATGGAAACGTGCTCTGCCGGTGTAGTAAGAGTAGCTATTTTCGCCAAAATAGTGAAACGATTCGGAAGAGAAGGCCCGTTTATGAGTCGGATCTTTCCAGGCATAGCGACCGGAATAATGTGGCGTCCGAATGAAGATCCTGCCGCTCGGACACGCGAGGCGCCAGACTTCCTGGAGAATCGGGAGCGGATCAGAAAAATGCTCGATAACATGATTCAAGTAGATTTGTTCGGCGCAATTATCAGGTAATGGATACGGCATGTTTTTCAGATCATGCACCATATCCACGCCGGGTAATGGGAATCTGTCGATACCAAACGCGCCGGTAACTTTGTTGGCGCCGCAGCCTAAGTCAATAATCATCGGTTGTCCCGTTGCCCGTCGGGATACAATGCATTTTGTACAGGCATCAGAAGAATTAAACTCGCGATTTGAATCCTTACCGGCGATATGGATTGCTAAATCCATTTCTTCACTGCGTAATTTCACACCTCCCTTGTTTTTTCCGTGTGAAGTCATATTCCACCTGATGTGAGTGCCATTGGTTTATACCTTAATTGAGCATGATAGGCTTGAAACGGTGGCGAAGCGAGTTACCGCCTGCATAGGAAAACTCGCCAAAATGAATTAGGCGCCATTTCACAAACCATTTCGCCAGAACCGGTGAGGCCAAATGTGTCGATTGTTCCAGGTCGTTATTAGCGGACGAGTAAAATTTTTTTCAGATCGGATTTATCTCCAATTAGCAATCGGCAGAGGTATAACCCAGTAGGCACATCATTTCCATTTTCATCTTTACCATCCCAGCGCACCGCTTTGGGGCCCGCCATTTGCCGATCGTGGACAAGCGTCACCACTCGTTGGCCCATGAGCGTGAAAATAACCATCTCAACCTCTGCTTCAGCATTTACCTCATAGCTGATTTCTGTTATCGAGGAAAATGGATTAGGCGAGTTTTGATTGAGATTGAACAGTTGCGGTACCGATTCTGAAAGCCCGGTTTTAATGCCGGTGGGTATCGAATTTAAGAAAATCTTTACGCCGCCATTTACGTCAAACTGAACTGAGTCAGATCCAATCTTGACCCCAATCCAGTTGCCAGAGCTGAAAGATTCGGCCTCATCAGCCTTCACATTCGGAGCATCTTTGGTTTGGCCGGATTCAGCGGTTTGCATTACGTGCAAAAAGAAATGCTCCTGGGCTTGCTCGGTGGGAACGATTTCAATGCGATCGGAATTCATGATCTCGGTAACAGTCTGTGGCAAGAGCCGCTTGATCCATAAAGCCCCGGCGCCGTTTTCAATTAATGCCAAACCTTGACCTTGCGATTTGGGCGCGGCGCCTGGCCTGACAATCCAACTTTTTTTCGAGCGTGCATCCTTGGTGATGACCCGATCAAGAATAACAAACTTATCCGGCTTTAAAAAGACGAGCTGGCGAGTGTATTTCTGCATTTTGCTGCGATCATAGGCGTTCGTTGCCTCCCCCATGATATAGTCATAATTGCTCGTACTTTCAAATTTAGTTATACCTGGTCCGACGTCGAAAACTGATCCAGACTTATAGGCTTGAACACCTTGAGAAATTTTCGGAAACGCCGAGGCGCCGATACTGCGCTGGGCTTGATCATCGATTTTAATTGTATTATCAAAACCGGTGATCAGTTTGCCTTTTCGCTCCAGCGTGAATGAGTTTTGCGCGTAAGGATCCAAATGGCTCCAATGGTAACGTTGGCAAATGAAAAGCATTGCCAGATCATTGGCGCTCGTGAAACCTGTGCGCATAAATACCCAACCCAATTTTTCAAAATGCCGCGTTTGGGGCAAGCCAATTATTTGAGGAGAACGCGGATTGATCCACTTATCTTCGAATAAAAGCTGATCCGTCGTGTCCCATGAGCCATAATCCGTGAAGTTTTTATTAAAATTTGTGCGAATCCAGCCTCCCAGTTCCGCCAATTTGAGCTGTTCCGCATTCGTAGAAAATCTGCGACGGGAATAGGCCCGCATAGGCATCACCCACGGACTTCGGCTATAGGAGTCAGATGTTCCGCCAATTTCAAAGTATGTGGTGGTATTGCTCGTTCCCGTATCGGAGGGGCGAATCATATGCGCCTGAAATTCGACAAAGTATTTTAACACCCCGGTATTGAATAAAGAATTTTCAAACGCTGTTCCCGTCGCCGTATAATGAGCAAACAACAATGGCGCGGCTGTAAGCACGGCAACATTCGTGTCGGTTTCGTACCCTCCGCCAATCCAAAAGGGAATCTCGGCGCGGTTTAGACCACCATGCCAGCCGCCATCGCCGCCTTGTTCGTTCCATGCCACCAGCACTTTGTCAATGAAGTCAGCGTCAAAGGCATCCAGATAGGCTTTGGCCTTGGTGTTGATCGCAGCATATTTCGGATCATTGGCTTTGCTGGGTTCGAAAAGTGCTAAGCCAGCCATCGCGTAGTAGTAATTATCCGTATCTGTCGCTTTAAAGAAATTTCCGTCGCCTGCGGCCAGGCTCATCAAAAAGTCGGCATGTGCCATCAGTTGGTTTTGAATATGTGTCTGGTCAGCCTCCGTCAAGACCGCGCTGCCATTAGCGTAGGTTTCATTTACCAACCAGTCGTAACCAACCGCACCGAACAGCATCGCAACATAGGGAAATTCATAGTTTGGCTCGAGATCAACGACGTATATGAGTTTCTGGCGTGCATCGGCAAAATACTCATCGGCCGTATGGTCCGGCGTATAAGTTCCCGCATACAAACTTCGCCAATTTAGTTTTTGCGCCTTGCCGGCAATGATAGGCTCCAAAATCCTGA
This sequence comes from bacterium, assembly GCA_022072515.1. Taxonomy (GTDB): domain Bacteria; phylum Zhuqueibacterota; class Zhuqueibacteria; order Zhuqueibacterales; family Zhuqueibacteraceae; genus Zhuqueibacter. Next base: position 3,206 of record JAJVHT010000185.1, read on the forward strand.
TACCAAAATCGTGCGCAAAACTCTGAAACATGTTGTCGGCCCCATAATCGTCTGGGTTGTTCGCGCCGGCCGAATAAGAAAATTCTCCCTTGGCTTGATCGTTCGCTGGGCTTTCCATCCACGGCCAAGGCAATTCCTGACCGTGTAATATTCTCCAGGCAAAGCTGCCGGCATTATTGTGATCCCAATCCGCATTACCTTTGATCCAAAGCCGCGGGTGATCGGGAACGATCAACTGTGACGTCGAGGTAACGTGAGATCGTATTTGTTCTTCAACACTATTGCCGAAAGCGGTGATGACCGGCCCCTCTGTGAGTATTGCGGCACAAAGAATGATATAACGGGGTTTGAACATAAACAAATACCTCCTGGTGAATTCGTTTTGGCTACCATGCATTGAGAGCCTAATACCGTCATTCCACGACGATCATTTTTTTGCTTATTGTATAACCCCCAATCGTCAAACTGTAGAAATATATGCCATTCCTGACTTGCATTCCCTGATCATCGAGACTATTCCAAATTACTGTTCTGAAGCCGGCTGTTTGTTGGCCTCGAATCAACGTTCTCATATGCTGCCCCAATAGATTGAATATCGATAAATCGATAAATGTGTCAAATGGTATGTCGAAATTGATTACAGTTATGGGATTGAAGGCAGATGCCTGTATGGGATTGGGATAGTTTTGCTGCAAATGGAAAAGTTTGGGCACGTCAACTGCGCGCAATTGTATTGCGGTCAGTGGATCAAACTCAAAAGCGCCCAGATCAGGCGCGGTGCCTTTGAAGGGCAAACCTAAATTTATTCCTGCGTCTATAGCGATACTGCCTTTTTTGAGGTTGAAATCATTATGATCGAGGTCGATAAATAATGGATCTCCCACCACCGGATTCAGATCTTTGATATTCTTGACGGCGATTGGCGCCGGATAATAAAGATTGCGCTCAACGATGATATCCGGAGCGTTCGGAGCATTGTCGATATGTTTCTTGCCAGGTTTGGCGCAAATAATATTGTTCTTGATAACGACATTCTTGACCTTCTCATAAATTTGAATGGCATTATCAGCGTTTCCATAAATCGTGTTGTGGTAAATTTGAATATTCTTGATCTCGCTCCAGCCGACTAAAATAATGCCATGGAGCGGGTTATTCACAACCACATTGTTACGAATCACAATGCTATCTATATTAACCGGTACATTTCCTCCCTCCGCAGCCACAATAATGCCGGAGCGTTCCCGTGACTTAGTGACAAAGTTTTCTTCGATCAAAATATTCTTGATTCCGCGCACATATCCGGGTGGATCATTCGAGTACGGTCTTTCATAAAGATGAATACCGTATCCACTGGTGCCGGAAATAAAATTGCCTCGAATGAGCGTGTGTGCACCCTCCATGATATAGATGCCATGTCCTTGTGTACCGACACTGTTACCGGCAAGATCTATAATATTCTTTTCGATCAGGTTGTGTTCGCCACTAATGCTAATGGCGGCATAGCCCGGGACGCCACTGAAGCGGTTTTTAATCAACTCGATGTGATGAGTGGGTCCGCCCCAGTTAACGTTGTACATCTCCTTGCCATTCCTGAAATCAAGGCCAATCACTCGCACGTAACTGGCATCAATGATCAGCCCGCGACTTCCATTGGTGAATATGGGAATTTCGTCCGGAAATGCAGCAATCGTTACATACACACCATCCCGTCCCCCCATACCGTAATTTTGTCGAATCCAGATTTCCCCTTCGTCATACGTGCCCCCGCGGACAAAGACCGTGTCTCCCGGTTGTGCTTTACTTATGGCATATAGAACCGACGCCCAGGGAGATTGGAGTGAGCCGTCATTGGAATTATTCCCTGTCGGCGCGACATAGTAATTGCTGCTGAGAGCTGCTGGCAGCGAGATCGTTATGAGCGCAATGGAAAGCCCCTTGCTTAAGATCGAAATCAATGCAGCCCTTTTCATCTTGGCCTCAATTTTGTATTTGCCCTTATCACAATATCGCCAACCTTCCAACATCAAATTGATCTTCTGTCGTCGTGCAACTTAAGCATGAATCAGCAGGCTCATTCCTGCTAGATAAGAGATCATCGCAGGAAAACCATTTTCCTGATTAACGAGTATCCTTTTAACTGCAAGTGGCAAAAATAAACGCCACTTCTGACCTTAATCCCGTCATCATCAAGGCCATCCCAGATTACTTTTTTCAAGCCCGCCGTTTGTTGTCCGTAAACCAGCGTTCTGATATGCTGTCCAAACAGATTGAATATGGACAAATCTACAGACTCATCGGCTGGCAGACTAAAACGAATCTCAGTTTCGGGGTTAAATGGATTGGGATAATTTTGCTGCAGGTCAAAAGCCTTGGGCATGTCTCGCCGATCCGATCCCACGGAGGTGGCTTGCCCAAATTCAAAAGCGCCCAGATCAGGCGCAGCACCAGAAAACGGCACACCCAAGTCGACGCCCGCATCGAGGGCAGCGCTTCCCTCCCGAAGGTGAAAATCGCCGTTGCCCACATCAACAAACCGTGGATCGCCAGTGATTGGGAAAAGTTCAGTCACCTCGTTGACTTTCACAGGGGCAGGATCGTAAAGATTGTGATCCGCCACAACACCCGGTGCATTCGATGCATTGTCGATATGGTATGATCCCGCTTGGACACAGATGAGGTTGTTCTTGATCCTGACGTTTTTGACCTCTTGCTCGATCTGAATACCATTATCAGCATTTCCGTAAATCGTATTGTGGTAGAGATCGATATTCCGGATCGCGCTCCATCCATTCAGAACGATGCCATACAGCGCGTTGTTAACCACCACGTTGTTGCGGATCACGACCCCGTCAATGAAAGCCGGACCAGAGTCTGCGCCAGCGGCGACAATAATGCCGGAACGTTTTTGCGAATTGCTGACATAGTTGTTTTCTATGACGACATCCCTGATCTCGCGCACGTACCCAGGCGGGTCGCCCGATCGGCGCTCCTCATAGAGATGGATGCCGTATCCGGTAGCCCCTGAAATGAAATTGCTGCGAATGATGGTGTGCACTCCTTTAGAAGCATAGATGCCATGACCCTGAGTGCCGACAGAATTGCCCGAAATATCAATGACGTTCGCCGCCACCAAATTCGAATCACCGGTAATTGATATCGCCGCGTAGTCTGGAGTGCCGCTGAAATGGTTCTGGAGAAACTCGATGTGGTGCGTCGATCCCGCCCAGTCGACATTATATAGCGTTTTCCCGTTCTTAAAGCGTAGGCCGATCACTCGTACGTAGCTTGCGTCAACAATCAGGCCGCGGCTGCCGTTGGTGAAGACGGCGGTTTCCTTGGGAAAAGCCGAGATGGTAACATATCGCCCATCTTTGCCGCCCATGCCTTGGTCTTGGCGAATCCAAATCTCGCCTTCGCCGTATGTGCCGCCGCGCACAAAGATCGTGTCCCCCGGCTGCGCTTGACTGGCCGCATGGGATATCGTGGCCCACGGGGCGTTGAGGGAGCCAGAATTCGAATCCTTGCCCGCGGGGGCAATAAAATAAGTTTCAGCAAAAGCTGCAGGCAGCAGCCATATCAGGAGAGTTGCCAAAAGATGCCACACGTGCATCGAGTTGAACAGATGAATCATGATGCCGACCTCGGAATGTATTTTCTGTTGCAGAATCTCATGGTTGTATCACTCCTTTTGTTGATCAACCCGCCCCGCCGCAGATCCGGTGTATTCGAAAGCGCCCAGATCGGGGGCAGCGCCATGAAAGGGAAGTCCGACGCTGACCCCCGTATCAATTGCCGGTGAAGAGGCTTTGAGACGGAAGTCATTCGCCTGCTCATTGACAAAGACAGGATTGGCCACTCGTGAATTGGCGTCCGAAATTTTTTTGAGCCGAGGCGGTGGCGGCCAGTATAGGTTATGATCAACCATAACACTCGAGGCACCATCGACCACGATGTGCGTGCCCTGGTGGTTAAGAACTATTACGTTGTTTCGAATATCAACGTTCGTAACTTTGCCTACGCCATTACCCACGTAGATTCCCTCTGCGCCGTTTCCCGCGATTCCGTCTGTATTCACATCATAGATTGTATTATTGTAAATCTTGATATCGCTGACGTCATCCCGGACTACGATCCCGCTTCCGGCATGTCGGTACACGATATTATTACGAATTGCCACCTTTTCCACCTTCGCCTGATCATAGGCGGACACGATAATGCCGGCACGCTCGCGCGAGCCAAACAAGACGTTGCCTTCGACAACAACATTGGAAATTCTTCTGGCGTATCCCGGTGCATCTCCCGAGCGCCACTGATCAAAAATGTGGATTGCATAGCCGGTCATGCCGGAAATACGATTGTTGCGAATGATGACGTTCGAGCTTGCATGAACATATATGCCATGGCCCTGCGTGCCTGCCGTATTGCCCAGCAGATTTATGACGTTTCCCTCAACAAGAATATCCTTGCCGGCGACCGAAATCGCATCCCATCCATAGCCGCTCCCCGTGAAAGTGTTATGAATATACTCGTGATTTGTTATCTCTTTCAAGCTATAGAGACTCTTGCCATTCATAAACGTCAGCCCCTCAACCCGAACGAATGGGATATCGATGATCAGTCCGCGGTTGCCATTCGTAAACACCGGAGTCTCGCCGGGGTATGCGGAGATCACCAGAAACTTGCCGGTGGCGTTTCCGTGACCATCTCGGATCCAGATTTCTCCTTCAGTGTAGTGCCCGCCGCGCACGAAGATTGTATCCCCGTGTCTTGTTTTGCTGACCGCAAAAGAGATCGTCGCCCAGGGAGAGTTTATCGAACCGGCATTTGAATTATTTCCTGTCGACGCGACGTAATAATGACTCGCGAGAACCGGCGGCAGAAAAAATGTCATGAGAGCAATGACGCACCCGCTGCTTGAGATCGAAATAAACGCAGATTTTTTCATGCCATCCTCGCGTTGGTATTAGTGAAGCTTTGTTACACGTAGTGAGGCGCGCTGCGGCCATACTTTAAATCTGGAGCTGCCGGCGCGCTTTCTCTGAGATCTTTATATATGACGTCCATAGTTTGACCGATGACCCGCCAATCATAAGTTTGCTCGATGATTTCTCTGGCGTTTTGCCCCATTATCTTGGCTATCTCTGGGTGCAGCAACAAATGAAGAGTTTGTTCGGCAAATTCTTTTGCGGTATCGGCAAGAATGAAATCCCGGCCGGGTATGGCCTTGATGCCCTCGGCGCCAATCGCAGTGGTGATAATCGCTTTACCCATTGCCATGGCATTCAGTACTTTGATTTTGGTTCCGCTGCCGCAACGCATCGGTGCAATAAAAAGACTGGCTCGTTTTATATAAGGCCGTACATCATCAACATATCCCGCAATTTCGATATTGTCGGGATAGCGTATTTTTTGTCTCTGTAATTTGGCGGTCGGCGCATTACCGACAAACGTCACCTTGATTTGAGTTTGCGCCGAATAAAGCTTAGGAAAAATTTCGTCCAGAAAATAATCGACCGCATCCAAATTATATGGACTCGCCATCCCTCCCACCCAAACGAGAGAATTGGGCACAAGGGAAGTACAACTGGGTTTGAAAAAGTCCGCATCCACGCCATTGGGAATTACCGAAATCTCCTGAAGCTGACAAACCGTTTTAAATATATCGGCGTCCGTTTCCGAGACGGTGATCAAGCGCTGGAACTTTCCACACATCCGTTGCTCAAAATTTCGCATTTTCTGGTATTGCAGCAAAAGGAAGAGGCGTTTCCAAAGATGTTTTTGTACACCAGCGAGCCTGAGCAAACGCAAAGATTCGACATTGTGATTTACCGCCACAGCAGGGGCATTGCCCACCATCTCCAGATAAGGCGCGAGATGGATCATGTCGAAATGCACGACATCAATTTTTTCATCTTTGGCTATTTCACTAATGCGCTGAGCCGCCATTCGACGAAAGTAGCGGTGCACCGAAAATGGCCACGCCGAGAACAAGTTTCGTAATGCTGAAAGAATATATTGCAGTTTTTGCGCGCGGCCCGGAATCGGAAAAATGTCGACGCTGGCGCAAAACGATTCGAGGTGGGCTTTATATTTTAAGTCATTTTGATTTTGTGAAAAACCTACAAAAAAAATGCGATTCATTTTTGCCAAATGCCGTAGAACATGATACGTCCGCAGATGATGACCGTGATCCGGCGGATAGGGGTTTTCAGTGGAGAGAAACAGGATGTTCATGGGCATGCAAAACAAATGTTATTTTTCTTCGATGCTATAGATGAAATGATAGGCACGATTATAATTTCTTTCACCGACAACACGGCGTAGCCAACGCTTGAATTTGCGCGCCGCCACTTGCTGCTTAAGAAAATCCGACCGGCATTGCACCATCTTAGCGAAGGTCGATAAATCATATTGACTATTGACACAGACGCGCGGCAAAAAATACGCATCTGTCTGCCTATCGACATAGGCGATTTCCGATGTGCACCCTCCAGAGTAGCCACATTCTTGTGCCGCGGCCTTGAAATTGCCATCATAGCTGCCGTGCGGTAACGAGATAAAATGAACCGGCGTCTGCAAGTGCTGTTCGATTTGACATTTTGACTCTTTGAGCTCATACACGAGGTCGGCGGGAGTCGCTTGCCCAAGCAGTGCATGCGTCATCGTGTGCGATTGTACCGGCATGCCATTAGCGACTAAGGCAGCGAGTTGCGCCCAAGACATGTAAAAAGGTTGCCCAATGCGAGTGACAATCACAAAAAAAGTCGCCGTCAGTTGGAACTGTTTTAAAATCGGCAAGGCGTGAAAATAATTGCCAGCAAAGCCATCATCAAACGTTATCACCACAGATTTTTTCTCGGCCCGCAGCGGATGACCATCTGAAAGAATCTGTAACAGCGTGGGCAGCGAAATTGCGGAAAAGCCGTTATCCACCAGCCATTGCATTTGCTTGGCGAACTGCTCACAAGACAAGATGAAGGTGCGTTGCGTTTTTTTTCCCACTTCCACTATCTGCTGCTCCGGTGTGACTTCGTGATACATCAGAATGGGTATACTAAATGCGGTCGTCATGGTCATTGCGGACGTGACACAAATGAGAGTGTTTGGTTAATTCTTGGCAGCGCTAGATTCAGATTGCAGCAGTTCATCATAGAGTTTGATATATTTTTTTCCCATCTCCGCCGCCGAGAATGACTCGACATCGGCCTGGGCCTGTGACGCAAAGCGGGAAGCATCCGCAGGCTGCCGGATTAAGTAAGTCAAAGCTTCACATAAATCATGCACATCATGCGGTCGAATGGTTAGCCCATTTTCTTGATTCCGAATTAAACGCGGTATAGAACCCACTGCCGACGCCACGATCGGTTTTCGTGCCGCCATGGCTTCGAGCAGTGTCATCGGTAATCCCTCAGTGAAAGACGGCAAAACAAAAATATCCATCGCTGATAGCACTTGCGGAATATCGCGGCGCACACCGGTGAAAATAACATGTTTTTGCAAACCCATCGCCTCAACTTGATGCGCCAACTTTTCGCGTAATGGACCATCGCCCACCAGCATGAAGAGAAGGTCAGGAAAGTCCGCCACGAGCAATTGGGCAGTGCGCAATAAGAGCGCGTGCCCTTTTTCTTCTGATAAACGGCCGACAGCGCCAATGACTGTAGTGCCGCAAGGAAGGCCAAATTGTTTTCTCGCTTCATTTTTATTTAGTTTTGAATTGAAGCGACACAAATCAATCCCGTTCTCAATCGTAACCAGTTTGGATGTTGGCAGGCCATATTGCACAAGCTGGCCGTACATTTCTGGCGAGATCGCGATAAGGCGGTGAAAAGAACGCAAAATTTGTTTGTCCAATGCCGCATAGAACTTCGCTGTTATTTGATGATCGACTCCGAGCCACGGATGAATGGTCGCGACACGCTTGATGTTGGAGTTGAAAGTGGCTAAGCTGGCATAGAAATCTGCCTTATAATCATGTGTATGTAAAATTGCAATGTCGTGCTTGAGCAAAAATTGCCGCAGGGTTTTTGTGGTGTTTTGCGAGAACCGTCCGGCGCACTGAAAAATTTGACTGGGAAAATTATGTTTTTGCGCGACTGCCGCGAGTTCGATATGAGGATTACGGCTGTTTTCCAAAATGCCGATTATCAATTTATAAGGAGAGCTGGAAACTGACTTGGCAATTTCGATGATAACGTTCTCGGCGCCGTAAAAACCAACACTGCTGCGGAGTTGTAAGATATTGATGAACGGCATGATTATTTTTTTGAGATTAGCGCTTTCTACCGACACAATAGACATACGCGTTGTTATAAAAATGCTGCTTTCGAATATGCGACAACTGTTTTTCCATCATTGCAAAAATTTGGCGACTATTTTGGTGTCCTTTATATGAGCCGCCAAATTCTTTGGCGCGGTAGATGATGCGAGAATTGAGGAACAGCCGCCAACCCGCAATCAGTTGTATATCACCGATGATGATTTCCCCTCCACTTTTAACATGTGCAAGCAGGTTGTGATACGCCTTCTGGTATTCAGGTATGATCGACATTCCTAACGTGCATACACCGGCATCGAAAGGGGTATTGGGGATATTTTTAAACTTGGTAACGTCCGCTTCGATTAATTCAACATTGCTCCATCCCCCCTGAACTATCTTTTGGCGGGCCAGATTGAGCATTTGTGAAGAAAAATCGACGCCGAGAATTTTTCCCTTTTCTCCGATTTTGTTCAAAATGTGGGGAAAATCGTTACCCGAACCGCAGCAAAAGACAATAACCTTATCGCCCTCTTGCAGGGTGGAAACGTTTATCGCCTCGGCTTTCCATTGTTCAAAAGCGCGTGATAATTTCTGATCATAGATTCCCGGAAGAGAATAGGAATATATATTTTTTATCGCCTCAGCGTTGACGGCGTACATTTTTTTGATTCTGTCAACATGCAGTTTCATGGCTTTAGCTCTCTTGTCACTTCAGTCGGTATGCCACATCATGACGAGCTCACAGACCTTCGTTTCGAGTGCGAAGATTGCTTTTTGCGCCGTTGCCATTTTGCTGTTTAACTTAAAGCGGAATGTTCCGCCGCCTGACGCTGCGATAAAGAAATGGTCGGAAATGCTTCCGGCTCTCCCCAGCGTTTCCGAAATTTTATGAGTCCTGCCCAGAAACCCAGCCCATAACTGATGTGCAAGATTGGAAAAGATGCAAGCAGCGCTGGAAAGGATGAATCCTTGGATCGTAGCCACAAGCGTATCGTAAAGGTGAACGTCGCCATGGTGTAGAGGGAGAGGATACCTGCCAGTCCCAGCCGGATAAGCGGAACCCAAATGGATAATATCATCAACAATAACAGGCCCAATACAAATAATGGAGGAACAAATTGCCGCGGCTGCATAACCGCCGGATGTTTTTGTAAAACCCGGATTTTCCACAAGCCGTATTGAAAGTACTGCCGCCATAGTTTTTTTAAATCGGTGCGCGGAAAATAGCAGGATTGAATTTTGGCGGATAGATAAATCTTGCCCTTGTTTTTTCGCAAGCGATAATTAAATTCATCGTCCTGGCAGCGCACCAGTTCTTCATCAAATACGCCGATTTTTTCAAAAACATTTCTCCGGTAAGCGCCAAAAGCCAAGGTATCTACATAGCCTTCATAGCCTGCCAGGCGGAAGCGAGAATTTCCCACCCCGAAAGAGGAGGACATGGCTATGGCGATGGCTCTCGCTGTTTTGGTTTCATTAATGCTTTTGATTGCACCGCCAACGCAATCCGCTTGTGTGTTGGCCAGCGCTTTTACGCATTGCGTAATGTAATCCGGCATAATCGCGGCATGTCCATCAACCCGGATGATAATCTCTCCCCTGGCCTGCTGCAAACCCAGATTAAGCGAAATCGGCACGATACGCTGGGGATTGTCGAGGTAGCGCAGATTATGATACCGTTGTTTAAATGCTTGAATGATTTCTCTTGTTCGGTCGGTCGAGGCACCATCCACCACCACGACTTCAAAGGCCCAGGGTGCATAATCCTGCTGCAGAATTGATTCGAGACAACGAGCGATAAACTTCTCTTCGTTGCGAACCGGCACGATGATGGAGACAAAGGGTGACATAATTCATTCGCCGTTTTGAGCAGATTATTCAGTCTTTTTTCAACGGTAATCGGGAGTTAACCATAACATGAATTTAAATTCGCACAATCGTATTTGCCAGTCCTTGCACTTGAGCTTTGAAAGGTTGCCATTTCGCCGGCGTTAGAGTGTGCGTGGCTTCTTCCGCGTCTGTTTGTTCTTGCGCTATGATTATACCGCGCAGAACCAAGGCCAGCAGCACCCAGTAGAATCCCATGACGTTCATGTAATTCCAATACGTGCCTGCAACATTGCCGGCCAAAACTCCCAAAACACATCCAATAAAACCCAACCCCAAACCTTTAAACAGTTCGTGGTCCGTCAGGCGATACAATTTCCACCCAGCGTGAATTCCCAACAGGAAAATCGAAAGGTACAGAGATAATCCCACAAAGCCCAATTCCACTGTCGTTTCAACATAGCCGCTATGGAAGCTAGCCCAGGTATATTGGAAGCCGCTGACTTGAATATTGAGATAGCGCGTCACGGCAAAGCCTGCACCCGCAACCGGATTTTCAGAAATAATTGTTTTGGCCAGTTCCCACATGCCTATCCGTTCCATTACCGTCGTATCATACCCCTCATCCGTTTTGGTCATCTCAATGCGCTGTTGCACGGATAGCGGTAGCAGCGTCTTCCAAAAAAGGGCCACGATGACCAGTCCGATCAATAGACGTCGATCTTTCATCAAGCCGGCAAAAGCCACGGTCACGGCGGCGGCTAAATAGCCGCTGCGTGAAAATGAAAACATTAAACAGTAGTAAGTGAAAATCAGTGTTACGCCATATAACATTTTATGCCAGGTTTTTTTACTGGCGAGAAATAGGAAGATGAGCAGAGCCGAATATTGGGCTTGGAAGACGGCTAACGCATTGCCGGATAGGGCTTGACCATCGGAGCCAGTATACCGCCATTCCGTGTATTCAGAAAAATCACGACCATCGGCCGCATTATAAAAATTCCGGTCCAACGACAGCATGGAAAATGTCATTAAGATCAGCAAAATCTGAATATGCTTTTGATTCTTGATGTTGTTGAATATGATAAAAAACAAAAGCGGCAGCATGAGAAAGTCCTTCCAGGCGATGACCCGGGCCTCGGATAAACTCAGCGGCGCCGGGAATCCCAGGTAACTCGCGCCCCGCCATAATTCGATATACGTCCAAAAAATAAACAGCAGAATGGGTAGATTGAGTGGCGAGCGGTGAAGAAATTTTTCTCTTTTACGCCCATCAATCACCCATCGAATCAGCATCGCCAGTATGATAAGATCATTAATATCTTTGCCCAGAGGATAGGCATTGGCATAGTTCAAGATATTTTGCAACGGAATGAACGGCACCAGAAAAAAAATCCCAAATTCGATTTTGTAAAAGATGGTGAGAAAAAAAACCACCACCGCGGTAAGAAAAATCAACGGTGCAACGAATTGGGTCAAACCAAATCCAAATTCCATACGAAGGTCCGCTTAATTCATGTGCAGGCTTATAGCAGCAAGACGGGGCCATACCCGCTTTGCTCTCCCACCTGCCATCGCGACCGCGGTTTGCGAAAAATACGCGTTGTGACGATATGCCCATTTTTTTTGTAGCCAAACAACGCCGTCGCTGCACTGAGCATCTTGACGTTGCGAGTGCTGACGATTGTCACTTGGGTGTGAAAACCGCGCTTCTGCGTTTCGGCTAGAGAATACGCCAAAAGCGCCAAACCCACACCCTTACCTTGATAGAGACAGTGTTCGTCTAAATCCAGACCATAACATGTACCGGGCTGCATTTTAATTGTCAAGTCTGTTAGCGGCTCATGATCGCCACTCGCGGAGAGCCAATCAACGCCGATAATCTTGTCGTGATGAGAGGCGGTGAGGCAGATATATCCTTTTTGAAAACGGTAGTTAAAAATTTTAATCTTCTCCCGGCCTTGAGAAGTTTCCCAAAAGCCATTCAATGTGGCGAAATCATCGACGCGTTTGATGACGCGAAAAGTTAAATCCAACAAGGAAGAATATTCCGGGCAAGGCGATTCGGATAAACCACGAGACAGTATTACGAATTTTTCACGTTCATAGATGTATCGTACCAGCCGTGCCAGCAGACGATAGGTTAGTGCTGCTAAACCCTTCAGCAAGCCTTTTTCGCGTATCGTCGCGGCCATTTTGGCAGCGTAGCCCTGTGCTTTTTTCGCCGGTAGTGGCTTTAGGTCCTGCCGCTTAATCAAGGTGGGCGTTGCAGAAACCATGATCGCGTCGACAACATCCTGTAGAACCAGTTGTCCTCGCTCCGTCCAGAATCCGTCTGAAAACTTTATATCAAAAGTTTTTTCCAGGCCGAGAATAAATTCGAGCAACGACAATGAATCTAAGCCGATCCCAAGCTGGCCGATCGATTCGTTCAGAGAGATTTCGCGATCACTGCCATTCAGGGCGCATTGACGCAAGGTGCGAATTACTTCACGTTCGACTTCGATTCTGTCCATGGGGTGATATCCTGTGAACTCAGCTTGATTTTTCCCGAGGGACCGCGTGGCAACGCCTCACGAATTTCAATGCGGCGCGGAATTTTGTATTCGGCAAGCTTGGTCCGGCAAAAAGTGAGAATGTCCTTTTCTGTTGTGGGATGGCGCAACGTCACTGTGGCGTAGACCATCTCCTCATTCATCGCGCTTTTAACTCCGAGCACCGCCGCTTCGCGCACTGCCGGAAAGCTTTCCAAAACTTTTACGACTTCCTGAGGGGAAACCTTCAAACCGCCCACATTAATGATTTGATCTTTGCGTCCGTGCAGATAGAGAAAGCCCGCCAGGTCAACGCAGCCTAAGTCGCCAGTCCGGAAACTGCCATCTCGAAAAGGTGAAGACGAGTTCTGTTGTCCCATAGCATAGCCGCACGCCACTGCGCCACTTTTTACAACAACTTCTCCTTCCACACCGGCAGGCAACTCGTGGTCGCAGTCATCCCAAATTTTGACTTCGACATTTTTCATTGGCATACCGACAGAAGTGGGGCGGTTCAAGACGGCGGCAGGAACATGTGTCGTTATCGCGCCGGTTTCTGATGAACCATAATGTTGGCAAATCGGGACATGATATTTTTCATTGAATGTGCTGATCAAGTCGGGATGGAGTGGCGCTGTGCATGACAATAAGTAGCGTATGTGCGATAACTCTGGCCCAGGGAGCAAATTGGTCTCCAAGAAAAACCGGTACATGCTGGGAACACCCAGAAAAACCGTCGCCCGCTGGTTGGATAATTCTGCGAAAGTCTGGCGGGGGACGAATGTTTCCCGTAACAACAAAGTCGCTCCCGAATAGAGCATGGCAAGGACGCCTAAATCAAAACCATAAGAATGAAAAAGCGGCACTACAGCGAGGATGCGATCATCCGGGGTTAGGGTGAGCGTCTTCACCACATTTTCAGCTTCCACAGCAATATTCTGGGCACTCAATGCAATCCCTTTAGGAACTCCAGTTGAGCCTGAGGTAATTTTGATAAGGCGCATCCCGTTTTGCGCCGGCATCTTGGCGTTGAAATTGGAAGGAGTCACGGGAGGAGTCATCGGTAAAAATTCCAAAGATTCGCCGCGCGCGGCGATAGAAATTTTACGGGTTTCAGTTTGAGCAAAATTAAATTTGCGATGGAATTCGTCTGCCAAGGAAGAAGTCGTCAGAAAACCGCACGGCATGATGCCATTCTGAATCGCGCATAACTCGCTCTCCCCATACTTGAGAGAAACTAACGCCACGGTGATGGATAACTTGCACAGGGCCAGAAAGACCGGCACAAATGCCAGTGTATTGGGCAACGCCAACGCCACCACACTGCCTTCTTTGGTGCCGGCCTTGGCAAGTGTTATGGCTGTTCGCTCGGCAAGCTTAAACAATTCATTAAATGTTATCTCACCTTTGGGGGTTGATAGCGCCGGTTGTTTTGAAAAATCTCTTGCCCGCCCATGGAAAAAATGCCATAGATCAATCGCAGTTTGAGCGGTATTACTCATTTCAATCTCCGGATTCGATAAACACTGTGTTGCAGTAAAATTTCGGATATTTAGCTTGGAGAGCGCTTGAAATATTTTAGAGAAAGCCGCGCCGACTCGTTGCGTTTGCGGCAATTCCTCGGAGCTTGCGATCCAGCGCTAACACGACCAAGACATAGGTTGTCATTCCAATGAAAATTTTTATTAAAAGTGCGGATAACCCGCTCCATGAATTCATACTGACGAGCACGATATACATCACCAGGCTCGCGAAAAGTGATTTAGCTAAGATTCTATAATCAATCGAAAATTTCAAATAGCGAAAAGCACAAATCACGACGGCAATGATCAAAAAAACATAACTCACTAGCGTGGCGATAGCCGCGCCATGTAAGTGTATTCTGGGAATTAAAATGAGGTTCAAACCGATGTTTAAGACCAGGGCGATAAAAGTCATCCCCGCCAGCACTTTGGTCTTTTTGTAGATATAGATTCCGGCGCCATAAATCGGAATGAAACCCCAGAAAACCATACCGCCCAATAAATACGGCAAGAACTGGGTTGCAGCCGTGTACTTTTCCGAGGCTAAAAGCGTGATGACTTCCCGGCTCAACGTACTAAATCCGACGATAATCGGCGTACTGATTAAAAAAATGTAAATCGAAACGTTCGATAAAAATTTTGCAGTGGCGTCTCGTCCTTGGCTTTGCCAGATTTCCATATAGATGGGATACACGGCATACCATACTGCAAAGAACAGGGCGTCATTAACATACGAACAAAGATTATAGGCGAGAGAATAAATTCCGACACTTTCGAGGTTCAAAAAATACTGTATGAGATAACGGTCGATAATCTTCAACAGAAAATTTGCCAGCTCGAAACCAACGAAAGGGAGGCCGAACCACAAGCACTCTTTAAAAAAGGAAGAGGAAAACCCCCCGACGCGAATCTTTCCTTGCCGTATGAGCAGAAAGATTAAAATGGAAACAATCAATGACTCGCCGAAGATACTGCCAACAAAGAAGCCTTTTAAATGGTCCCGAAAGTAATACAAAAAGAACAATCCAAAAGCCAAAACGGCATAGCGTTGTAAGACCGCAAAAAAGTTATAGATTTTTGTCTCTTGTTCGGCCCGCAAAAAATTGCTTAGCCGCATGTACAGCGCGCCGCTCACCACCATTCCCGCGATCAAAAGCACGAGATGACGCGAGGGCGCGTCAAAAAGGCTTGCGTGAAACAGACTGCCCAGGCCCCAAACGATGCCCCCCACCACCATCCCCAAAACCAATGAGCCAACGAAAAGTGTCGTGTAAAAAGTTGAAAGCGCCTGTCGCCTTGCCCCACTTTTGAATTCGACATAAAACCGTACGGCAGATTCCTGCAATCCGCCTTTGGCCAGGGCGAGGG
This sequence comes from bacterium, assembly GCA_022072515.1. Lineage (GTDB taxonomy): Bacteria > Zhuqueibacterota > Zhuqueibacteria > Zhuqueibacterales > Zhuqueibacteraceae > Zhuqueibacter. Next base: position 18,718 of record JAJVHT010000185.1, read on the forward strand.
CAATCCAAACCGTGGTGGAAATCAAACTCAGCACACCGTATTCGGCGGTGGACAACACCCGGGTCAATATCGGTAGAGAAATGAAGCCGCCCAGCATGGCCAGGACGTTTCCGGTTACATAGTGCGAGGTTTGACTGAAGAGTTTGAGCAGCGGATTGGCGCGCGGTTGTCGATTCTCCATTCGCAAACGGATAGCTTCTGCCATTTTATTTCATCCTGCGGCTTGCGATACGACAGGTGTATATTCTGCAGCAGTTCGCGGTGTTTTTTTTTCATCGCAAGCGGGTGTTAACAATTGGGAATAAAGCGCTTGATAATTTTCAACCATCGTTTCCAATGTAAATAATTTTGCAATGCGTTTTTTCCCGGCCCGTCCCAGGCGCTCGGCTAAATGTGGATCTTGCAGCAATTTTATGATTGATGCTGCTGTCTTCTCGGGCGAACGTGGTGGCACAAGGAACCCGGTTTCATTATCAACAACGGCTTCGCTGTTTCCACCCACGTCCGTAACCACGACGGGTTTTCCGGCGGCCATGTATTCCAGTAAAGTATTGGAAAATCCTTCACTCAGCGAAGTCAGCACACAAATATTGGCTACTGCCAATAGGTCTTTTATATCGGAACGTTTGCCCAGGAAGTGGAGCTGTCCATTCAAATGGAGGTTTGTGGCAAGACGATTTATTTTCTCGCGATATGAGGGAGTGCCGGAAGTTTGATGAAACTCACCGATAACTAGAAAACGAACATTAGGCTCTGCATCCAATACTTTTCGTGCCGTCACCGTAAAAGTCTCCAAATCTTTAATGCCGCGAGGATTTGCCACCATGGCGACGACAGCGTCGGTTGCCGAGAGGCCGAGTTCCTTTTTTTTATCGCCAAGTTCGATGGGCGCAACGGCGAACTCCGCTAAATCGACACCGTTATAGATCACACCGGATTTGTCCGGATTCAATAGCTGTTGAGAAGTCAAAGCCTTTTGGACGGCGCTTGAAACACAAATCGTTTTATCGACAAAAGGTTGAACCAGCCGCAGTAAAAAATTATGTAATCGACTATTTTGGAAACCGGTATCTCTCTTGCCGGTAATGATAACCGGCGCTTGCGCACATTTTGCCACCAATGTTCCCCAAAAATCAGCGGCAAAGTGAAACGTCTGAACGATATCGATTTGATTTTGCCGGATGAATTTTGCGAGACGCAAACCCTGTTTGAACGCAGTAATTCCATAGACTCTTTGCAGTGGTAACAGGAGCGGGACCACGCCGATCTTTTGGAAATGGTGCACCATTTC
>JAJVHT010000185.1:20108-26070 GCA_022072515.1 bacterium
GAATACGAATAGGAAGGATTAATGAAAACGCCCGGGACCTGACTTAAGGCTTCTCGCAAGGCAGCGAGTTCGGCAAGCGCTGGCGATGAAACCAAAACCTCAATTCTTTTCTCCCCCGCATCCCACAGCGCACTGCCATATTCTGCGATACCCCCGGCAAAACCATAATATCGGCAGTAATTTCGAACTTCTTCCAGGCTGCGTGCCGTATTGATCACGCTGCAAATCTGATGCGCGCGCAGCAACGATATCGCACGCACCCCGTGTTCGGTCGTCGATGGAAAGCCGAAGATGTTTTTGTCCAATACATCATCGATATCCATGACAAACATTGGCGCCCGCCAGGTTGTGATCGGTTCCCCTTCGCAATAGCCGGCAGTGTGGCGCATCGTTTCCGACACCAAAAAATTCCACGCGCGAATAAATCTTTGATTGAGTTCTTGATAAACCCCCTTATATTCGATTTTGTTCAGCTTACTGAGGGCTTCACCCATGGCTTCACTGCCGCACAACAATTTGTAATAGAACAGACGCGCAGTCACCGTCTCATCTGCAGTGGTCTGTATATAATGCTTCAGCAAATCGTCTTGTTCGCGATCGGAGAGCTCAAACTCAAACATGGCGGAAGCCACGTCGTAGGCCGGATCGACAATGTTATGGGAAGCTGTTTTGCTGAACCCATGATGCTCAAAATCGGTTTTGACGAGGCCACGTGGAGAATTAATCCATTCGCTTTTCATCATTCTGGAATCCAACAAGCAGGGTACTGGACAGGGCAATTTTTCGAGACGATTTCTGACCCAGCCCCTTTTTAGTTTAGAAAGTTTAGTTCCAAAAGCTTGGCTTAAGATGATAGCGATGGATTGCAGGCCGCCTTCGCGGTAGCTGTTCAAAAATGGCGTCGGATTTTCAGCCAGCCGAAGTTGATTCGTTCTCTGACTGATATAAGCGGCCAGGGTGGCAACCACGTTTGGGCGAGAGGGAGGGGTGGCACTTGTTGTTTCGTCGCCAGTAACCCATTCCATATATACGATGCCGTTTTTAACGCCATAGACGCTCGGAACAAAGTCAGAAAGCCGGTTGGCGGTTAATGCAGCGTGATATCCCAGCCAGCCCCAGCCCACGCTTTTTCCCATAACGAGAAGGCTTTCTTGTTGGCCTAAACTATTTTTAGGAATGACCTGATAGACTTTTTTCAAACGTACATGATACTCTTTCCCGATATTCTGCTGCAGCATTTGATTAATTTTTTCGGTGCGGTCGTTTTCTACTATTTCAATTTCATCAGCCCCCAATGCTTGAAAGTACGGCAATAGTGCTGCTTCGAATTCTTTGGCGTTGAGAAGCTTTTTCTTATGCCATTCCTCCGGCGCTAGGGTTATGATTTCCGATTGACCAAGTGAATATTGGAGGGAAGCATCCAACCAGTCCCGGCCAGCGGGATGAATGGGGGCAGCCAGTGCAATAAGCTTTTTGTCGACACCAAGCGCGTGCAGTATTTCTAAACAACGGGTGAGGCTTTTACCCGTGGAAGGCGGTTCATCGACGATGATGAAGCGGGCATGGCTTTGAGCGTACTTTCTGATCTGTTGCGCTTCCCAAGGCGTTATGAAACTTTTTGGTCGCAGGGTCAGAAAAAATGCCTGCCGGCCTCCAACTTTTTTGAGATAAGTGCAAACCAGCGGAGCGATAAAAGAACCGGCGGTTCGCAAGCCGATAACAATGCAAGGGTATTTATCGGTGGAATGTTTTGTTGAATATTTTTTGCCAAGCTCAATAAAGTCGTGGTGGGTAAGGTCCTGCGAACGGTAGGCCGCGGGAATTCTCGACCGTTTGATCAAAAGTTTTTTGGGAAAGGCATGGTTAAGTAGGGGGATGAGGTCGTGTTGAAAAACTTTTTGCTCATCAATCCCTAAAATTTCATCCAGTACCAGCGGTTCGCAAATCCGAATCATCCACTCGGACCAAACACGGCGCCAGTTCCGCATCCTGCCGTCCTGCAGGTCGCCTCGCACCCTGCTCGTCAATAGGCTGGTTCTTCTGAGGAGGTTGACCGGTTTGTTTAAGCCCGGAACATAATCGCTGATCTTTGAAAAACTAAAAACGCCTCGTACTAAATAATCATCCATCAAATCCGCGGCCGCTGCTGCCAGCATATAGAGATTGATATTCCATTCTCTTTTACACCAATCTGGTTTCGCCTGTACGTCTTCCGCAATGAGATTTTTTAGTCTGCTTAAAATCTGCTCAAAAGACAAGAACGGCGACAACGCCCATGACGAATTTTCGTAGAAGTCTTTTTCAGCTTTTAGCAACATTGCATTCCTGTCTTTTTACCGTTTCAGAAAATGTGTGTTATTTAGTTTTCTGCAAAGACAATTGCGCTTGCAGGCTTCTAATGCGCTTTTTCAGCTCTCGATAGAAATGGCGGAAGCAGAAATACAATTTTGCCGGTGCGGATAAGGCAATTTCACAGATGAACGTTGGGCGGGTTAATGATGTCCAGTTGAACTTATAGGACTCTTTTCCCCGCAAAAAATCAAATTCACGAAAATTTTCCGCAAAACAATCGGCAATCATTTTACCAATGACGACGGCACCCAAGCTATAATTTTTAAATGCCGGATCCAGGCCGGCCTGGTAATAGAAAAGCTGCTGATTATAACAAAAACAATAAAAGATGGCAATGGCGTGGCCCTCGCAGTTGAGCCTATACAAGCGCACCGCCCCCTCTTCGGCCAAGGCGACAGCGAGTTGCCGGTGAAACGTGTGGCTGCCCTGATTGTCAAATTGGCTTTTTCCTTCCTTTGCTGCCCAGTGTTGGTGATGGAGAGCAAAGAGCGCTTCCAGCCCGTTTTGGACAGCTTCAGGAGTGACGGCGACTTCGAACACTGCGTGACGTTGTTCAATTAAGCGGCGAGTTTCCCGACGAAAATTATAGCGATGCTTGGTTGAGAGCGATTGAATAAACGCATCGAAGTCGCCCACCGTTTTGAGATAAGGGCAAATTGACCCCAGGGAATTCTGGTATACACCGCCGAGAGTTTGTGACCATCCAGAAAGAAATGTTGGCAACAAAGCCTCGCGCGACAAGTCGGTAAACTGCAAGGCATCGTACTCATGCCGCCGTACGGCCAAATTTGCCAGCAACGCGGCAAGAATGTGTTGGCTATTTCGCTGGTGCACAATGGCATCGAGATACTCCGGTGCTTGGTCGGTCGTGCCGAGTAGACGCAATACGCGCAAAGTTAGAGGTTGCCGGCCCCAGCGTTCAAGATATAAAGGCAGAACGCCGACGAGCTGATTCTCCGCATCACGCGTGGTTAAGATAAAGAGCTGCGACGTCGTTCGACGCGAACCATACAAGAGCCACCACGTATGCATCCATTGGTGCTTTAAGAAAACACTTGGGCGCGCCGAGTGGTCTAAAAGATCATTCCACTCGCTCTGCAGGCGTCGGAAATTTTCCTCGGTATCGCAGAGTTCGATCTGATAATCATCGAGTCGTTCTGTCGATGTCGCGACGTCAGCGCTTGTCAGCCGAGAACGCGCGAGTAGGTTTGGCGTTTCTATTGTTTTAATTTCAAACATTCATTTTTGCCAGATTAACTTGATCAAATGATCGTGCAAATGTTTAACATTCTCATAATAATGAGTCGAACTCCACCAATCCGCACCTTCTTCGATGACGATGTTCCCCGGCCGTTGTTCGCGCCAACGCGTTAGACATTTTTCACGATATTTTTGCACCGAGCCTAATGGCCGCGCCGGCACGCCCATGGCAATACAATCCGGGGGAATATCTGAAATAACGACCGAGCCGGCGGCCACAATCGAATTCGGCCCGACGCGAATATTGGGCAGCAGCAGGGCATTTTCGCCAATCACACAGTTATCCTCGATGATGATGGGGCCAAAAACCTGCAAATCCGGAAACTCCTTCCGAAACAACCAGGCTCCGCCGTCGTGCGTGATGAATTTGACATTCGAGGCAATGGTAACATGATTTCCGATTTTAACCAAGTAAGGCTCGGTGCCAAGGCTGGTCGGGATAATGCTGCACCCTTCACCCACCTGGGCGCCTTGCTGGCGAAAATATTCAGCGATGGTAAAGCGATCGTACTTGTGTAATTCCCAGCCCTCTTTAAACCTTCTGAACTTCCGCGTTATGATATTTCTTAAGGCACCCATGGCTTACTGATCAACCCTATGGTTGAGTGATTCATCAAGCAACTTGGTCATGATCTGATAACCTTGTTCATTCGGATGCACACCATCGTAGGCAAGTTCGGCTCGCAGGCAGCCATTTTCATCCGACATCGCGCTGGCAAAATCAACCAGGGTGAGCTGGTTTTGTTTGGCGTATGCGGTGAGCCATTGATTAAAGACATGGACTTGATAATTGATTGACGCTTTGCCTTCCTTCTTATCCGCAGCTTTGCTCACCGGCAGCACTGAAGCCAGAATGGGCTTGATGTTGTTGGCTTTGGCCAACGTCGCCATCATGATCATGTTATCGCGGCTAATCTCAAACGGGACATCATGAGCAAAATTCATTTCACAAAATTTAATGACCACCCCATAAGGATGGAGATCAATCACATCATGCTGGAAACGCAGCAAAAGGTGGCCGGCATATTGACCATCAATCCCTTTGTTCACATACGGCCGGTTCGGAAAGAATTTCGCCAAATCCCAATGGGCAGTAATGGAAGCGCCCATAAATACCAGCGAGGGATTCTGTGTATCTTGCGCGTGTGCGGGCACTTTTTTATTGTATTCGGACACCCATTCGTGCGACTGCGCCCACGCGAGCTGCATCTTCTTGCGATAATCAAAGGCCTTGTACAAAACCACCAGACCGAGTAAGTTACCGATTATGGAAACGATTAGAATGAGTGTCAAAAATCTGTTCATAGTTTCACCGGCATGAAAAGGTTAACCACCGAAAGCCGCATACGTTTCTAAAATCTCTTGCTTGTTCGTGAGGCTGTTTTGTTTGTGATGCAAAAAGGCGGTGATTTTTTTTACCGAATCGAGATTCGCCGGTATGATTTCGTGATCTTCAATTTTTATATCACATTCCTGTTCGATAAACGCGATTAGCGACAAAATCCCGGTGGAGTCAATGATGCCTTTTCCAAGGAGCGAGTCCTCATCGGTAAAATTCTTTCCGTCGCCAAAGAGAAATTTCTCGACAATAAAAGCTCTGACCTGATCGGTGCCGGCCATTTTTCACCTCACTGTTCGTGACAAAAATTTATCGTGCATTTATTGCCACCGGTTGACTTGCTTATGGAGAGTTCTTGGTTATCGCGTGCGCCGATCATAATTACACCTTGAGCGGCGGCCAGCGCAGATAATTGGTCGTATGCCGTTTTTGATTGATATCATCCATCACCCTTTGAGCCTGTTGCGGGCCGAGAGCAAGGGTTTTTCCAATCGTCTCTGCGGAAATTCCCTGTTCCATGGCGTCCCAAATCGCGTCCAGTGTGGCAAAGGGCAGGCGAAAAAAGAATTCCTCCTCCGAAACGTCGGCGGGATAGGTGTCGGTGGTCGGCTGCCGTTTGATGATCGCCCGTGGAATTTCCAATACCTCCGCCAGTTGATAAATTTGTGTCTTGTACAAATGCCCAATCGGCATCAGATCCGAGCCGCCATCGCCATATTTGACAAAAAAGCCGAGATCATGCTCGTTTTTGTTGCCGGTGCCGGCTACGGCATAATTGCGCAGCTCGGCGTGATAATAAAGCATGGTCATGCGTAGGCGCTGTTTCATGTTGGAAGCCGCGACGATTTGCAGATAATCCTCCAGCTTCAAGCGTTTGGAAATTTCTTTGCCGGCGGCATCGAGCAGCGTCAGGCGAAAGACATTCAGCAGGTTTCCTTCCAACGGATTTGACTGCAAGGTGATTTTGAACGCATCACCGGCACGATATTCCGGAAACACACGGTTGACGGC
>JAJVHT010000123.1:0-12387 GCA_022072515.1 bacterium
TGGCCGGCAGTTTGACGTTCCGCGGCAGCCGGCAGTTTAATTCCGGCATATCTTCTTCATCCGCGCCACTGCGCCAGCTTAAGTTTAGCCGCCGCGTATAACTAAGAAATTGGTTGCTGCCCAGCGCGACGACCGTTCCGCCGTGCTGGATGAAATCGATCAACGGCGCCATGATGTCAGACGGCAAGCGTTGCGGCGGAACGATGATGAGATGCTCGCGCCCCGGCTGCGGATTGGCTTGAAAAAATTTTTGCAGCGCCGCCGCTTCCACCAACTCGGTGCGCCAGCCAAAGCCTTCGAATTGGCGTTGCAGCGACTCAAACAAGTCCCGGGCCTCGGTTGCGGCCGCAAAGCCGTCATCCAAAATCAAAATCGACGCCGGCTGGTTAATATTCAATTCTTGCTGTAAACAATTGCGCAGCAACTGCGCCAACACCTGTGATCGCGCCGGATGCAAGGGATTGCGCCAGGCGCTCCAGCCGTATTCGGTAATCCAGATCGGTTTGGGGGAAGAGCCGGATTGTGAGAAGATCCCGCGAATCCGTTGCAGGATGGGTACAAGCTCCTCGCCCACAACATCATAAGGGTGAAACCCGACCGCATCACAATAATTGGCGACACCCAATTCCGCCAATCTTTCCAAAAAGAGAAACGCGTTCGGTTGATTGGCCATCGCGCCCAAAATCACATTGGCCTGCGGCCGTCTTTGCTTGATGGTTTGATAGGCGCGCTTGACCAGCTCGAAGAATCCTTCAATGGGAGCGGTCTTGGGCCAAAAGTTATTGATGTTGGGCTCGTTCCAAATTTCCCAGTCGGTGACATAATCGCCGTAGCGTGTCACCACGGAATCGACAAACACCGCCCACTCATCGGGATGCTCGTGCGCCGGAAAGGCCCATTTCGGCGGCGCATGCAGCACACCAAGCAAATGCACCTGCTGCTGGCGCGCGGACTGCAACACCGAGTCAAATTTTGCCCATTGCCAGCGATTCGGCGCGGGCTGAATATCCCGCCAAATAAAACCTGTACGGACAAAGTTGATGCCAAGACTTTTGGCGGTGCGCAACGTTTGTTCACGCGCGGCAAATTCATTATCTGCGGGGTCGGTGCGGGTAATGTGACTGTGCACCGCCCAGAACGATTTCTCGCCAAATTCAATTTTGTAAGCAGTGGACGCCGGGGCGTAATTCGAATCCGAGCAAAGCGCCCCTTCGCCGGCAGACCGCCAGAACAAAATCAACAGCGCGCTGCAACAAAGTGCGCTCAAAATGGTTTTAGAATTTTTCATACCGTCTGAGGGTTTCTTCCAAAATCTTCACATATTTCTCTGCCGCAATTTTCCACGAGTAACGCTTGGCAATCGTGTAGCCGCGGTTAATCAAGCCGGCTCTTTTCTCGCGATTGTCGATGACTTCACAAATGCCGCGCCCGATATCTTCTGGTGAATGCGGATCGACATATTCTACGGCGTCTTCGAATAATTCGCGGAAAACGGGAATGTTCGACGCCACCACCGGCGTACCGACTTTGAACGCTTCCAGCACCGGCAGGCCGAAGCCTTCTAAAAATGAGGGAAGCAGCAAAAATTCCGCGCCTTGCAAAAGCGCCCATTTTTCGGCGTCGGTGACGAAGCCTTGAAACACGACATGGCGGCAGGCGCGCAGAGCGGCCGGCAGCGCCGCAAAAATCGAACTTTCACCGCCGATGACGTGCAGCCGAACTTCCTCGCGCCGCGGTACGGCGCTGAATTTTTGAAAGCCTAAAATCGCGCCGGAAATATTTTTCCGCGGGTTCAACGAGCCGAGAAAAATACCGTAGCGATAATCCAATTTCTTCGGCGCCAATGCCGCCGGGGGTTCATCGGCATCATTCGGCACGACGGTGGCGGCTTCAGCGTGCGGCAGCATTGCCGCCAATTGCTGCGCGGAAGTTTGCGAGACAGTGACCAAACGAATTTTTTGTCTGGCCGCCGCTTCCACCACCCAGGTCAAATAAGCAGAAAAAAAATTGGAGAACCACTGGGTGTTGCGAAAGCCGACATCGTGCACCAACAAAATTTGCGGCACCCCGGGCGAAAGCAAAACCGGCGCGGAGTTGGTCAAGTTCAGCAAAATATCATACTGTTTTCCCCGGCGAATTTGCCACGGCAAAATCGTTTGCTCCCAAAAAGAGCGGGTAAAACTATTGTCAGAGAACTTCAGGCTGCCGTGCTGAATATTGACATTTGCCGGCAGATTAAACTCAACATGGCCGCGCGGCATAAAAATATCGAAACGAAAGTCGTGCCGGAGCAGGGCGAGATGCCGAATCAAGCTCAACGCGACACGCGCGACACCGGTCTTTTCAACTGCGCCCAGGGCTTTGCCGTTGACTGCGATGTTCATTCTATGTTACCACCGCCTCTTGCAGCTTGCCGTTCTCCGGAACTTCAGGACTCGCGGTTTCCGTCTTCGGCGCGAGCGTTTCCAGGTTCGCCCACCCCAGCGTCGCGATAATCAGCCCGACCAACAGCCAGTGATCCAAATACAAAATATCCGGCTCGGACAGCAGCTTGCCAAAAAGCCGAACGACCAGCGCAAAAAACAACGCTTTAGGATACTCGGAAAGCATCGTGAGATTGTTATGAATAAACCGTTTGCTCAACCAGGCCGTACGCCGGGCAAGCAACCAGTTTCCCCCAAAGAACGTCAGCGTGCCAATTAGACCCGTGGTGGATAAAATATTAGTCAGCAAATCAAACGTACGGTTGCTGCCCCATCCCACTCCTAAAAATGGGTTATGAATAAAAAGGCTCAATCCCTGCAGCGCGCCATCGAGCCGCGTGCCTCCGGAATCCGAATCGGCTTTGTCAATGAGTAGAATCTCAATAAACTGATTGAGTTGATCGGTGGTTAAGCCGAACACAAAGGTGGCCAGACTAAACAGCGCGATCGGCAACCCCACAAAGCCAAGCAGCACAATAAAGACGGTTCGCAGGCTGTCTTTGAGCGTGTAAATTTTGACGCTGATGCGACCGCGCTTCGATAGAATGTAAAACAAAAAAATGCCAAGACTGCCAAGCAGTCCGACGAGCGCTGTTGAGGTGCTGGTGAAAATCAGCGTCATGCCAAAGAAAATGGCGAGCCACAACGACCATTTAGGTTTCAAGACGGAACCCGCTTTATTGTAGACGTAGTAAAAGCACAGGAAAGTCGGCATGAGCAGAAAGCGCGCGAACATGGAAGGCTCCGGCGCGACGGAATTCATGCGTTTGAATCCCAGCAAGCGAATCTTTTGCCCATACTTCTGCATAAAGCTGACACTGTTATTAAACAGGAAATCCGGGTAAGGAATGCCGGCATAATACATGTAAAGCTGCGCCCAGCCCCACAACGAGACAAAGACGCTGGACGCCAGTAACACGCGCATGGCGCGGCGAAGTTCATGCGGCTCCAGCTTGGCGGCAGCAATGCTGAACGTCAAAAATATCACAAACAAGAGATAAGCAAACTGAGTGAAATTCTCCATGCTCATCCGCAGCATTTGATAATCGCCGGAAGGCCGCCGCACGTAAACGTGATCGCGGAGCGGAATCACTAGAATGGACAAACCGGCCACCAGCACAAAAAAGATAAACGGCGTGAGCGTTAGGCGTTGCAAGTGCGTGAGCCTGTGCCGGTCACGCCGGAACAGCCGTTCCATGGTATAACGCGCCATCAACAACAAGCCGAGAAAATATCCGGGCTGCAAGCCAAATGACGGGTCATGCAAATTAACCACCGCCGTGGCGGTAAACGGCATGAAAAAAATCGTCAGATACAAAATCGCGGTTCGTGATGGCATGATCACGGCAATCAAACCGGCCACCATGATAAAATAACCAATGGGTGTAATCGTCATCGCATGATCACCAATTTTTTCTGTTGCCACTGCGCTCCCGCTTGCAGGCGATAAAAATAAATGCCGTTCGGCAGCGCGCCGGTTTTGAATTCAAGCCGGTATTCGCCGGCATTAACCTCACCGTCTTGCAGCGTCGTGATCAAGCGGCCGGTAAGATCGAACACTTGCAGGAGGACACGCTCGCGTGCATTGACGCCAAAATGAATCGCTGTCACAAAGCCAAAGGGGTTCGGATAGTTTTGCCGCAGAACCAAAGACGACGGCACGGGCGCGTTACGGGTTTTCTCGGCGATTGCTGATACCAGCGCGCCCAACCGGCGTTGCATGTCCACGACGATTGGCGCCGCTATCGCTTCATCGGCCAGGTTTTCAAGTTGATCAGGATCGGCTTCCAAATCATAAAATTCCGCACGATCATTGCTGTGTTCGACATAGAGGTAACGCGACGTGCGCACGGCAGAATACGAAAGGCCGTGAAACCAACCTTGCAAAAGTATTTCGGACCGCCAATTAGCTTGTTGTTGCGGCAATGGTAAAAGCGGATAACCGTCGAACTCAGCCGTCAGTGGCAGCCCCGCCAAACGACAAATCGTTGGCGTCAAATCGATATTGGCCACAAGCTGCGATGCCATGGTGCCGGCGGGCACTTGCTTGGGATAACGGAGGGCGAAGGGAATGTGAATCGAGGGCTCATACACATGAATTTTTCCAACGAGCCGATGCTCACCCCAAAGGAAACCATTATCCGAAATATAAAAGATGGCGGTTTCGTCAAGCTTGCCTTGGCGCTCCAATTCGCTCAAAATCGCGTCGATACTGACATCCAGCGACCACAGCATTTGCACGTGCCGTTTATAACGCCCATCCAGCTCTTGCTGGGCGGCCGTGGTTAAGCGCGGCCAGTTGCGCAACCAGTTCGGTTTATCTGAGAGATCGGCTTCATTATAACTGGGTGGGCGAAAAGGCAGAAGCCCCGGATACAAATTTTCATCGCCCGGCGCAACTTGAAAAGGATCGTGCGGCGTTTTGGGATTGAAGAAAAGAAAAAACGGCTGATCCCGGCGCTCTGCCGCTTTCTTGAGAAAATCAACGGCGTAGTCACGCAGCAGGTAAGTCAGATAGCCCTGATGATTCTTCCAGGTGCCATTGATGTTGAGGCTGGGATTGTAATAACTGCCTTCAGCCGGCATGCCGATCCAATAATCATATTCCTGGCGCGGCGTGGCGTCCCACGTATTGAGATATTTGCCAACCTGGCCGGTGTAGTATCCGGTCGCATGGAGCCGCTCGATAAAAGTGGGCAATTGCAGCGCAAGGTCATTGTTGCGCACGCCATGATGGGAAGCATACATTCCGGTCAACATGCTGGCGCGGCTCGGATTGCATAACGGCGTGGTGGCAAACGCCTGCGTGAACGTCACCCCTTCATCAAATATTCTCGCTTGGGTCCGCGGCATGAAGTCTTTAATCGTGTCCAGGCGCTGGTCATCCGTGATGATCACCAAAATATTTGGACGCGAGCTGGCGGGCAAAGTTTGGGCGGGAAGCAAGGTGGCCGTGCCGAACAACAGCGCGGTGAAAAAGCCGCCGCCCCGAGTCGCACATTTCTCAGCAAAAAACTTTATCATTTTAAACACAGATTGTTTGCAATTCTTTCCACAACGCCCCGGTGGCGGCGCCGACAAAATCCTTTTCTTCCGGCGTGAGATAGCCGCGCCAGTATTTGTTGACTTCGGCAACATTGCGTCCGGCGTCATGCGCTTTTCCAGCCTTGGGCGTCTCGCGTTGAGATTCATTGCGATAATACTTCATAATCCGGTCAGCAATACGCTCGTTCCACTCCAAAGCGAACAGCTTGTAAAGTTTGGCGTAAGTGGCGAGCGGATCGTTGACAACATCATCCAAATTGAGAAAGCGAATTCGCGCCTGGCTTTGCCCCCAGCGGGCGAGCGTCGAATACACAATGGTCCACAACACCGTGCCGTTGGTGACGGAAGCATGCAGCGGCTGCTCGAGCCACGCCAGCTTATCTGTAAAATCGAAATTCGCTTGCTGCAAACGTTTGAGCAGGTCCGGCAACTCGAACGCCCATTGCATGCGCTTGAAACTGCCGGCGACGGCCCAGGGATTTCGCAACGTAACCAAGACGTCCACTTCATGGCGCTGCGCCGCCGGCGCCGCGGCAAAACAGGCAAGCGGGTCTTTCCAAATGATGGCGCGTAAATTCGGAGACAAACACAACCGGCGATACGAATTGAGCGGCCGCGCGCCGATGAGATATTTTACCGCGCGGCGCAGGCCCTTATCCGAAGGAAAAATTCCGGGCTTGAAGGAAAGATTCAAATTCTTGATGTGCGCCACGGTCCGATCGAACTGCGCCCACGAAAAAGAGGCGGTGCCGGGAATCTCAAAATAATGTTCGATATTTTTCAAGCCGGAATGAAAATTGAACGGCTCATGCAAAGCGCCGGCGCCGGGCGCCAATGACAACATTTGTCCGATGGCCGTGGTGCCACTGCGCGGAACGCCAGTGACGAGAATGAGGCGCCGGTTATTTTGCAGGTGTGGAAGCATTCTCGTGCAATTGATGATAAAGCCCGTTGGTATAACCGTATTGCGCCAGCAGCGGATACGTCAACACTGTTGCCAGCCGGCGCGTTTTGTCATTCATCTTCGCCATCCATTCCAGGTCCAGGCGCAGAGTGGTCACGCCGTTGGAAAAGCGATCGGGGTTGCCGGAAATCGAATGATACTCCGGCAGGGTGATGGCGTGGTCTGCCGCAAAATTCAGCCGCTTGCCGGCAAAGGGGGCAAGACCATCCAATAAGCGCTGCAACTCCTGGCGCGGATTTTTCATGAGATCTTCGTAGCGCACGCGCACATATGGCAACCGCCTTGCCAGCAAGCCGGCGAAGGCATTGCGCATCGCCCAAAACATAATCGTTCGCAGCGGTTTATATTGGCGCAGTCCCACCCCGCTCTTGGCGTTTTGTTTCTTTTTCTGCCAGGCATAAACGCAGGCGCGCGCATCACGCACGAGATGAATGACATGCACTTCGAGGCCGGGAACGCCCTGCAGAATCAGCGCACCGGAAGGAATTTTGGAAGAGTCGACGATGACTTCGGCGCCGGAGACTTTGGCAATGGCGAAATACAAGCGCTGCAAAACCTCACGATGTTTCGTCAAGCTTTTTTTGAACGCCGCGCTTTTGAGCGGAAAAAGCAATTGCAGAAAATGCCGCGACCGGTCCACCGCCGTCCAGATCTTTTGCATTTCCGTCAAATCAAACGGCGCCGAATCGCCGAAAGCCTCGGCCACGACGGCGCGCCAAAAAACGCATTCGCGAAATGTCGCGCCACAGGCACACTGTTTATTGTCGACAAATCCATCAATCCAAATTCGATTCAATTCGTTCGTGGAAACCGTTCCGGGCAGCGTGCCCAAAACCCGATCTAAAACTGTTGATCCACTCCGTCCGGCACCAGCCACATAAACAACCTTGAGTTTCGTCATACCAAATGCTTGCTCCTAACATCAACACCGGACTGGCGGGGGCGCCAGATTGCCGTCCGGCTGATTTTAACATAACTCGTGAGGCCCAATTCCTTTTTGACCACAATGACCATCCAAATATTGGCCAGGCTCATGGTGACCGCCGTGGCCAGCGCCGCGCCTTCCGCGCCGATGGTTTTAATCAGCACATAACCGAGCGCCAGCATGAGCAGCGCGCTCACCGTCACGATGCGCGCGTGTTGGCGCTGCAAATTCGTCATCGTCATTAAAACACCGACCGTGCCGCAGCAAGCGTTCACACACTGCCCGGCGATCAAATAAATCAAAATCACATTCGCCGATTGATAGGCCGGCCCGAAGAAGCCGAGAAAGAAACGCGGCAACCCGATAAACGCCACGGCAAACGGCACGATGGCGAGAAAAACCATGAGTGAGGCTTTCGTCACGCGCTGCTGCATGCTCGACATTTCCTGGCGATGGAAACTTTCAGCAATGACGGGCGCCATCACGATGCGAATCGCATCGAGAATGAAATCCGGAAACGAGGCGAGACGCGAGGCGACCGAATATCGCGCGGCTTCTTCCATGCCGAGCAGCGAACCGACCATCAACATATCGGCGCGTGTGACAATCGTATACATGAGCATGGAAAAGAGCAGCGGCTTGGCCGTGTGAAACCATTTCTCGGATTCATAAACGCGCTGGCCGGCGGCGGGCCCAAGCATATGCTTGATCCGGCGCGTATCGACGATGATCGCGACCAGCAGTGCACCGCCGAGACCCGCCAGCGCCGTGACAGAATTCACCGCGCCGGCCCAATAGACCAGAGCTGTGAACGCCAACGCCAACACCGGCCGGAGAACTTGAAATCCGAACATGGCCGGCACCAGCAGTTTCATGCCGCGCTGGAACTCACGATTGAGCAAAACCCACGCCCAAAACGGCAGGATGCACAGCGCGAGCAGGACGGCCTGGTGCTTGCTATCGGAAAACTTCAAGACCCCGAGCAGGAACAAGCTGCCGGTTAGCAATAAAAGGGCGCCGCTAAAAATCAAACCGGTCCGGCGCGCCCAAACCAGCAAGCCGCGCAAGTGCGACAGTTGCTGTTCGGCATAATAAATCGCGGCGAACTTCGTGGTGGTCCGGTCGAATCCGAGCAAACAAATCGGGCCCAGCGCAGTCGCGACGGAAATCGCGTACATCACCGTGCCGTAATCATCCTGCTGCAGAATTCTCGCCAAAAAAATCGAATACGCCGTAAACAACAAAGCGCCGAGAATTTTAATGCTGAAAGCAGTAATCGAGTTTTTGGCTAAATTCATTTTTATCGTCACGCCGACTGCCGGCCTGCTTATAAACGACAGCAAAATTCAGGCTGGCAATCTGGGCTATACTGTCAGCGTCACGCCATCCAATCCGATGACGCGCATTTTGCGCTTTTCCACTATCACGATTTTGCGTTTCCCGTCTTATGCCGGTTGCGGTTTCCGCGAGCGCGTCTTCTTCTTTTTCTTCTCGCCGTCTTTGCCGTAGTAATAATAGTGATAGTAGTAGTAGTAACTGCCGTACATGCTTTCAATATGCACGCCATTCAGCAGCGCGCCGAGCACGCGGGTTTTGACATTCTTCATCAACGTGAAGGCGCGAAAAGCGGCTTCACGGTCGGTCTGGCCGGATTTGATGACGATAATCACGCCGTCGAGCAGCGAGCTGAGCACGGCCGCGTCGGTGACGGCGATGATCGGCGGGCTGTCGAAAAGAACGATATCAAATTTTTGCTTCATCCCCTCCAGCGTGGTCTTCATCGCTGAAGAGCCGAGCAATTCCGAGGGGTTGGGCGGCAGCGTGCCGCACGGCATCACGAACAAATTCTCGATCTCCGTTGTCTGTGCGGCTTCTTCAATGGTCGCGCGGCCGACGAGCACATTGGAAAGTCCGACGCGCCGATCGATATTAAAAATCGAATGCAAGACCGGCCGGCGCAAATCCGAGTCGATGAGCAAAACTTTACTGCCCATTTGCGACATCGTGATCGCTAAATTCGCCACGGAAGTGGATTTGCCTTCGCCGGGGCCGGGGCTGGTTACCAAAAAGGCTTTCAGCTCGCGATCGAGTTTGGTGTATTGAATGTTGGTGCGGAACGTGCGATAAGCTTCGGAAATCGGCGATTTGGGCGCAAAGTGCGTGATCAAGCGTGAAACCATCCGCCGCGCTTCCGGCGTATCCAAACTGCCGTTTTTGCCGCTCAGACCGGCCGGCATCACTTTCAGGCGTTTGACGGCCTCCTCCTCTTTGATGAGCGGAATCGAGCCGAGCACCGTCAGCCCCACTCTTTCCACATCTTCGATGGAACGTACGGTGTTATCCATGTACTCAAACAAGAACGTTAAGCCGACGCCGAGCCCAAGGCCGACAATGAAGCCGAGCATCAGGTTGAGCTTTTTGCGCGGGCGCACCGGCTCTACGGGCGGGCGCGCCGGGTCGATGATGCGCACCTGGCCGAGCTGCCCAACTTCGGTGATGCGGGATTCTTGAAATTTTTCCTGCATCATCAAATAGATTTTTTCATCGGCCTGCGCTTCGCGTTGCAGGCGGGCGAGCTTCAGGCTTTTTTCCGGCAGCGTTTCCAATTGCTTGTCATAATCATGCACGAAGCGCTTGAGCGCTTCAACCTTCGGCTGCAAGGCTTGCAAATTGGCTTCGATCTCGATTTTGCGCGCCACCAAATTTTCGTTCAACATAACCGGATTCAACACATCGATCGTGGCGAGATTCTTGATTTCTTCCTGAATCTGCTTTTTGACCAAATTGATTTGCTCGTCATACTGGCGCACTTTGGGATCGTCTTCGCGATAAACACCGCCGTTCATCAAACTGGAAATCGTCACAACTTTTTTGCCTTCGATATCCGCCAATTGACGTTTCAAGCCTTCGATATACGGCGCCGAGGCAATATTATTGAGATCAAAATTTTTCTTGCTGCGGTCGAGCTGTTCGTTAACGTATTTGAGTCGTTCCTGGTTGGAATTATATTCCGTCAGGGCCTCATTATACTGCCCTTGAAACTCCGCGCTGGTTTTGATCAACTCTTCCGTCTCATCCGACAAGGCCACCACCTTCTCGTTTTCTTTGAAGTTCTTCAGTTCTTCTTCGGAGGCCGTCAATTGATCGTGCACGATTTTCAATTGCTCGTCGAGAAAGTTTTTCACCTGGCGCACTTCTTCCTGGCTTTCGAGCCGGTTTTTTTCGCTGTATGCCAGCGCCAGGGTATTGGTGATGAATGCGGCCTCTTCCGGCGTTGGGCCGGTAACACGGAGCTCGATCATATCGGTGTCGCGAATCGGCGTGATCACCAGCCGGTCACGCAGCTCGATAATGATATCGTCAACCGTGTAGGCGTCATTCGTATCGCTCTCAAAGCTGACCAGGTCGCCCACCCAGCGCCCGATGCTCGCCAACATCCCGTCATCATGCTGATCCGGCGGCTGGAGTAAGCTCAGCTTATCGGCGGCCGCCGACTCTTGCAAGCGCTTGATCACGGTTTCCGCCAAAGTACGGCTGCGCAAAATTTCGACCTGATTGTTGACCATGGTTTCCTTTTTCATGAGACTGCCGATGTCGAAAAGGGATTGGTCGATGCTGTTTTTGTCATCAATCATGAGCTTGGCGCTGGCTTCATATTCTGGCGAGGCCGTAAAGGTGAGATAAACGGTCAAGCCCATCACCAACAGAAACGTGGTGACGATCACCCAGCGGCCACGATAAAAAATGCGCAGGTAATCGTTAAACGATACCTGCCTTTCGTGCAACTCTTCCATGGGATACTCTTTCAAACTGTATAAGAAAAATCTTCGTTGCCAATTAGAATAGAAGAACAACTCGTTGCGAGCCGGCAAGCCAGTGGCCGGCACGACTCACACGCCGCGTTTCTCGCACCGCAAACGGATCAGCTTAGCGGCGTTCAGCCACCGTGACCCAAAAATAAATTTGCGCAACCACCGCAATCTTGGAAGCAAAATCCAGCGTCTTGTTGAGAAACTGCAGCGTATTGCCCGGCACAACAATCGTGTCGCCGGGCCGCAGATCCGGAATCAGATTCTGCCGGCCGGTGTCGAGATACTTTTTGATGTTGACTTCGATCACCTGTTGGGCAGGTGCCGTTCCCGGCACGGGATTCGAGTCGAGATTGCGGCTGCGATTGGCTAACAACAGATCGTTTTGGTTTAAACGATTGTTGCTGCTGGTGGCGGCGTTGCCGGGTTGAATCTCGCGAATGATTTTGACTTTTTTGATTCTGGCCTGTTCGAGCGGGCCGCCGGCAAATGAGATGAGTGAAATAAGGTCGGTGTCTTTGGGCACCATATACTGCCCGGGTTTGCGGACGAAACCCCAAATATTTACTTTGATGAGCAACTCGTCTTGCGAGCCGAGAAAATACTGCGCGCCGCGATTGCTCTCGCTATCACGGGGCTCATCCTCGTTTTGTGCCGAAGCGCAGAAGGGAAGGAACAGAAAAAGCGTCATGGTCAGGAATCCCGCAAACGGGATACCCTGGCCCCGGCTTTTCCTTAAAAATTCTATTAAGGAAAGTCCGGACTTGCCGAAGTATCGCATAGCTTTACACCCATAGGTTGAAGTTCATTTTCGCCTGCGGCGATAAGCCGCGCCATCCATGGTTGAGGCGAAACCCGGCGGCCGCAGCGACTCCGCGCCTTGGACACCGGTTGATGATGCAGTTAATCAAATTTAGCCTTCGAGCAACCTCGAAAATGTAACTTACATTTTCGTCGGTCATCACTCACAAAGCGGAGGGATTTCTCTTTTGCATTTTCTTAACCAGAACTCTATATATCAGCAAGAGGCGCCGGTTGTCGAAAAAGATTGCAAAAGTTTAACAAACCGGGAACCGGGCGCGTGGGAATTCAGCGCGCACAGATGAATATTTTATAAATGCTTCATGACATTTAGCGGAAAAATTTTTCTTGACAAACGCG
>JAJVHT010000123.1:12487-26063 GCA_022072515.1 bacterium
GATCCGCACATGAGCGAGTTGACGCATTGGGGCATCGCGCTCGCGGTTATTTGGTTTTTTACATTGTTGAACATTCGCGGCGTCGCGTTGGTGGGCACCAGTTCCATTCTTTTCGTGCTGTTCATGACGCTGCCGTTCATCGTCATGATTCTCCTGGGAGCAACTCAAATTTCGCACAATCCGTTTACGCCGCTGCTTCCCGAGGGCAAAAACCTCTCGTCAGTTTTAGGTTCCGGCGTGCTCATGGGGATTTGGTTCATCAGCGGTTTTGAAGGCGTCGGCACAGCGGCGGAAGAAATCAAAAATTCGGAACGCACCATCGCGCGTTCCTTATTATTCATTTTTCCTTTGGTGCTGCTGAGTTATGGCTTGCCGATTCTCATCAGCCTCATGGTTGATCCCAACTGGCAAAATTGGGAATCCGGACATTTCGCCCAAATTGCGGCCACCATCGGCGGCCCGCTCCTCGGCAGTTGGGTGTCGATGGCCGGCGTGATTGCCAACATGGCGCTGTTCAGCGCCTGGCTGCTGTCCTATTCACGCCTGCCCTTTGCGATGGCGCATGATGGTTATTTGCCCAAAGCGATCACGCGCGTTTCACCGAAATATGGCACGCCCGTCACGGCGATCATCCTCAGCGGCATCATTTATAGTATTTTTGCCTGGGGCAATTTTAGGAATTTGGTGATCATCGACATTTGGGTCATTCTCTGCGGAATTTTTTTGGAATTTTTTGCGTTGGCGAAACTGCGCGCCAGCCGTCCGGATTTGCCGCGCTATTTTCGTGTGCCCGGCGGCAAAATCGGCTTGTGGCTCACCGTGATTTCTCCGGTTGCCGTCGGCTTATTTGCGATGCTTGCCGCCGAACGCGATGAAATCATCGCCGGCGCGATTGCTGTTGCCACGGGGCCGCCGGCATTTTGGTTGTGCCGCCGTTTTGTCAAACAACGGGGGGAGCACGGACACGGATAAGGCAAAAGGTTGCGCCCGGCGTTAAACGTTGTTAGCCCATCAGCGCTCTTTAGTAAATATCAACCCTTCGTATTTACCATCCTTATTTTGGAGCAAGAAGTTTATGTCGCCTCGCCGTTTTGTGCGGCTCATCGCGAGCCTTGCTGCCCTCAATTTATTCGCCTCCGTCGCATTGGCACAAACCAACTTTTGGCAACCCGCGAACGGACCGTTTGGCGGCGTGATCAATGCCATGGTCAGCGATTCCAGCGGCCGCTTGTTCGCCGCCACGGAAGCCGGCGGGGTTTTCGCATCGGCAGATTATGGGCTCACCTGGACGCCGGCCAACAACGGCTTGACAGATCGAATCGTCATTGCCATCACCCTCAACCGCAACGGTTATCTGGTTGCCGGCACTTTAGACAACGGCATTTTTCGCTCTACTGATTATGGCAAAACTTGGACGGCGGCCAACAACGGCCTGAGCACGGCAACGATTCTCAGCCTGGCGGCGAAAGCGAACGGCAATCTTTTTGCCGGAACCAGCGCCGGCGTCTATCGCTCAATCGACAACGGGGCGAACTGGGTGGCGGCATCCGAAGGCTTGCCCAACGCCTTGTTTTATGTTTTCGCATTCGCGGCCAACGGTGATGTTTGGGTTGGCACGTCGAATCAAGGCGTTTATCGCTCGACGGATAACGGCGATAGTTGGACATATTACGGGCTGCAAGGCGCATCGATTTATTCCATTGCCTTCAATTCCAGCGGCCATATTTTTCTCGGCACCAGCCGGGCGGGAATTTTTCGTTCCACCGATAACGGTGACAATTGGGTGCAAAGCAATAACGGCATAACGAACCCCATCATATTTTCTTTGGCGATCCAGTCGAACGGGCAACTCGTTGCCGGCACGGGCAGCGGCCTTTTCGTGTCGACGAATAACGGCGGTAGTTGGGCGCCGGCCAATAACGGTTTGCACCATGCCGTTATTCTCGCTCTCAATATTGACGCCAAGGATCAGCTTGTCGCCGCGACCGGCGGCAGCGGTGTTTTTCGCTCAAGCGACGGCGGGGCGAATTGGACGGCTTCCAACACCGGCCTGAATGCCAGCATCATTTATGCGCTCGCGGCCAACAGCAGCGGCCATGTTTTCGCCGGCACGCATTTCGGCGGTGTGTTGCGCTCGACGGATAACGGCGCAAACTGGGCGTTGGCGAATGCCAACTTTGTCACGGGCCGCGTTTATGCACTCGCGCTTAACCCCGCCGGCCATTTGTTTGCGGGAACAAGCGGGAGCGGGGTTTTCCGCTCGCTGGATAACGGCGACAGTTGGGTCAAGGTGAATAACGGCTTGCGGTCGCTCGACGTGCGCGCCCTGGTGAGCAATGCGAGTGGCCATCTGTTTGCCGGGACGCTCGGCGAAGGGGTGTTTCGCTCCACCGATAGTGGCGAAAACTGGACGCCTATCAACAACGGTTTGACGAGCCGGATTATTTTTACAATGGCGCTCAATGCTGCCGGCCACATTTTTATCAATACGTTCGACGGCGTTCTCCGATCCAACGATAATGGCGAGAATTGGAGGTTAATCAACAACGGTCTGCTCAGCATAGATGTGCGCGCCTTTGACTTTAATCGTAGCGGCCAAATTTTTGCCGGAACGAATGACGGTATTTTCCGTTCCACCAATAACGGCGACACCTGGGCAGAGGCGGCGCTCGGCTTGACGGAGCGTTTTGTTCTCGCGCTGGCGGTTCATCCGGGCGGCGATATTTTCGCCGGAACTGACGGCGGCGGGATTTTTCGCTCAATCGATAACGGCGGTAATTGGCGCGATCTCAATTCCGGCTTAACGAATTTGCAAGTGCGCGCGCTGACGGTGAATAGCAACGGCTACATTTTTGCCGGCACGGTCGGCTCAGGAATTTTTCGCAGTGTGCAAGCGATCACGCGCGTGAATGAACCGGCGGCAGCATGGCCCGGCAATTTCTTCCTGGGGCAAAATTATCCGAATCCGTTCAACCCGACGACGGCGATTCCCTTTGTGTTGCCGCACGCCAGCCAGGTGACGATCAAAGTCTTCAACCATCTCGGCGAGGAAATCGCGACGTTGATTCAACAAAAATTATCCGCGGGGGCGCATGAAGTTGCTTGGGACGCGAGCGGCCAGCCCAGCGGCGTTTATTTCTATCGGTTGCAAGCGGAGAATGGTTTTGTTGAAACCAAAAAATTCATGTTGCTCAAATAGTCCGAAGCTGAAAGTCCGATGTCCGCTGTTCAATGTCCGATCGCCGCTCTCGTTCTCGCTGCCGGCGAATCGAAACGCATGCCGGGGAAAAATAAATTGCTGTTGCCGTTCGCCGGAAAAACCATTATCGAATGCACGGTCGATGCCATTTTGCCGGCCGCGATTGCGGAAGTCATCGTCGTGCTCGGGCACGAAGCGGAGTTGCTAAGAAAAGTTTTAGGCAAGCGCCCAGTAAAATTCATCCATAATCCCAATTATCGCAGCGGCATGGCCAGCTCGATTCAAACCGGGCTCGCTGCCATTTCTCCCTCGGCAAAGGCCCTGCTGATCGCCTTGGGCGATCAACCTCTTCTCCAACCCGACGAATTAAACCGGCTGATTTCCGCCTTTTCACAAACACCCAACCATACGATTGCCGTGCCGATTTGCAAAGGACAACGCGGCCATCCCGTGATTTTTGACCGGCGTTATAGCGGAGAAATATTCGCCTTAACCGGCGATATCGGTTGCAAGTCCATTCTCGCACGCCATCCGGCGGCGGTATTGGAAGTCGAGATGCCGGCCAGCCATATTTTGGAGGATGCGGATACGCCGGAGGCCTACGCCCGATTAATTGCTCATGCGCGCAAATTCAGCACAAAATTCTGAGCCGGGTTTGACGAACGAACAGTTTTCCGTTGTATTTGACGGCGTGGAGTTTTATAATTTAAAACAGGCCCGATTAACAAAGTATTCGATCAAACAGGAGACCGGCGGGAGAATCATACTATGCGTTGTTCAAGCTGTGGCGCGGAAAATCCGGAGAACATGAAATTCTGCGGAGAATGCGCCGCGCCGCTCAAATTGCTTTGCGGCAACTGCGGCTTCGAGAATCCGCCCAAATTTAAATTCTGCGGTGAATGCGGCGCGCCGCTCCCGGCGCCCGCGCCGGCCACCGCGAAAACCGAGCACAAAACCCCGGAAGCCGAACGCCGGCATTTGACCGTGATGTTTTGCGACTTGGTCGGCTCGACTTCACTATCGGAACAACTCGATCCGGAAACGTTGCGGGACGTGGTGCGCCAATATCAAAAGGTTGGTGCGACCGCCATCAATCGTTTCGATGGCAACATCGCGCAATATCTCGGCGACGGCATTCTGGCCTACTTCGGTTTTCCCCGCGCTCATGAAGACGATGCGCCGCGCGCCGTGCGGGCCGGCCTGGAAATTCTCGCCGAGATGCAAAACTTGAACGCACATTTGCAGCGCGACATGGGAATCAATCTGGCGGTGCGCGTCGGCATTCATACCGGCTTGGTCGTCATCGGCGAAATGGGCGTGCCCTCCAAACGCGAGCAACTGGCTTTGGGCGAAGCCCCCAACATTGCGGCGCGGGTACAAGGCCTGGCCGATCCGAACACGGTGGTGATCAGCTCGGCAACGTATCAGCTCATTCAAGGATTTTTTGCCTGCGACGCGCTGGGCATCCACAAGCTGAAAGGCATGTCCCAGCCTCTCGACGTGTTTCGCGTGCTGCGTGAAACCGAAGTGCCCAGCCGTTTTGAAGCGGCGCAGACCAAGGGGCTGACGCCGTTGATCGGCAAACAAAAAGAAGTGGAGACGCTGTTGTATCATTGGCAGCAAACCCAGCGCGGCCCGGCCCAATTTATTTTGTTGAAAGGAGAGGCGGGCATCGGCAAATCGCGTTTGCTGCGCGCCTTGAAAGATCAGCTCGCCGGCACGCCGCATCTGTGGTTGGAAAGCCAGTGCCTGCCTTATCATCAAAACAGCGCCCTGTATCCGATCATCGAGCTGCTTCATCGCCTATTGGCCTTTCACCGCGAAGATTCGTGCGAAAGCAAGATCGGCAAACTCGAAAAGCTGCTCAAACGATACGATCTGCCGCTGGCCGAGGCCATGCCGTTATTTTCCGAGCTGCTGTCGGTGCCGTTAGGCGGTTGTTACAACGCCCCGCCGCGCCTCAACCCGCAACGCCAGAAACAAAAGATGCTCGAGGCCTGGCTGCAACTCTTGTTGAAGATCGCGCAAGCCCAGCCGGTGGTCTTCGTGATGGAAGATTTGCATTGGGCGGATGCGTCGACTTTGGAGATGCTCAATCTGCTGGTGGCGCAGCAACCGCATGCACCGCTCATGAATTTGCTCATTACGCGTCCGGAATTTTCGCCGAGTTGGGAAATGCGCGCCGAAGTGACCAGGCTTTCGCTCCATCGGTTGACGCCCGAACAAATCGAAACGATGGTCGCGCAAATTACCGGCGGGCGCGCTTTGCCTTTAGCCGTCTTGCGGCAAATCATTGCCAAAACCGATGGCGTGCCGCTGTTTATCGAAGAATTGACCAAGATGGTGTTAGAGTCGGATTTGCTGCAAGAAGTTGAAAACCGCTACGAATTGGCGCGCCGGCTCACGCCGCTGGCAATTCCGGCGACTCTGCAAGACTCGCTGATGGCGCGCTTGGATCGCCTGGCGCCGGTCAAGGTCATTGCCCAACTCGGCGCCACCATCGGCCGCGAATTTTCTCACGAGTTGATTGCGGCCGTGGCCAATTTGAATGAAGACGATTTGCAAAGCGGTTTGGCGCAATTGGTTAACGCTGAATTGCTCTATCGCAAAGAGCTTGCCACCAACGGCACGATTTATGCTTTCAGACATGCGCTGATTCAGGACGCGGCGTACCAATCCTTGCTGAAAAGCACGCGGCAACAATATCATCTGCGCATTGCCGAAATTCTGAAAGATCGTTTCACCGATACGATCCGCACCCAGCCGGAGCTATTGGCGCATCATTACACTGAAGCCGGCATCAAAGAGACGGCGATTGTCTACTGGGAAATGGCCGGGCGCCGGGCTATCGAGCATTCGGCCAATTTCGAAGCCATCAATCACCTCAACGCGGGGCTTAAATTGTTGGAAGCGTTGCCGGAAAATCTGCAACGCGACGAGCAGGAGTTGGAAATTCTCACCAGCCTCGGTGTGGCCGTAACCGCCCTCCACAGTTATGCGGCGCCGGAAGCGGAGAAAGTTTACGCGCGCGCGCTCGAGCTGTGCCAGCGCGTGCAGCACACGCCGCGATATTCTTCTTCAATCGTAGGTTTGTGGAAGGGCGCGCTCGTGCGTTTAGATCTGCCGAAAGCTCATGCACTCGCCAAAAATTGCATGACCTTCTCGCAAAACCAACCGGATCCGGACTTGCAGTTGGCCGCCCATATGATGTTCGGCGCCACTTCATTCTTGCTTGGTGAGATCGTCAGTGCGCGCGAGCACTTGCTGCAAGCGGTACAGCTTTATCATGCCTCCGAACACCACAGCAATGCCTTTGATTACGGCGAGGACCCGGGCGTCGTCGCGCTTTGTTACCTCGCCTTTGCCGCGTGGGTGTTGGGTTATCCCGAGCAAGCGCTCAAACACGGTGACGCGGCACTGGCCCTGGCCCAAAAGCTGGCGCATCCCTTTACCCAGGCCTTGGCGCTAAATTTTATCAGCGATCTGCATACCTTTCGTCGAGAATCGAAGCGCGTGCTCGAACTCGCCGAAGCCTTGATTACACTTGCCGATGAGCAGGGGTTTTCATTTTGGCGCGCCTGTGGCATGATCTCAAAAGGCAGCGCCCAGTTCGAGCTTGGGCAACAGCCAGAGGGTATGGCCATGGTTCAAGAAGCCATGGATATTCTTCAGGCGGCTGGCGCCAGAATCGGCCACACCACTGGTCTGGCGCAAAAAGCCCTGGCGCATGGAAAAATGGGGCAGGCCGAAAAAGGATTGAACATGATCGATGAGGCCCTGGCTCTCGTCAAACAAGGCGGCGAACGCCAGGATGAAGCTGAACAATACCGTCTCAAAGGTGAATTGTTATTGATGCAAGCCGTTCCCGATGCGCCGCAAGCCGAACGCTGTTTTCAACACGCCCGCGACATCGCGCGGCAGCAGCAAGCCAAAGCTTGGGAATTGCGCGCGATGGTGAGTCTCGCCCGGCTTTGGCAAAAACAGGGGCGCCGCGAAGCAGCACACTCGCAGTTAGCGGAGATTTACAACTGGTTCACGGAAGGATTTGCGACACCGGATTTGCAGGAAGCCAAGACGCTGTTGGCAGAACTCGCCCAAAACTGAAAAACGCCGATTTACCATTGCGTGATGATGCGGCTCAACTCTTGCCGCACTTCGCGTTGCATATCTTCCACGACGCGTGTGACGGTCGGATTGGGCGAAATTTTGAGCCACGGGCCGTTTTCAATGCGGCCTTCACAACTCAAATGCAAAGTGGCTTCGGCAGTGGAGCGCCGGCTCACCAGCGTAATTTCAAGACGGTGGCGCGTCTCGATGATCTCACGTTCGACTTCCGCTTGGTCCGGCGGGTACGTACGCCAATCGCTTTCGATTAAAGTGGTATTGCCCGACTGGGTGCGATAATAACCATAGCGGCTCAGGACATCAACGACGACGTTATAGAGCGAGTTCAGCGTCGTGCTGCGGCCAAACTCAAATTTGGTGGGGGCCGGCGCAGAACCGGTCCGCGCGGCTTTGGTGCCGCTGCAGCCGGCACAAACCAACAGCAAAGCGGCCAACAGCATCCAGCGCAAAAATTTGCTCATGGCAATTTTTTCTTTCCATAAAAGCGCAAATGCTCCGTCGCTTTAACGGAGCATTTGCGTTAAACTTCACGAAGCGATCCGGTACGGCAAAGCCGGATCGCGGTGCACATGGCTTCTTTTAAAAATTCGGGTTGTTGTTGCGTTCGTCATCGGTAATCGGCAGAAACTGCCACGAGCCGGCCGGCAAATGAAATTTGTTGAAGCGGCGTTGATCGAGCAAACGAACGCCGGTGACAAACAACTCCTTGTCACGTTCAACATAAATGCCGTCCAGATCGATGGCCGCCAACGCGGCGAGGGTATGCGACGCGCGTACAGCATTGACGCGGGTCAGCGCCGCTCCCGCATTCCCGCCACGCACATCCAGCTCGGCCTGCATCAACTCATTTTCCTGCCAGCTCATGAAATCGATCGGCGTGGATTCCGTGGCATATTTGGCCTGGCGTTGAAAAACCGTTTTGGCGGCATCATTGCCCGTAATCGGGCTGAGCGCAATGCGGCTCTTCTCGGCCGGATCCGCAGTGACGTAAGCCAGAAAGCGCGCATCGGCGACATATTGCGGCCGGCCCAAACCGGCTTGCTGCCAATAGAAATTGGTCGACAAGGTGCTGTATTTGCCTTGAAACGCGGGATCGGGCGAGACCATACCCGCGGTGGCTGCAGTTCGGGCCGCGGCAAAATTGCCGCGAACCAGATGCAGTCTGGCAATAATCGAATTGGCAACGCGGGCATCAGCGGCGGCCGGCGCGTTCGTCACCGCCAATTGCAGCTTTTCCAGCGCCAGATCATACATCTGTTGCGAGGGAATGAACGGGCCGTTGTCAATCACCCCGCCGCCATCCGCCGGATTCAGGCCAAAATACGCGGCGTACAAATAGCGCGCGATGCCGCCGTACAGATAGCCGGTAAACAGTGCACGTTTCTGCGTCGCGGCGTCAACACCAGATATCGTGCCGACGCGGCGAATCAGATCATCGGCGAAGAAGCGCAATTCACCCAGCGGGTTGTACGCGCCATCGACGGAATTATTGTCCAGCGTGATCGCGCCTTGATCGATATCGCGGAACGTCGGGAAGGTGGCGTTCGGCACGCGCGCATCAAAAATAAATTCATCCGAAAGCCCGCTGGACAAAGTCATCACCTGCGTCAGCGCCGTGGCAAAGCGGACTTGCACACCGTTGATCAAAAAATTCACCTGCGCGGCGTCGTTCAGACGGTCATCCGGCACTTGATTGATCACCGGATCGACGGAGTTGCTGAACTCCGTGCAAGCGCTGGCGAGCAGCAGCAAGGCCGCGAGCGTTATAAAAACAAGAAATCGTTTCATGACAATTCTCCAAAATTTTTATGCGCGGTAAACCTACAGCCCAAGATTGACAAAGAAATTATACGACTTGCCCTGTTGCAGGGTCAAGAAATCCTGCCCGCGGCTCAGGCTGCGCGCGCCGGCAAAGTTGACTTCGACGTCAGCGCCGCTGTATTTGGTGGTGGTCCAAATATTCCGCGCGGAGAAACCGAGGACAATATTATTGACATAGCTGCCGGCAAAAAACTTGGGCAAGAGTTCGGCGAAATTGTAACTCACGCTGATTTCACGCAGTTTCAGAAAATCCGCGTCTTCGATGAAGTTGGCATTGACGCGGTGATCCAGCCGCGCAAATTTTTCCGCCGCCACCTTATATGCATCGGTACCGGGAGTCAAGGCCGTGACCCCGGCCACCGGCGTGGAGAAACTGGCGACGCCGCCGGCTTTGGTGGTGCCAGCCAAACCCAGCTCAGTGGCCAGCTTATTAAATTCCGGATCATTGCCGAAACGCCGCGAGAACAGCTCGGTATCATTATACAGCTTCAAGCCCGTTTGCCAATCCGCCAGCGCATAGAGATTGAAGTTTTTCAAGAAACGAAAATTCAGGGAGAACGAGCCGGTGTGCTTGGGAATCGGATTGCCGAGGGCAACGCGATCCGCGGTCAAAGCCGTGCCCGAATAAAAGCCGGTCGCGTCATAGGTGGCATTCAATACCGTCCTCGTATAAAACTCGTGTTTACGCAGGCCTTCCTTAATAACATTGACATCGAAACCGTCAAAAATCGGCTGGGCACCGCCTAAATCGATCACCTCATTCTTTTGGTAATTCGCGATCAGGGTCATATCCAGACTAAAGCTTCTGGAATTAAGCGGATTGCCACGCACCAACGCTTCGACGCCGGAGCCTTCGATCTTGCCGATATTGAAAGGCAGGGCCGTAGCAATTTTTCCGGTAGACGGCGAATTGCGAAAGTTGATGATCGAATCATCAAATTTTTGCATGTAGTAGGTAAATTCGACGCCGTAATTCTGGAACAACTCGGCTTCAAAACCGACCTCGATTTCTTTGCCGCGTTCCGGCTTGATGACGTCATTGCCGATCGTGGCCAGTGTGGCGCCCACGCCGGGGCCACCGGATTCCGCGCGCCAAAGCAGCGGAATACCATCCAGCAAATCGGGTAAAATGCCGCTTTCGCCATAGGCGACGCGCGCCTTCATCAAGCTGAAAAAGTTGGGGAAGAAACCGTACCGATCCAAGCGCACGGCGAGGCTGGCCTTCGGATAGTTGATGCTTGGCGCTTCTTTGCCGACCACGCTGGCATAGTCGCGGCGCAGCCCAAACGTGAAATAATATTGATCCAAATAATTAAACGAATGCTCCGTAAAAATGCCGGCTTCGCGGCGGTTCTCGAAGCCTTCATTGGCATCCTGTAATTGGGAGCCGGCGCCGATGTTGGTAATCAGTTCCGTGTTGAAGTTGTATTTGTCGATCCAGGAGGTCTGCGTGCGGCGGTTAAGGAGCTGCGCGCCGACAATCGCCGTTCCTTTCAGCTTGGAGCTCAGCAGACTGTATTCATAACGGCCGTCCATCGTATAAGTGTAGTTCGCCACATGGCGATTGTAAATACGGCGCGTGCCTTGATCGTACTGCGACACGCCATAACGAAAATTGAGCGGATAGGTTTGATCCTGCCGGCGGCTATCATCGTCGATACCGACAATGAACCGGCCGGTCAGGCCTTTGAACGGCGTGTAATCGGCACCCACCGAACCGATGAAGCGGTTGGTGCGGGTTTCATCTTTAATATTTTCCACGGCGATGCTGTCGGTAAACAGGTAGGACGTGGCGCGCAACAGCGTGTTACCAAGATAACCCAGGATGTTATTGTCATTATTCGGCCGCGCGACATTGCTGAGCGTGTAGCCCGTGCTCACGTGCAGCCCGAGCTTGTCTGAGGGAAAGGCGTCGATATTGGCGCGCAAGTTTTTGCGGTTCTGAAAATTATTCCGAATAATGCCGTCTTCAATGCGATTGTCGAACAGCGTAAAATATTTGAGCCGCTCGTTGCCGCCGGTGGCGCTCACCGTGTGCTGCTGCAGACCGCCAGTGCGAAAGATGCGATTGGCGCTGGGCGCAGAAACAAAATCGTCGCTGCTATACTCGAAACTCTGTTTGTTGGCGCCGCCAATGAATTTGTAATCAATGGCGATACCGCTGCCCGCCCCGGCTCTCAGCTTGCCGCGTTTCGTCGTCACCAACACCACTCCATTGGAGCCGCTGGTGCCGTAAGAAGAGGCTGCCGCCGGGCCTTTCAAAAATTCGATGTTCTCGATTTCTTCGGGGTTCAACGTGTTGAGCACGCTTGTGCCCTGGCCGCCGACGCCGAAGCCGATAAATTGGTCATTATCGACGCGCACGCCGTCGACGTAAATCACCGGCTGTTCGTCACCCTTCAAGCCGCCGCCAGAGCGTACGTTGAAGCGATAACCCGAACCGACATTTCCTGAGGTCGCCGCGATATTGACGCCGGCGACTTTCCCAGTGACCAACTGGGTCATGGTTTGATAATTGTTCGACACGGTCAGTTCGGAAACCGCCACCCGCGAAACGGCAACTTCAGACACTTCCTTGGAGGTGCGTGACGCGATGCCGGTCACGACCACCTCACCCATATTCAGAACATCTTCACGCATGGCGACACTAACGTTGGCCGGCTCACCCTCCGCGACACGGACATCAACGGTCTGACTGCGGTATCCCACAAAGGAAACCACAACTGTGTAGGTGCGCGGCTGCAAATTGGGAATGGTGAACGAACCGTCAGCGCTCGTCGCGGCGCCAGCAGAAGTGCCGACAACGACAACATTCGCGCCTGGTAACGGCTCTCCGGTTTTCTTGTCGGTGACTTTGCCAGTAATACCACCGGTAAATGGCGACGCACCGACGGCAGCAATCACAGCAAAGCTTATGCAAAAAACCACACAAGCCGCCAAACCGCGCCGAACGGTTGAACGTAACAGGTAAATCATACGTACTCCCTCGTGAAAGTAAAGTAATGAATAGTGGATTATCGTTTTGCCAAAACGAAAAAAAGATTGGTGCAACGCGTGAACTAAAATGCAATAACAGATATCGGAAATCCGTTAGATTCGAGCAGTAAGAAGAATAGATGCTTGAGAATTGAGATCGTGACCGAATCGAAAGAGAATTTATGGTTAATTTACCATAGACAATTTTTATGCCAGAATTGTAACAAATTTTTCAATGTTGTTAATAAAAAATTTACTCCTTATTAGGTTCACTTGGTATCAAAAAAATATGCAGTTTTTTGCACCTAAAACTGAGGTTTGCATACTACAAGATCGACTTTCCCAACAGCGAGGCCAGCAATTCCGCTGCGATGGCCGCCGTTTGGTTTCTTGCATCTAATATTGGATTGATCTCCACGACATCAATCGAGCTGACGCACTCGGCATCGGCGAGAATTTCCATCAATAAATGCGCTTCGCGGTACGAGATACCGCCGGCCACCGGCGTGCCGACGCCCGGCGCGTCGATGGGATCGAGGCTGTCCATATCCAGGCTCACGTGAATGCGATGCAAATGTTGCAAGCGCGCCAATGCTTCGCGCACGACTTCGGCGATGCCGCGCTCGTCGATCTCGCGCATCGTATAAATGCCGATGCGGCTCTCTTTGAGCAAACGGCGCTCTTCCAGGTCCAAATCACGCGCGCCGATGAGAACAACTTCCGAGGGTTTCAGTTTGGGTCCGGGCCGGCCGAGATTGACCAGTTCCGGCCGCCCCAGCCCCATCAGCGCCGCCAGCGGCATCCCATGAATATTCCCGCTCGGCGAGCTTTCCGGGGTGTTGAAATCGCCGTGCGCATCGATCCACAACAAACCCGCCGGCGTACTATGCGTGACGCCGCCGACAGTTCCGACCGCGATCGAGTGATCGCCGCCAATAAACAAAGGAATGCAACCATCGGTGAGCGCCTTTTGGCCTTGCGCGTAAATCAGCTCGCAGGCATGCACCACCGAAGGCAAAAATGCCATGCCCCCGCTTTCCGGCAACGTGTCGCGCACCGGCACGGAAATATTGCCGGCGTCTTCCACCGTGTAACCCAACTTCCGCAACCGCGGCGAGAGGCCGGCGTAACGCAACGCGCTGGGGCCCATATCCACGCCGCGTCGGGATTGCCCCAAATCCATCGGCACACCGATAATACGAATCGAAGAAGCCATCATGTTTCACCTGGTTAGTTGAATGCGTCGGGAGAGTTTTGCGCTTTTCATTATGCAAAAATAAATGTGGAAAGTCAAGCGCGGAACCATGCAAATAAATTATTGTATTACCCTAAAAAAACTATCACCACCGCGAAGATTTTAGGACGCAGATTCACACAGATCACCGCAGAGAAAAATCAGCGGAATCTGCGTCAATCAGCGTCCAGAAAATTGGGTTGCGGCTGTGCACCGCGTTA
>JAJVHT010000159.1:0-16400 GCA_022072515.1 bacterium
GCATCTGGTTTTTTCGCTGAAGCGCGTCTATCGCCAATCCTGGTTGGCCACCGGCGTTAAAACTATTGTCTTGCTGGGGAGTGAGTTGGTGATTATTCAATTCATTTATCGCCCGCTTTTATTTTTTCTCACATTTTATATCTCTTGAACATCGCGGCTAATTTGCCTATGAACCCATGGCGTGGCTTGCGCGCGCTTCCGCGTGAAGTCTGGATTTTAGCGTTCGTTACCTTTATCAATCGTACTGGGATGATGGCCCTGCCTTTTCTTGTTCTCTATTTAACCCAAAATCTCGGCTATGCCGCCACCACGGCGGGGTTCGTCATCACGCTCTACGGCCTCGGAGCAATGGTCGCGGCGCCATTTTCCGGCAAACTCAGCGACCGCATTGGGCCGTTTCGTCTGATGACGATATCGTTGTTGCTGTCCGGCGTTATTCTTTTGCTTTTTCCATTAGCGACGCAATTGCCGGCCATTCTCTGTTTGACGTTGCTGTGGGCGATGATTGGCGAAGCCTTCCGTCCGGCGAGTTTGGCGGCGATCACGGGCATCGTGGCGCCGGATCAACGCAAAGCGGCTTATGCCTTAAATCGTTTGGCGATTAATTTGGGCATGAGCATCGGCCCTGCTGCCGGCGGCTTTCTGCTGCTGATTTCCTATCCGCTTATTTTCTGGGTCGATGGCGCGACAGCATTATTGGCCGGCACGATTCTCGCTTTCGCACGGGTGCAAGACAAATCGTCTGCCGCGGCGACACCGTTGTCAGTTAGTGAGGTGCCGGCGGCACCGACGCCGCGCCGCGTCGCTTTGACGGACACGCGCCTGCTTTTTTTTCTTCTTGCCATTGTTCCAGTGGTGATCGTTTTTTTTCAGCATGAATCAACATTGCCGTTGTTTCTCGTCGGCGATCTCCTCCTGCCGGAGTCCGCTTTTGGTATTCTTTTTACGTTGAATACACTGCTGATTGTTTTAATCGAAGTGCCGTTGAATTTGGCCATGGCGCATTGGTCGCATCGCCGCACCCTGACGTTGGGCGCACTGCTCCTTGGCATCGGATTCGGCGCCACGGCATTGGCAACAGGTTTGTTGAGCGCGGCGATTTCAGTGAGCATTTGGACCTTTGGTGAGATGGTCTTTCTCCCGGGCGCCGTGGCGTATATGGGCGAAATCGCACCCGCCGAACGCCGCGGTGAATACATGGGCCTGTATCAGATGACGTTTAGTCTCGGCTTTACGTTGAGTGGCGTGATCGGAACAGCTTTATTCGAACGGTTTGGCTCGACGGTATTGTGGAGTGTCATGTTAGTGGCAGGCATAGTTTCCGCCATCGCGCTTTGGCGTGTTGATCGAAAAATCTCGTGAATTGAAAATCCTGCTTTATTTTTTGTTACTCTCCGTCACTTCCTTTAAAAAATACTCAACCGCATACGTGCTCATCTGCCCGAATGGCCCGCTGAAATTAAAATCACCGGCGTGGGTCGCCCACGGTAAGCGCAGCAGAAAATGCGGCACTCCCGCTTGCAGCAAGCGCGCGGCGAGTCGTTCGCTTTGGCGAATTGAAACCAACTCATCGCGTCCGCCGTGAATGAGCAAGGTGGGAGGCGTCGACGGCTCAACAAACTGCAGCGGTGAAGCGGCATCATAATTGGCCGGCACTTGTTCGGGGCTGCCGCCGAGAAAAGCGTGCAGAATGTTGTGCGTATCGATGACCAGAGGATTGCCGGGATGCGCGTAACTCCAATGCAGATCGGCCGGCCCATAAAATGAAATCACACCGCGAATCGCGGGATCATGTTGCGTGTAGGCCGCGAGCAGTGCGAGATGCCCACCGGCCGAGCGCCCGAGCAAAACAAAGCGTTGTGGATCGAGATGCAGTGAGTCCGCATGAGATTTCAGAAAATTGAATGCGGCTATCACATCATCGTGTGCCGCGGGAAAGCGCCAGCGCGGCGTGAGACGATAATTCAGTGAGGCGACAGCATACCCGCGTGCAGCGAGATATGAATTAAGCGGCGCAAGCTGCTGGCTATCGCCGCTGCGCCAGGAGCCGCCGTGAACGACGATGACACACGGTGCGGATCGAGTCGCCGTTGGCGGTGGATAGAAGTCGAGTTTTAATTCGTCTTCATCACGGCGTGAGTAAGCCAGGCTGTTGTAATTTACCGCCGGTGAGTTGATGCCGCGCACCAGATCGCTGAAAATTAACGGTTGCGGACGTGCGACAATTTCTGTTTTGGGGGGCGGTTGAATTCCGCCAAAAGCCATTTGAAGCTGTGTGGGAAGTCGACGGGCAACAGGAATGGCGCGTAACAAGGGCGTAAGCGCCAAAATCGCGGCGAGCAATCCTAACATGGCGGCGATTTGGTTTTTGCGTGAACGCCGCCAGCCGGGGAGAAAAAGCAATAGTGACAGAAAGGCCAATACATGGCCCCATTCCGTCACTAAAATTGAAATTTCCCACAGCAAATTGGTCGGGGCCGGAAAGACGGTTAACCAGGATAAGGCAAAAAACAAACTGCCGAACAAGAGACGCAGCCAGGCGAATAACGCCGGCGGCGGATGGTTAATTTTTGCCAAAATTTTCTCGGTGCAACAATTGAATGTGTAGATTGGTTACGTCGAAATGTGGGAGGCGTATTACACAGGCCGGCCACTTGAGGTGGCCGGCCTGCATTGTTCTGATACAACAAGATTTTTTAGTTGCCGGGTGCGGCTGGCGGCATGCTCGGTGGCACCGGCAACGGCACTTGGTTTTTCACCTCTGGGATGCTGCGCAAGTAAGCCCAAACCGCTTTTAGATCTTCATCGGTCATTTTTGCTATGCCAGGCCACGGCATCGGCGGCAAAATATCACGGCCGTTCGGCTGCCCCTGATGCTTGCCGGTGCGCATGGCTTGTATGAACGCTTCCTCGGTCCATTCGCCGATGCCGGTTTCCTTATCCGGCGTGAGGTTCTGGGCGAAACTCACGCCCCACGGGCCGGCCCATGCTGAGAGCATGGTATTCGTGGAAGCGATGGCATTGTTCATTTGCAGATCTTCAGGTTTCCAGGTGGGATATGGCGCTTCGCTGGGATGACCCGAAAGCATGCGCGTCATATCCGGTTCGGGCATGCCGGCGGCGTTCATGTTTTTGGGTGTGTGACAATCATGGCAACCGCCAATGGTGATTAAATACTCGCCGCGTTTGACCGGATCGGGTGCCGGCGCTTTTTGTTCGCAACCGATAAAAGCGGTTAAAAGACCTCCACATGCTAAAACCACAACTACCTTTCGCATACTTCTCTCCTCAACTTTTTTGAAAAATAAAAAGAATTATTTGCGCCGGCACGCTGAGTGCAAACCCGCACCTCACCCACGACATGGCCCTGATTAAACATGTCCTGGTTTTGCGGGTTGGAAAAATAGCCGGCTTCATAAGCTAGCTTTTTTTTGCTTTTTTGCAAATAAAAATTTTTCCGGCTCTGAGAATTTTTCCGGCGCACTTGCACCGGCATAGGAATTCACGTGGTCTTTTTAAATAACGGATAAACCAGCCGGGGCAATAGCGCACGGGGAAATTTTTCCATGCTTTCGAAACCGAGCCGTTCGGGTTGATCTTTGTCTGCCGGCAAATACGCCGTGCCGAAGAGCCAATCCCACAAGCAAAAGACAACGCCGAAATTCTGGCCGCCCCGGCCATGCAGCATCACATCATGATGCCAAACGTGCATGCGCGGCGAGTTAATGACGTAACGTAGCGGCCCCCAAGTGAAATTCAAATTGGAATGATTGAGATGGCCGATGATGGTCGTGACGATGGCGATCCACAGAATTACATTGCCGTTGACGCCAAGCATGACAAGCGGCAAATAAGTCAAGCTTTTGTAAACGACAATCTCCATCCAATGAAAACGCATGTTGCCAATCCAGTCCAACTCTTCGATGCTGTGATGAAGCTTATGAAATTCCCACAAGATCGGCACATGATGCAATAAATTATGCACGAGATATTCGAGAAAATCCTTGAGTACGAGAAAGACGGCAAATTGCGCCCACCAGGGACTGCCGGACAAAAGTTGAATCGCTTCCGGCGCCGGCACGTTCCATTGGCCGAACCACGGATTGAGTTGTTGAATGAGCCAACTGCTGACGAACGCAATCGCCACGCCGGCGTAATGCCCGTTGAAAACCAGCCAAAAGAAATCCTGGCCAATTTGCCGGCGAAAGGCTTTCTGCTCCGTTCGCCACGGCGCGAGCCGTTCGAGAATCCAACAGCATAACGACACGACCAGCAGCCAGAAAAAATAGCCGCGCGTATTCCAAAGAATGTTTAACATGAAAAATTTGCCTCGGTTTATTCTTTTTCGTGTGGATTCGATTCCACGCCCGGCTCATCGATGAGCAAGTGACCGAGCTTGTTGCGCTTGGTCGCCAAATAGCGCGCGTTCGCTTCGTTCGCGGGAATTTGAATGGGGACACGCTCGACGATCTGCAAGCCATAGCCCTCCAGCCCGACAACCTTTTTGGGATTGTTGGTCAACAGCCGAATTTTGCGAATGCCGAGATCGTAGAGAATTTGCGCGCCGATGCCGTAATGCCGCAAGTCCGCTTTGAAGCCGAGCGCCTCATTGGCTTCCACCGTATCTTTACCCTCATCCTGCAATTTGTAAGCGCGAATTTTATTGGCGAGCCCGATGCCACGGCCTTCCTGGCGCATATAAAGAAGAACACCGTTGCCCTCCTGCTCGATCAGTTGCAGCGCCCGCGCCAATTGCTCGCCGCAATCGCAGCGCAACGAGCCGAGAATATCGCCGGTGAGACATTGCGAGTGCACGCGCACCAGCGCCGGCGCGCCGGTGGAGACGTCGCCTTTGACGATGGCGAGATGATGATTTTCATCGGTATCGCTTTCATAAAGATGCAGCACAAAATTGCCGTAGCGGCTGGGAAAGCGTGTGGTCACAACGCGATGGACTAATTTTTCATTGCGCCGGCGATATTCGATGAGATCGCGAATGGTGATGATTTTAATTTGAAATTGTTCGGCGATTTCCAGAAGCCGCGGCACGCGCGCCATGCTGCCGTCTTCGTCCATAATTTCACACAGGACACCGGCGGGATAAAGCCCGGCCAGGCGCGACAGATCAACCACCGCTTCGGTGTGGCCCGACCGCGCCAACACGCCGCCAGGTTGCGCGCGCAGAGGAAAAATATGTCCGGGACGCGCCAAATCATGCGGAGTGGTGCCGGCAGCAATCAATTGCAAAATCGTTTCGGCGCGATCGTGGGCGGAGATGCCGGTGCTGGTGTGGCGTTTGGCATCCACCGAAACCGTGAAGGAGGTGCCGAGTCGGGCGGTGTTGTCGGGCACCATGGGATGCAGATCCAGCGCTTCGAGACGTTCCGGCAGCATGGCGATACAAACCAAACCCCGGCCGTGTTTTGCCATAAAGTTGATTTTTTCTGGCGTCACTTTTTCAGCGGCTAAACAAAAATCGCCTTCATTTTCGCGGTCTTCATCATCAACGACGATAAGCAGCTTGCCGTCGCGAAAATCGGCAATGGCTTCGGTGATGGTATGAAATTTCATGGTTAACTGTCCAAGAAGTTGAGTGCGGTTATGAAACGTAAAATTAAGTCGTAAAACGTCTGCTACATTTTTTTGCCAGAATCACCGTACCCCCAGGCTAAAAGCTGTTCATTCTTCAAGCTGCTTCCCGTTGGCGTTACCAATAAGCGCTCGACATATTTTCCCAACAGATCGTTTTCAACATTCAACCAATCGCCGGGCTGGCGGTCGCCGAGCGTGGTTTGCGCCAGTGTATGCGGAATGAGCGCGATCGTGATGCGCGGCTCTTCCACACGCGCCACAGTCAAGCTGACGCCATCAAGAGTGATCGAACCGTGTTGAATGACATAGCGCATTAGTTCCGGGCTTAATTCCAGGGTCAGTAATTTCCCGGCAGCTTGTGGAATAAGCTCGACGATCGGCGCTACGCCGTCGACGTGACCCTGCACGAAATGCCCACCGAGACGGTCTGTTGGGCGCAGCGCGCGTTCCAGATTGACGCGGTTTCCTTGCCGCAAGTTTCCCAGCGTGGTTTTGCGCAGTGTTTCATCTACGGCTTGCACTTGAAATGTATGTTCTGAGCGCGCCACGACGGTTAGGCACACACCGCTGACACAGACGCTGTCATCGATTTTTGCATCGGTTAGAATTTTTTGGGCGTGAATCGTTAGCCGGCGGGAACTGCCGTGCGACTCAACGGCAACGATTTGTCCAACTTCTTCAACTAATCCAGTGAACATAACCTTAATTTTGTGTGAGAACAAGGATAATGCCAATCCCCATCAAACCGATGGCGGCAAGCTGGCGGACGGTGATGGACTCGGCGAAAACCCAACGCCCGATTATCACCGCCAAACTCAATTCCAAAACTCTTTTGATGATTGACACGAAGCGCAGCGGAATAGTTTGAATGACGGTCAGTTCGAGTGTCAGCCCGCAGGCACAAAACAAAATCGCGCCGAGCAAGAATTTTCGATGCGCCGGGACGATCATTAAGTCGTGACGATTGAATTTGAGCATAAAAACCGGAAGCAAGCCCAAGGCAATGCCGGCGACTTGCACGAGCGCATGAAAAGCCACGGAGGCCCGCGCCACAGCCAATTTATCCAAAGACGAGTTGAGCGACCAGAGCATGGCGACGCCGATCATCAATAAACTGCCGCGTTCGCCACGAATTGCGCGCCAGATATTTTTAACCGCCACTTCTTGTTGGCGCGCGAGATTCAAGCTCAACGCGCCGGCCACCGCGATGAGTATGCCGGCGACTTGCTGCAGCGTGGGGTACTCGCCAAGCAAGACGATCGCTAACAGCGTGACAAAAACCGGTGTGAGCGAGAGAAACGGAATCGTCAAGCTGAACGGCGAGAGTTTAAGCGCATGGACGAACATCAAATTGGCGGCGATGTTGAACACGACGGCGGCCAAGCCGGGGAAAAAGTAGTCCGGAGATATTTTGAAGTTTCCCGCCAGCGCAAACCAAATTAAAAATAACGGGATTTGACCGAGAGCCAGCAAAATGACCAACGGAATGGGATTGAGGCGACTCGCGAGCAGCTTGCGCATCGTATCCAATCCGGACCAGCAAAGACTGGTGCCAACAACGAGTAATAACGCAGAGAGTGAAATGGGC
Organism: bacterium; assembly: GCA_022072515.1. Classification (GTDB taxonomy): domain Bacteria; phylum Zhuqueibacterota; class Zhuqueibacteria; order Zhuqueibacterales; family Zhuqueibacteraceae; genus Zhuqueibacter. Next base: position 7,181 of record JAJVHT010000159.1, read on the forward strand.
ATGTGGCGATGCGATCAATCCGTAGAAAACAATAAGAACTCAACGCCAAAAAGTTAGAACAAAATCCGGCAAGCTGATGCCGTAGTTGAATTATTTTTCCGGCGTTGCCTGCGGCGAGCGACGATAGTGCAACCGGCCTGAGAATAGAACATTATCGCCGATGATTTCCGCGGTGGTTTTTGTGAACGTGATGGCGTCCTGCAGATTATCAAGTGGCAAGCCTTGAAATGCCGGTATGCCATCGCCGATGATTGTGGGTGCGATGAAACATTTGAGTCGATCCGCCAGTTGCGTTTCCAGCAGCGAGCTAAAAATTCGCCGCCCTCCTTCGACCAGAACCGAGGCGATATTTTCTTGTCCGAGACGTTCCAGAAGATGGCGCAAATCGAGACTGCCGTCGGGCGTCGTGCGTACCGGCCAAACACTCGCGCCGCGATTTGCGATTGCCGCGATTTTCTCACGCTCGCGGCAGTTTTCGCCAATCGCCACAATCGTTTTGGTGACCTGCGCATCGGTCAAAATTGACGCAGTGAGAGGCAGGCGCAAATTCGTATCGACGATGATTCGACGCGGCTGCGGTCCCGGCTCTTCGCGAACGGTGAGTTGGGGATTGTCGGCGAGCGCCGTGCCGATGCCGATCAAGATGGCATCGTTCTGCCACCGCCAACGATGCACCAATTTACGCGCGGCCGCGTTGCTGATCCATTTGGAATTTCCCTGGGCATCGGCGATTTTGGCATCGAGGCTTTGCGCTACTTTCAACGTCACGAACGGCAACCGGCTGGTGATGAATTTAAAAAAGTTCTCATTCAATTCGTAACACGCTTCTTCGAGCAGGCCGATTTCGACGACGAGGCCATGTTCGCGGAGAATGTTTACGCCGCGGCCGTTAACGAGGGGGTTAGGGTCGAGCGTGCCGATAATGACTTTCGCAATACCAGAGTCAAGGATACGATTGACGCACGGCGGCGTTTTGCCAAAGTGGCTGCAGGGTTCGAGCGTGCAATACAAAGTCGCGCCGCGGGCGAGATCGGCGGCTTCACGCAAGGCCTCGACTTCGGCATGGTCACCGCCAAACTGGCGATGATAACCCGTGCCGGCAATCTCGCCGTCTTTGACGACGACGGCGCCGACCATTGGATTGGGGCTGACAAAGCCACAGCCGCCAGCGGCAAGCTCCAAGGCCTTTTGCAAATACACATAATCTGCCGGCGTGAATCGCGAAGTGGACATATCGTTTTCTATGAGTTTCGCACCTGTTGCGAAATTTATCAAGCGACTGAGTTTTATATTTGTTTTGGAACAAAGTAATATAGGCAGAATTTAAGTTGGTGTCAAGGGGTGAGCCGACGGCAATAACGGGCAGCATGGTTTTCAAATAGTGATAAAATTTTACCTGGTGGTCAAGAGGATGGTTTGATGCGGACACGGTAAGATGGCATTAAAAAAAATTCAAATGGCAGTAAAAATTTTCTTGACATTTTCGTGCAAAGTTTTATATTATATATGCTCGACAGTAAAGTTGTTAGAAAGATGTAACAAGAAAATTTATAAAAGGGTGAAAAAAGGCTTGCTTTTTGGAGAGTAGTTGATTATATTAAATGCTGTCCAGTTTAGAAATTAAAAGATGTAAATAGATGTTTTAGAAGTTTGTTCTTTGTAAAATAGCAAGCGTGCATGGCCCAATGCAAATTCTTTGAGTAGAATTTAAATTGAACGAGTTGTGGAATCAAACCTTTCTTTCTTTTGCAAAAAAGAAAAACAACGAAGAGTTTGATCCTGGCTCAGGACGAACGCTGGCGGCGTGCCTAACACATGCAAGTCAGGGATTGAAGGGTAGCAATACTTTTCAGTACCGGCGCACGGGTGAGTAACACGTAGGTAACCTACCCTCAGGCGGGGAACAACCACGCGAAAGCGTGGCTAATACCGCATAATGCAACGGAGTCGCATGGCTTTGTTGTTAAAGATTCGCAAGGATCACCAGAGGATGGACCTGCGTCCGATTAGCTAGTTGGCGGAGTAACAGCCCACCAAGGCGACGATCGGTAGCCGACCTGAGAGGGTGATCGGCCACACTGGAACTGAGATACGGTCCAGACTCCTACGGGAGGCAGCAGTGAGGAATATTGGTCAATGGCCGAAAGGCTGAACCAGCAACGCCGCGTGAGGGATGAAGGTCTAAGGATTGTAAACCTCTGTTAGGAGGGACGAATTGTTCCGTAACGAACTTACGGGATTTGACGGTACCTCCAGAGAAAGCCCCGGCTAACTCCGTGCCAGCAGCCGCGGTAATACGGGGGGGGCAAGCGTTGTCCGGAATTATTGGGTGTAAAGGGTGCGTAGGCGGAATGGTAAGTCAGAAGTGAAATACTCGCGCTTAACGCGGGTTCTGCTTTTGATACTGCTGTTCTTGAGTGCAGAAAAGGGAAGTAGAATTCTCGGTGTAGCGGTGAAATGCGTAGATATCGAGAAGAATACCAGTAGCGAAGGCGGCTTCCTGGTCTGTAACTGACGCTGAGGCACGAAAGTGTGGGTAGCAAACAGGATTAGATACCCTGGTAGTCCACACTGTAAACGATGGACACTAGATGTCGGACCGCAAGGTTCGGTGTCGCAGCTAACGCATTAAGTGTCCCACCTGGGAAGTACGGCCGCAAGGTTGAAACTCAAAGGAATTGACGGGGGCCCGCACAAGCGGTGGAGTATGTGGTTTAATTCGATGCAACGCGAAGAACCTTACCTGGGCTTGACATGCTGGTTACCAACCTGAAAGGGAAGGGACCTACGCAAGTAGGAGCCAGCACAGGTGCTGCATGGCTGTCGTCAGCTCGTGTCGTGAGATGTTGGGTTAAGTCCCGCAACGAGCGCAACCCTTGTCCTTAGTTGCTAACAGGTAATGCTGAGCACTCTAAGGAGACTGCCGGTGATAAGTCGGAGGAAGGTGGGGACGACGTCAAGTCATCATGGCCCTTACGTCCAGGGCTACACACGTACTACAATGGCCGGTACAACGGGGAGCAAAACCGCAAGGTCGAGCCAATCCCTTAAAACCGGTCTCAGTTCAGATTGCAGTCTGCAACTCGACTGCATGAAGGTGGAATCGCTAGTAATCGCGGATCAGCATGCCGCGGTGAATACGTTCCCGGGCCTTGTACACACCGCCCGTCACGCCATGGAAGTCGGTAACACCCGAAGTCGCTGGTCTAACCGCAAGGAAGAAGGCGCCTAAGGTGAGATCGATGACTGGGGCGAAGTCGTAACAAGGTAGCCGTACCGGAAGGTGCGGCTGGATCACCTCCTTTCTAGGGAGTCTCGTTCAGTTCGGTCCTCGGACATGAATTGAATTTAGAGAATCCAAGATAACCCTTGGTTTCACAGCTCTGGCTGTGCACGCTGCTATTTTTACTTTGACTTTGACGCGAACGTTGTGGAGTTCGCGTTTTTGTCTGTACCTGGAATTGCTGGGCCTGTAGCTCAGTTGGTTAGAGCACTGTGCTGATAACGCAGGGGTCAGTGGTTCGATTCCACTCAGGCCCACCGCCTGATGGAAAGCAAAAAGGAAAAGGCCAAGAATGATAAAGTTTAGAATTGCTTTTTTCTGTTTGCTCTTTGCTTTTCAATCGGGGCTGTAGCTCAGTTGGGAGAGCGTCGGTTTTGCAAGCCGAAGGTCGTCGGTTCGATCCCGATCAGCTCCACCCATGAACAGCAAAAATTGGAACCGTTACTCAAGGTTGAGTAGGCAGGGTCGTCTAACATCGGTTCGATTCCGGTCGGTTTCACGAAGTTGTAATGCTCTTTGACAATTGCGTTGTAAATGCAAGGCAACTACAATAAGCCGCGAATTCCGCTATACGGAATTCGCGCTAGATTCGAGCCATAAACCATCTGCTGTGTGAAGGTCGTTTGGTTGATCGTAACGATCAGCTGAAATATGAAGGTTTTTTGGTTAAGCTACTAAGAGCATATGGAGGATGCCTTGGCACGAGAAGTCGATGAAGGACGTGGTAAGCTGCGATAAGCTTCGGGGAGAGGCAAACACTCTTTGATCCGAAGATTTCCGAATCGGGCAACCGATCCGCGCAAGCGGAGACCCCCTGCTGAACACATAGGCAGGGAGGAGACAACGGAGGGAATTGAAACATCTTAGTACCTCCTGGAAAAGAAAGCAATAGCGATTTCCCTAGTAGCGGCGAGCGAACGGGAAACAGCCTAAACTTACGGCATGTCAAGCCTGCGTGCGTTGTGCCGTAAGGGTAGCGGGGCAGAGTTAGGTGCGAATGCAGTCGCGCCGGGAAGTTAACAAGCATTATCTTAGTCGAAGCGGTCTGGAAAGTCCGGCCATAGAAGGTGATAGCCCTGTAAGCGAAAAGATAATGTCTTCCTGGACTTTGTACCCAAGTACTGCGGGACACGTGAAATCCCGTGGGAATCTCGGTCGACCATGACCAAAGGCTAAATACTCTCTCGTGACCGATAGTGAACTAGTACCGTGAGGGAAAGGTGAAAAGTACCCCAGGCGGGGAGTGAAATAGGACCTGAAACCGTATGCTTACAAACAGTGGAAGTCCAGGGCCAATCGTGGCAACACGGCTGGTACAGATGACCATGTGCCTTTTGCATAATGAGCTGGCGAGTTACCGTATGCAGCAAGATTAACCCCGTTACGGGGGTAGTCGCAGCGAAAGCGAGTCCGAATAGGGCGATTTAGTTGCATGTGGTAGACGCGAACCCAGGTGATCTACCCATGGTCAGGATGAAGCGGCCGTAACAGGTCGTGGAGGTCCGAACTCACGGAAGTTGAAAATTCTGGAGATGAACTGTGGGTAGGGGTGAAAGGCTAATCAAACTTGGAGATAGCTCGTTTTCCCCGAAATAGCTTTAGGGCTAGCCTCGTGTAATAGAGTTGCGGAGGTAGAGCACTGAATGGGCTAGGGCTCTCACAAGGGTACCAACCCCAACCAAACTCCGAATGCCGTAACTTGTTTCACGGGAGACAGGCAGTGTGGGATAAGCTTCATTGCCAAAAGGGAAACAACCCGGACCGTCTGCTAAGGTCCCTAAGTATAGGCTAAGTGAGAAAGGATGTGAAATCGCTTAGACAACCAGGATGTTGGCTTAGAAGCAGCCACCATTTAAAGAAAGCGTAACAGCTCACTGGTCAAGTGATTTTGCGCCGATAATTCACGGGACTAAGCCTATCACCGAAGCAGCGGACTTGATTCCGATTCGTCGGGATTGAGTGGTAGGGGAACGTTCTGCCGACCTGCGAAGGTGCGCCGCGAGGCGTGCTGGAGGAAGCAGAAATGAATATGCCAGCATAAGTAGCGATAATTATAGTGAGAACCTATAACACCGAAAATCTAAGGTTTCCTGAGTAAAGTCAATCTGCTCAGGGTTAGTCGGACCCTAAGCTGAGGCCGAACGGCGTAGGCGATGGAAAACGGGTGAATATTCCCGTACCGCTCTGAAATCGTCTGAGCGATGAGGTGACGCAGAAGGGAAAGTCAGCCAGGTGTTGGATGCCCTGGTCTAAGCTGGTAGGAGGATTGGGCAGGAAAACCCACCCAGTCATTAACTCCGAGAAGCGAATGGGAAATGCGACTTCGGTCAAACCAACTGACACGTACCACGCTGCCGAGAAAAACCTCTAAGCGAGAAATTAGAGCGACCGTACCGCAAACCGACACAGGTAGATGAGGAGAATATCCTAAGGTGCTCGAGATAGCTCTGGTTAAGGAACTAGGCAAAATAATCTCGTAACTTCGGAAGAAGAGATGTCCTGTTTGGTCAGGTCTATCAGCAATGAGCAGGCCAAAGCTAGACGGGATCGCAGAGAAATGGCCTGGGCGACTGTTTACTAAAAACACAGGTCTGTGCAAAGTCGTCAAGACGACGTATACGGACTGACACCTGCCCGGTGCCGGAAGGTTAAGAGGAGAGGTCAATCCTGCGCAAGCGGGACGAAGCTTTGAATCGAAGCCCCGGTAAACGGCGGCCGTAACTATAACGGTCCTAAGGTAGCGAAATTCCTTGTCGGGTAAGTTCCGACCTGCACGAATGGTGTAACGACTTGGGCGCTGTCTCAACCAGAGCCTCGGCGAAATTGTAGTACCGGTGAAGATGCCGGTTGCCCGCAACGGGACGGAAAGACCCCGTGAACCTTTACTTTAGCTTAGCGTTGTGTTTCGGTTTAGCATGTGTAGGATAGGTGGGAGACGTCGATCCGGCGGCGCTAGTCGTCGGGGAGTCAACCTTGAAATACCACCCTTGTTGTACTGAAGCACTAACCTCGCACCGTCATCCGGTGTAGGGACCCCGCTAGGTGGGAAGTTTGACTGGGGCGGTCGCCTCCTAAAATGTAACGGAGGCGCCCAAAGGTTCCCTCAGCACGGTCGGTAATCGTGCGTAGAGTGCAAGCGCATAAGGGAGCTTAACTGTGAGACATACAGGTCGAACAGGTGGGAAACCAGGGGCTAGTGATCCGGCGGTTGTGTATGGAAATGCCGTCGCTCAACGGATAAAAGGTACTCCGGGGATAACAGGCTTATCGGGTCCAAGAGTTCACATCGACGACCCGGTTTGGCACCTCGATGTCGGCTCATCGCATCCCGGGGCTGAAGAAGGTCCCAAGGGTTGGGCTGTTCGCCCATTAAAGCGGTACGTGAGCTGGGTTTAGAACGTCGTGAGACAGTTCGGTCCCTATCTGTTGCGGGCGTAGGAAATTTGAGAGGTGCTTCTCCTAGTACGAGAGGACCGGAGTGGACAGACCTCCAGTAGACCAATTATCACGCCAGTGGTATCGTTGGGTAGCTGTGTCTGGACGGGATAAGCGCTGAAGGCATCTAAGCGCGAAACCCACCTCAAGATGAGATTTCCCTGACCTTAAGGTCACTAAAGGCTCCTCGTAGACGACGAGGTAATAGGCCACAGGTGCAAGCCCAGTAATGGGTTCAGCCGAGTGGTACTAATCAGCCGTGTGGCTTAACCAATAATTTTTTTCTTCAACGGTTACGATCAAACAATCCTGACGCACACAGCGGATGGTTTGTGGCTTGTAGTCTGGCCTGCTCTTCAACGCAATTGTGAAAAATTTTCCGGTGGCAATAGCGGCAGGGTCACACCTCTTCCCATTCCGAACAGAGCAGTTAAGCTTGCCCGCGCCGATGGTACTACCCTGGTAACGGGGCGGGAGAGTAGGTCGTCGCCGGAAATTAATTTTATAGAGCAAAGGGAAAAGATTGAAAAATCTTTTCCCTTTTTTATTTGTAAGGACGCCTTCAAGTACAAACTTTTTTAATCACCACAAGCTTTTTAATCTTACCTCGCGGTGATTATAACACCCGCCCTCCAGCTTGACTTTGCCGTCAGTATTCTGTAATTTTGAAATTATGAAAACTCTTGTTATGAAATTCGGCGGCACCTCAGTCGGCAGCGCCGAAGCCATTGCCCAATCTGCCGAGATTGTTCGCGCAGCACAAAAAGAGTGGCCGGCATTGGCCGTAATTGTTTCGGCCATGAGCGGCGTCACGGACATGTTGCTTAAGGGCGCGAATACCGCGGCCAATGGCGACAGTGAGACATTTCGCCGTCTCGCACGTGAACTGCGCGCCAAACATGAAAACGCCATCATCGGTTTACTCAATTCCTCCGCAGCGCAGCAGGCCGTTCGCGATCACGTCTTTTCCTATCTTGATGAATTTGAGAATCTCTGTCACGCCGTGAACACGCTCGGTGAAGTTTCGCCGCGCGCCGCCGACGCCATCTCTTCGCTGGGCGAACGCATGAGCATCCATCTCCTGACGGCCCGGCTGCAGCAAATGGGATTGGCTGCCGAAGCCCTCGAAGCTTCCGAATTCATTTTGACCGATGAACTTTTCGGCGCCGCCAACCCCATGATGGAAAAAACCGCCGCGCATGCAGAAAAACGGTTGCGAGAAAAAATGAACAATGGCGAAGTGCCTGTCATCACCGGCTTCATCGGCGCCACGAAGTCCGGCGCCGTGACCACCTTGGGCCGTGGCGGCAGCGATTACAGCGCCGGCATTCTCGGCGCCGCGCTCAATGCCAACGCCGTGTGGATTTGGACAGATGTCAACGGCGTAATGACTGCCGATCCGCGCATCATTGCCGAGGCGCAAACCTTACCGGAACTGTCCTTTCGCGAAATTTCAGAACTGGCTTACTATGGCGCAAAGGTCGTGCATCCCAAGACTATCCGCCCCGTCATTGAGCGCGGCATCGAACTATGGATTAAAAATACTTTTAATCCTGATCATCCCGGCACACGCATCGTCTCGGATAATCACCGCATTTCCGGAAAGATCAAAGCCGTCACGGCCATCAAAGGCCAAAGCATGATGAACATCGAAGGTCGCGGCATGTTGGGCGTGCCGGGTGTCGCGGCCCGGACGTTTAGCGCGGTCGCGCATGCCGGAGCGAGCGTTACGCTGATCACCCAAGCTTCTTCGGAGCAAAGCATTTGTTTCTCCGTGCCGTCCGCGTTGGCCGCACGTGTACGCTCGGCGCTGGAAGAAGAATTTCGCCTTGAACTGCACCGGCGCGATATTGACAACATTGCCGTACTCGATCAAGTTGTCATCGTCACCGTGGTCGGCGCGGGCATGAAGCACACGCCCGGCATTGCCGGAAAAATTTTTAGCGCCCTTGGCAATCAAAACGTCAATGTCATCGCCATCGCCCAAGGTTCATCCGAATGTTCCATCAGCTTGATCGTCGACGCCAACGCCGCCGATGCCGCGGTGCGGGCGATTCATGGATTGATTGGAACGAATAAAACATAATTCGTAACTATTCAGTACCGCCCGGGCGCTCGAATCTGCATGCAAAAATAAATTGGCGCGATATCATAAATTTCAAAAATTAGCGCCCGGGCGGTGAAATAGCTGAATAGTTACCATAATTCATTAAAACGAAAGAACACGCGTTAAAATTTTTTTAATATGACGCCTTACGTTTGACGCCTTCTCACTCGTACCGCAGCGAGTCAACCGGATTGGCCAACGCGGCTTTGAGAGTTTGGAAACTGACCGTGACGAGCGCCAGCAGCAGCGCAGCGGCAGCGGTGGCGAGGAAGATGAGCCACGTCAGCGAAGTGCGATACGCAAAGCCTTGCAACCAGTGGCTCATGCCGTACCAAGCCAGCGGCCACGCGACGAGATTCGCCAGCAGGATTAATTTGACGAAATCCTTGGAAAGC
>JAJVHT010000159.1:16500-25937 GCA_022072515.1 bacterium
GAAGATGAGCCACGTCAGCGAAGTGCGATACGCAAAGCCTTGCAACCAGTGGCTCATGCCGTACCAAGCCAGCGGCCACGCGACGAGATTCGCCAGCAGGATTAATTTGACGAAATCCTTGGAAAGCAGAAAAAATAATTGCGCCAGCGACGCGCCGAGTACTTTGCGAATGCCGATTTCTTTGGTTTTGCGTTCCGCCGTGAATGAGGCCAGCCCGAAGAGCCCGAGGCATGCAATGAAAATCGCGAGAAAGGTGAAGTAGCCAAAGACCGCACTGAGTTTTTCTTCGGCTTTGTACATGCGATTGAATTCATCGTCCAAAAAGAAATATTCAAACGGATAATGCGGTGAATATTTTTGCCAAACGCTGCGTAGATGCTCGATCGACGCCGGAATATTTTCGGCGCGAAGGCGCGCGGAGAGGGTGGAGCCCCAGTTGCTGTTCACACGAATGAACAGCGGCTGAATTTCTTGGCGCAGCGAATGCATGTGAAAATTTTTCATTACGCCAATGACTTTGCCATCCGTTTTGTCGCCGCTGCCAAACGCCTGCCCCACCGCAGAAGTCCAGCCGAGCAGGTCACGCAGCTTTTCATTAATGATATAGGCCTGCAGCGAGTCGGTCGAAAATTCGCGCGAAAAATTTCGTCCCTCCACCAGCTCGATTTCAAAAACGTCGAGAAAATCATAATCCACCGGCGTGTTGTAAGCTTGCAGCGCCGGTTGGCCTTCGTGCTCGGTCCAACCCAGGCCTGAGCTTGAGCCGATATTAGTGGGCAAATGGCCGGAGCACGTGACTTTGAGAAAATTGGGATTGGCCAGCAAATCATTTTTGAGCAGGCCGTATTTTTTGCGCGCTTCCGGATCACGCATGCGCAGCACCAAAACCTGCTCGCGGTTGTAGCCAAGCTTTTTGCTTTTGATATAATGCATTTGTTTCTGTACGGTGGCGGTGCAGATGATCAAACCGACGGAAGCCGCAAACTGAAATACCACCAGCGCCTGGCGCAGCCGTGAGCGGCCGCTGTCACGAATTTCGCCTTTCAAAACTTTGGCGGGTTGAAGGGCGGCGAGGAAAAATGCGGGATAACCGCCCGCGATCATGCCGACAGCTAAAATTGCCAACAGCATTCCGGTGAGCATCTGGCTCTGCAGCAGCAATGAGAACGTCAATTCGCGATCCACTAAATTGGAAAAAACCGGCAGAAACAACTCAACCACGAGCAGCGCAATCACCGCCGCCGCAATCGTTAACAGCAACGATTCACCAATAAATTGTTTGAGCAGTTGCAAGCGGCTCGCGCCCACGACTTTGCGCAGGCCGACTTCTTTCGCGCGCAAGGCGGAGCGGGCCGTGGCCAGATTCATGTAATTGATGCACGCGGTCAGCATGATGACAAGGGCGAGGCCCGCCAGCAGGTAGATATAACGAATGTCGTTGTTTTGCCCCATGTCAAAATTGATATGAGAATAAAGATGAATGTCGGTCAAACGTTGTAGATAATAACGATGTGGGTTGTCTTTATCGCGCCAATCTTCGGTGTGATATTTTTTCACGATCCCGGCCAGTTTTGCATCAAACGCCTTTGCGTCAAAACCGGGCGCGCCCAGGATATAATTGCAATACGAGCTGTTGCCCCAAGAAGTAAACCGGTTTTTATCCGTGCTAATGGCCACTTCGGTTTTAAACGAGAGCAAGGCATTCGGATGGAAATGCGAATTTTTCGGCACGTCCTGCATGACGCCGGTCACTTTGAGATCATGGCGATCCTGATAACGCAGGGTTTTACCCATGGGGCTTTCGGCGCCAAAATATTTATGGGCCAGCGTTGCGGAGAGCACGATGGTGAACGGTTCGGACAGCGCCGTTTGTGGATCGCCTTCCAGTAGCGGAAAAGTGAAAATTTTAAAAATGCCCGGATCGGCCAGAAAAATGCCGTTTTCATAGAAGCGTTTTTCGTCGACGTTAAAAAGCACATTGTTGTAATCATCGAGTGTCGTGCTCTCCAGCACCTCCGGGAATTCCCGCTTCAAAGTCGGGCCGAGAATCGCCTGCGTCACGGCGAAGTGATCAGTGCCGAGAAAAATATTCCCCGGCTGCTGCGCGACGACGCGGTAAATGCGCTCGGCATTGGCGTGATAGCGGTCAAAACTCAGCTCGTATTGCACGTACAGCATGATCAAAATAAAACACGCCATGCCGACAGCCAGTCCGGCAATATTGATGAGCGAGAATGATTTGTGTTTGCGAAAATTTCGCCAGGCGATGAGGAGATAGTTTTTGAACATCGCGGTCTCCTGTTTGTAGTAAGCGGTTGTCAGTATTCAAGGCCCTGTTGGAAATGCATCCACTTACTTTTTGTCACTTGCCGTTAATGGGTTATGAGGACAATGGCTAAACGTACATTGCGAGCTTGCCAGAAAACCAGAGCTTGCTCAATATGACAGTTTTTCCATGCAAAAAGTTTGCAAAGCAAGTCATAAAAAAAGCCCCCGCCAACAATCGGCAGTAGGCTGTTAAAATAAAAATCAGGTTGCGCTTGCGCCGCAAGAACGGGACGTCTCAAATCCCGTCTCGGCGAAAATCTGTTGCGCTTATTTCGGAAATTTTGCCGCGTCGATTCCCGGCAGGATTTTCAGCGCATTTTTGTAATACAGTTTCTTCAACACCTCGTCCGGTAAATCGAGGCCGTACAATTTCCAGAAGGCGTGGCGCTTGCGATAGTAATCGAAATACTCATCGGCGGTTTCTAACACGCGGAAGTAGCAGTGATATTCTTCCGGTGCCCAGATGTCTTTGCCGAACAACACGCGGTCTTGGTATTGCGTGAACCAGGCGCGCGCGAAACGCGGCTGCCGGCCCGGGTCGTAAATGATCGCGCCGATTTCAGTATACATATTGGGAATTTCATCGAGCAATTTTCCGAGCCGGCCGAGATCGTTGGCCAGCCACGCCATGTGGGCGCTGATGAAATTCGTTTGCGGATGTTTCCGAAACATGTTGAATTGCTCGTTCATCACCTGTTCCCACGACGGCTCTTGGCCGTAGCGATAGCGCTCGGGAAATTGTTTCAGCTCCAGCCAGCGCTCGTTGTATTTATCCTGCGGCAGCCAGAACGCGGCGGGATCACCCGAGTGAATGAGCACGGGAATTTTGAGCTCGCCGCATTTCGCCCAGATGGGATCGAGGCGGGGATCATCGACGGGGACACGCTTGCCGCTGCTGTCTTTCACCTCCAGGCCGAGGCTTTTATAAATTTTCAAACCACTGGCACCATTTTTAACATCTAGTTCGAGTTCCTTGACGGCTTTCGCAGTCCATCCCGGTTCGCCGATGCCGGTGAAATCGACATTAGTAAAGACCAGGAAACGCCCCGGCGCGGTGGCTTTGACATTTTCCACGGATTTTTTGAGATAGTCACTTTCATAGAGCCCGGTCGCCGTCGTCCCGTCCGCCTTTTGCACGCGCTTAAAACCGCGGCCGCTGAGATTCACCATCACCGCCATGTCGAGCTTGTCCATATCGGCGACCAGCTTTCGCAAATTCTCCGGCGACATGTTGCCTTGATGATTGTGCACATCAATGAACGGATACTTCGCGCGTGTCGTCGGATGCGCCGGCACGACCAACGTTGAATGGGGCTCATATTCTTCAAAGGACATGGTCTGACCGGTTTGTGGGTTGGTGCGACCGGCGTTGGTTTGGCTTTGGGCATGGCAAGGAAAAAGCAGCAGGCCGGCCAAAATCAGCAGATGTAGCCCGCCTCCCCGCTTCACGGCAGTGTTCACGCTGCCGTGCATAAATGGAATTTTAGGCATCTTTTCTCCCTTCCGGAGCCTGAGAGTTATTCAGAAGACTTTATTCATCACGATTCGTTTAAAAACGTTACGTGATGAGGGTGATTTCATGCCCCAACATTTTGTCCGCATCAAACAGAAAGCGCCCGCTGAATTTTTGGCGCGCCAGCAGCAGTGGAATCCAATGGCGATCATCCGCCCACATGCGCTCATAAGGAATTTGGTCGAGCGGTGTCCACAGCGGGATCGCTTCGTCGGTTTCTTGGGGCTCGCCCTCGCAAGCGCCGGCGCGAAAGACTTCGACATGAATTGAGAGGCCATCGACAAATTGAAACGCCAGCTCACCGCAATGTTCCACGTCCAGCGGCGTGACGCGCAATTCCTCCTGCACTTCGCGAATAGCGCCATGCAGCGGCAATTCACCATTGTCTAAGCGCCCGCCCGGGCCGTTGATTTTACCCGCGCCCAATCCGCGTTTTTTGTGAATGAGCAACACGTGGCCTTCGCGGACCACGAACAGCAGCGTTGCAAGTTGCTGCGCCTGCCAATTGGTCCAATCGATATCTTCCAAACGAGTGTAAGGCATTCAGCCGCTTCCTTTCAAAAATGAATTTTGCAAAATCGCTTGACGTTCAAGATAATGCCATTTAAAAAGCGCAAAGTCAACGAGAATTTTTTCAACTTGCCCTTGACCAATTCAATTTGCCGATGCAAATTATAGCATAATCCCAAGCATCAGCAATCGAGAGATTTCATGAATAATTACGCGATTATCGGTTATATTGGCTCGGGCTTGGTGGCAACGGCGCTGATGATGTCATCCATCATCAAGCTGCGTCTCATCAGCCTGAGCGGGGCGGTCTGTTTCGTGATTTACGGTATGTTGATCCGGGCTTATCCGGTGGCCATGCTCAATACCTTGATCATTTTGATTCATCTGTATCATCTGCACGACGCGTTCACGGCGAAAGAATATTTCAAGCTGCTGGCGATTCAGCCGCAATCCGAATATCTCAAATTCTTTTTAGATTTTTATGCGGCGGAGATCAAAAAGTTTCTACCGAATTTTTCCTATCAGCCGGTGGACACGCACTGGCGATATCTGATCTTGCGCGACATGGTGCCGGCGGGATTGTTTATTGCCGAACCGTGTGGCAACGACGCCTTGCTGATCAAAATTGATTTTGTCATTCCCGGGTATCGCGATTTCAAAGTCGGCGAGTTTTTATTCACGGAAAAATCCGCCCTCTTCAAAGAAAAAGGGATACGAAAAATTTACAGCGAACCGGGCACACCCAAGCACGAGGGCTATCTGCAACGGATGGGATTTCTGCCTGACAACTCGCAGCCACGAGAAAGGCTATACAATCTGCGGCTGGTATGAAGTAAAAATCTCAAATTGAAAAACCTTCCCGAAAAATTTTTTTGAATATAGTTGCTTTTGGCTACAAAGGCGTTAATTTGATTCAAAAGGAAAGGAGTTGCCTCATGCGGCTGCAAAATAATAAGCTGGTTTTGGTAATTGCGGGTCTATTGTGCTCAATGCTGGGGGCTTTCAGTCAGGCCCAGGAAAAGAATCCCGTTACGCGCGAGATGGTCGCGGCCACCGAAAATTTAATCGGCCTTTCTTTTACTGACGCTAAACGTGATTCCATGCTCGGCGATTTGAAAGAGAATTTGGACAATTTTCAAAAACTGCGGTCGATCACGCTTGCCAACAGTGTGCCGCCGGCGCTGGCCTTTAACCCGATTCCGGTCGGCATGAAATTCGAGGCCAAGCGCTTGCTGCCGGTTTGGAGCGCGCCGGCAAAGGTCACCGTGCCGGCGAATATTGAGGCATTAGCCTTCGCCACCCTCGGCGACTTGGCGGCATTGATTCGCACGCGCAAAATCACTTCAACGCAGCTTACGAAAATGTATCTCGACCGGCTGAAGAAATACGGCCCGAAATTGGAATGTGTCGTTACGCTCACCGAAGAATTGGCGCTCAAACAAGCGCAACGCGCGGATGAAGAAATCGCGGCGGGCAAGTATCGCGGCCCGTTGCACGGCATTCCGTACGGCGCGAAAGATTTGCTCGCGGCCAAAGGTTACAAAACCACATGGGGATCGGTGCCGTACAAAGATCAAATGATCGATGCGGATGCGACGGTGATTCAACGGCTCGAGGCCGCCGGCGCAGTGTTGGTGGCGAAATTGACGCTCGGCGAATTGGCGTGGGGTGATGTTTGGTTTGGCGGCAAAACGCGCAATCCGTGGAATTTGGAGCAAGGCTCCAGCGGCTCGTCTGCCGGCTCGGCGTCTGCGACCGCCGCGGGTTTGGTGGCCTTTGCCATCGGCACGGAAACGTGGGGCTCGATTGTCTCGCCGTCGACGCGCTGTGGCGTGACTGGCTTGCGCCCGACGTATGGCCGGGTGAGCCGGGCCGGCGCCATGGCGCTGAGCTGGTCGATGGACAAAATTGGCCCGATCTGCCGCACGGTGGAAGATTGCGCGCTCGTTTTTCATGCCATCATCGGCCCCGATGGCCTCGATCAAACCGTGGTCGATCTTCCTTTTAATTATAACGCCCAAACGACATGGCGCCAACTGCGTATCGGTTATTACCAAAGCGCATTCACGCAGGACACGACGAATAAAGCTTACAATGATGCGGTGCTCGCCAAGCTGCGTGAGTTGGGCGCGCAATTGACTCCCATCGAACTGCCGGATTATCCAGTGAATGACATTTCGTTTATTCTGAGCGCGGAAGCGGCAGCGGCATTTGATGAACTGACGCGCTCGGGCAGGGACGATCTTATGGTTCGGCAAATTCGCAACGCCTGGCCGAATGCATTTCGCGCCGCGCGTTTCATTCCGGCCGTGGAATACATTCAAGCGAATCGCGTGCGCTATCTTGTTATTCAAGCCATGGAAAAAGTGATGGCCAATATCGAGGTCTATGTCACGCCGTCATTCGGCGGCAGCAATCTGTTGCTCACGAATTTGACCGGGCATCCCTGTGTAGTTTTGCCGAACGGCTTCGATAAAAAAGGCAGCCCCACGAGCATCAGCTTTGTCGGGCAATTGTTTGGCGAAGCCAACACCCTCGCCGTGGCCAAGGCATATCAGGACGCGACGGATTTTCATAAAAAACATCCGCCGTTGTTTCCGTGAAATAAACCAGTCATCAGTTTGGCAAGCGATCATTACTCAGTGTAACCGCAACCAGCGACAAGCGACCAGCACATGAAAAACTGGAAATTCATTATTTCTTGTATGATCATCATCTGGCTTGGATTGCAACTCTGGGCCGGCGTCAATTTCAAAGATCACACCTGGCCGTTCATTGGTTTTCCGATGTATGCTTATAAACGCGGGGTGACATATGACAATGAGGTACAGAAGATTCTGCTGCACGGCCAGACGGTGGCAGGGCAAACGGTGGAAGTGATCCCCGAGGATTTCGGCATGTACAGCACGCCGTGGGACAACAGCGTGGTGCCGAAATTAAAAGACTCCACAACGAATCAGCAAATGGCGGCGCAACTAATCGATGATTACAACCGCCGCCATCCGGAGCGCCCGCCATTAGCTGGCTTGCAACTCATCAAGATTCATTGGCAAATGACGGAAACTGTGCCGGTGGAGATGCCACCGGATACGTTGTTGTTTTATAAGCGAAATTAAATCGCCTATTTTTACTCTTGCTCCTACTCTTTCTCTGACTCGTACTGGCTTCTAAATAATCAACCGTGTGTAAAAGTATGAGTTCGAGTAGGAGCAAGGTCAGCGACCAGCAATAAGCCTCACCGCACCAGCGCCATCCGCTTCGTCTCTTCAAAACTTCCCGCCCGCAAGCGATAGAAATAGGTTCCGCTGGCGTGGCCGTTGGCAGACCACGAAACCGTGTGTTGGCCGGCAGGCTGTTCGCCATCCACCAGCCGGGCGATTTCCTGGCCGACACTGTTGATAATCACCAACTGCACGTAAGTGCGGCGCGGCAAGCCAAAAGAGATTGTCGTTTGCGGATTGCCGAAGGTTCCGTTCGCGGAAAATGGGTTCGGATAGTTTTGCGCGAGAAAATACGTATCGGGGATCGCCGTGCCCGGACGATCTTCAACTTTCGTCGCCGCGTTGATGAGCGGCAAGGTGTTGAACGAACCGCCGAGAATTTGTTGGGAATCGCCGGCCAGCCATTGTTCGAGCAGCGACGCATAAATTTGACGATAATCGAAGGCCATTTTCAAATCGCCATTTTCCAAATCAGTCAAGCTCGGCTGGCTGCCGAAAATGCCGCCGGTGATCGGCTTGCCGAACATGAACAGCGGCGCGGCCGTGCCGTGATCGGTGCCAACACTCGCGTTCTCTTTGACGCGCCGGCCAAATTCCGAAAAGCAAAGGCCGGCGACGCGATCGGCGACGCCGAGGGCGATCAGATCCTGATAAAAGGCGGTGATGGACGTCGCCATTTCATCCAGTAAAGCTTGATGCGTGCCCAACTGCGCGGCGTGCGTGTCGAAACCGCGAATGGAGACGATGTACACGCGTGTGCTTAAGCCGCCGGCAATCATGCGCGCGACAATTTGCAACTGCGCGGCAAGCGATTCGTTCGGATAAGTCACGAGATTTTTTTTATCTTCATAAGCCTTGACAATATCGCCGGCAAATTCAACGGCGGAAGCCGCCGTGTCGCGCAAAAATTCCAACTCTTTTCCCGCCGGTGTCGTGGGCGTCGGTTTGGGGTCGGAATTGTGTCCGCTGCCCTGGCGTTGCACCAGCTCGTAAAACTGCAGCGGATTTTGCAACGCAATGCCTTTCTGATCACGGCCCAACAGCGCCAGCGAAGAGGTCAAGCCGATTTGTATCGCCGGCGGGCCGAACGTGCCGCACGCTTCGCCCGGTGGACACAACAAATCGAAATAGCGTCCCAGCCAACCGGTATTGGAAACAACCTCCGAGCCGGAGCCGGTGAGCCAAATATCGGTCGAGCGAAAATGCGAGCGATCCGGATTCGGGTAGCCCGCGCCATGAATAATGGAGAAGGCGCCGCTGTCAAACATCGGCTGCAGCGGCTGGAGCGCCGGATGAAAACCCACTTCATTGTTCAGCTTGATCACCTGATCCGGGGGAATCGCCAGTTGCGGCCGCGCGGTGTAATACGCGTCGTGCCCAAACGGCACGATCGTGTTCAAGCCGTCGTTGCCGCCGGCCATTTGCACCAAAACCAGCACGCGCCCATCGTCGGGAAAATTCGTCGGATATTTCGATTTAGCGGAGCCCCGCAGCGGCTTGGCAAACGACCACATCGGCCACACCACCGGCAATCCGGCCAGCGGCATCATCACATGTATGAAATCGCGTCGATTCATGATTTATCTTCCTTACAATAAAATGCGTTCATTGCTTCCTGATGTGTTACACGTGTAACGTGCTAGCAAACGCCAACCGGAGAATCACATGAGTTGAAACTCCGGCAAACGCATGATCTGCACGAGGCAATCCTGGATTTGTTTATCGGCGCCGGGATAGTTGATCGACCAGTCGTCGACATCAGCGCTGCCGAGGAGCACGGTGATCAAAAAGTCGCGCGTTGCGTCGTCAAGCGGATAACGCAGCAAATGCGCCGTGAAGGCGTCGACTAAATCCGGCGCTTTTTC
>JAJVHT010000182.1:0-3995 GCA_022072515.1 bacterium
TCATGCCAGTACTCGCTGCACGGCAGGCCTTTCGCATCGCGATAGTACAAAATTCCTCCATACTTATTGTCCCAACCTTTTTGCCATGACCAGTCGAGAATCTGCGCACCCAGCTTGCGCAAATGCGTGTCATTGTTGCGCTGCTTGGCCTCGTGCAGAATGAACCAGGCCGCCTCGATGGAATGGCCGGGACAAATCATTCGGCCTTCAAAGTTATCGATGAACTCGCCGTTCGGTCCCACGGTCTCCAGCACGGCTTCGAATTCGGGTTTCATGAAATCACGTTCGATTTCCACCATGCTGCGGTCGATCCACTCCTGCGCCAAAGGATCGCGAATGGTATCGCGCAATACTTGAGCCGAAACAATCATGATCATGGGAATCGCCAACGCCTTGAGGCGGCGTGTTTCCGGACGAATCTTGGGTTCCAGCAGTCCGGGGGTGGTGAGATACTTGATCACGAGGCGGAACAAATCATTCGCTTCCTGCGCGGCTTTTTGCTCACCCGTGGCTTTGGCATAAGCGGCGAGCGCGATCATGCCGAATGTTTCGGTGAAAATGTATCGCCGCTTGCGCAACGGCCGGCCCTCGCGCGTGACGCTGTAAAACATTCGACCATCGTTATCGAATCCGTAGCGCCGGATAAAATCAATGCCGTGTCTGGCCAACTCCAGCCATTCTTCGCGAGGTTCAACCGTAGTATAGAGAGTGGACAGCAGCCAGACATAGCGGCCATGTATCCATATCGGTTTGTCCGGCGAAAGCACGCTGCCATCCTGATCTAAGCAAAACAAGAAACCGCCCTGGTCGCGGTCGACGGCATATTTTTGCCAGAACGGCAAAGTATCATTCAACAAACCATCGCGATAAGTGGTGATCAATTCATCGATCCGCTCAGGCGTCAACATGGGAATCTCCTTTTTCGAACATCGAATTCATGCCGTGTGCGGCAATCAAATCATCGCAAAGATGGCGAATTTGGTCAAGCGTTAACTCCGCTGCGGTGTGCGGGTCGAGCATGGCCGCTTGATAAACCGCATCGCGCTTGCGGGTGAGCGCAGCTTCAATGGTTAAGAGCTGCACATTGATGTTGGTGCGGTTGAGCGCGGCGCATTGTTCGGGAAGGTCGCCCACGTAACAGCCCTGCACGCCGTTGCGATCGACTAGACAGGGAACTTCCACCACCGCTTTATCCGGCAAATTCGTGATGAAGCCGTGATTCAAAATGTTGCCGCCGATGCGAAACGGCACATCAGTTTCCATCGCTTCCATGATGTGCGAGCCATATTCATCGCTGCGGCTGTGCGTCAAATTTTTATTGTGCACCAGTTCCTGGCTGCGCTCCTTCCACTCCGCAATCTGCTGAATGCAACGCCGGGGATATTCGTCCAGCGGAATGTTGAATTCTTCGATCAGTTCCGGATGAAGTCTCTTGATCCAGTACGGCATGTATTCGGCGCTGTGTTCGGAGCTTTCGGTGACATAATAGCCAAAGTGGCGCATCAACTCGAAGCGCACCATGTCATCGTGCTTGGGGGCGTTCTTCTCTCGCGCGCGGCGATTCATTTCTGCCGCACGGCGTTTGATTTCCGGATACAAATCATTACCCCCATCAGTGATTTCGAGCAACCAGGCTTGATGATTGATGCCGGCAATTTTCCATTGCAGATTTTTGACGCTTTCCAAAAGGCCGACGCGCCGGAGCAACCCGTGCGCACAGACTTGCACGGAGTGGCATAAGCCCACCGTGCGAATAGCAGAAGCGCGCAACATCGCGCCGGTGACCATGGCCATGGGATTGACATAATTCAAAAACCACGCTTCCGGGCAGACTTCTTCCATGTCGCGGGCAAAGTCAAGACACACCGGAATCGTGCGCAGGGCCCGAAAAATGCCGCCGATGCCGAGCGTGTCAGCGATCGTCTGGCGCAAGCCGTATTTTGTCGGAATCGCGAAATCAATTACCGTACTGGGTTCGTAGCCGCCGACTTGAATCGCATTCACCACGTATTTGGCATTCTGCAGCGCTTCCTTGCGACTCGCCGCGCCCAAATGCACGGTAATGTGCGCGCGATTCTGATTGATGCTTCGATTCAAATTCTCGAGCATCATCTTTGACTCGGCGAGGCGCTCACCATCGATATCGTAAAGCGCAAAATGCGCGTCACGCAGTGGCTCGCTCAACATGCAGTCGCCCAGAATATTTTTTGCGAACACGGTGCTACCGGCCCCCATGAAGGTGATTTTTGGCATGAGGTCATCCTTTGATTGAACAATCTGGGAAACACCCAGGAGACATCTTATCTCGAAAATGGCAAAATGATAGTTATTTTCCTCCAAGACGCTTGTTGTCAATTTATCCAGACGCGCTATTTCACTGCCGGGAAACTATCGTTCGATTCGTGCAGATGTTTTTGTGGGTACGCTGCCAACACTTTCTTCATCCCAATCGTCATTCGGCATGGCAGAGCGATTCAAAAGCCGTCCGGCAGCAGTCGTTGGCGTGGTTGAATTGGGGTGCAAACGGGTATCATGACTTTCCCTTTCAAAGAACACGACTTTCAACCTGGCAGTGGGTGCGAACGACACTTCCTATCGCTAGAAAATGTGCAAAAAGATAAATAGCTTTTTTTGTATAATCAAGCGTAATTTTTTACACTTTTAGAGTTTATTAGCGGCCTGCAAACGCATGGGAAAATTTCATACTTTAATTTTTGCATTTTCTGCGTCTGAAACCCCTCTCCCAAAATTTTCTTGACAAAGGCGGATTTTTTGCTAAAATTGAGCAACAAGTTATCGTCCTATATTAATCTCCCTCAGCCAAATAAGGAAACGCAATGAACCAAAAGTCACGGCACCGCGCCATACTAACGGCGGTTTTACTGACCATGCTCGCCTTAATGTTGAATGGCAGCACTTGCCAAACGCCAACCCAGCGCCCGGGGAATTCTTTTGACGGCTCTGCCTATTGGGCTCGCGACATTGCACAGCCGTTGATCACTAACTTCGCAGCGGATGCGCAAATTTATCATGTGAACGGAGTCCAGGTGTATGAGGATGGCCGGTTGCCCGCCAACGCTGGAAGCTGGGGTTTGGTGGCGTGGAGCGCTTCTCGGCAGGAGATTTTTCAAGTCAATGTGCGATTTAATGGCGCCACTTCAACCGACACACGGTCGCAAACCACGCCGCCGGGCGCCGCTGGCCAGCCCATACCGAATGGTTGGGTTAACAGCACCGTCATTTTTAATGCCACCGCCTCGCATCGCGATCCAAGCGCAACCTTAGCAACCCTTGCCGCTTTTAATCTGCCGACCTATTCCGGGCCGCATTGGGGCATCAATTTCAATGCTGGGCAAGAGCCCAATCATTATGTAAATTCGGATGGAACCTATCTCGGCACAACGCCGTAGCCGGAAGCGTGCACGGGAAAGGTAAAAAGGTTGTTGCGATGATCGGCGGGTTATGGGTTTGGATGATTTTGCCATTAAATCGTTATAACTATTCAGTACCGCCCGGGGCACTTAATTCTGTAAGTGAAAATAAATTTGAACGTATTGCACAAATCTCATAAACTGAGCGCCCGGGCGGTTGAATAGCTGAATAGTTACAAATTTTTTTTGCTTAAAAAACTAAATTGTTTTTTCCCAATCAGGAATAATCCGCCATGAATTCTGGGACCACGATTGTTAACAAAACCGCTAATCCCCTGGTGCTGCCGAAGATATATTCACGCGCCCAATTGCTCGCGTTGGTTGCCTTGCGAGTCTTGATTGGCTGGCATTTCCTTTACGAAGGACTCTCCAAAGTTCTAAACCCCTACTGGTCCTCCGCCAATTATTTGCTCGAGTCCAAATGGATTTTTTCAAGTCTATTCACATCTATTGTGGCGAATCCAACGGCGTTAAAAATCGCTGACTTTCTCAATGAATGGGGGTTGATCGCGATTGGCTTTGGATTGATCGCCGGAGGTTTGACCCAGATTGCCACGATCGCCG
>JAJVHT010000182.1:4095-6470 GCA_022072515.1 bacterium
CTATTCACATCTATTGTGGCGAATCCAACGGCGTTAAAAATCGCTGACTTTCTCAATGAATGGGGGTTGATCGCGATTGGCTTTGGATTGATCGCCGGAGGTTTGACCCAGATTGCCACGATCGCCGGAATTGTTTTGTTGTTGCTGTACTATGTTTCGACGCCGCCCTTGGTTGGACTGACTTATTCCATTCCCACCGAGGGAAGCTACTTGGTCGTCAATAAAACCCTGATCGAGATGGCGGCGCTGCTGGTGTTGGCGTTGTTTCCAACGGGGAGGCACGTTGGTTTGGATGTTTTCATTTTCAGAAAAAAGGCGCGTTTGCAGCCGATATAGTTTTATGCGGCTGAGCTTGAAAATTTTGATGACCTTAAATTGCAACGAGAACTGACAATGGAAAATGAAAATAACACGACGCCGCAAAATGGCGCAAACCCAAGCGGAAACCCCAATGGCCAAGTCCGGCGCCGTGATTTTCTAAAAGGGCTGGCGACTCTCCCCGTTTTCGGTGCATTTTTCTATGGTCTGCTGCAAAAGCGCTCACAGGATCATTACAAGAAAAATGAAATTCTCGCTGAGCTGGGCATTGGCCAAGAAGCGCCCGCTGTTCTTCCCCAAACCACCAGGAAGGCGGCAGGCGAGCTCATTCGTTTGGGCATTATAGGCGTTGGTATCCGCGGCGAAGATCTGTTGCGGGCGGCGGGGTTTGTGCATCCGGAATGGCTGGCAAATGCTAAAAAAGCGGCGCAACAGAACAAGCTGGATAAAAGCCTTGAAGATTGGCTCCAGCAAGAGGACTTGAATGTTGCCATCACCGGCGTCTGTGAGGTGTTCGATCAGCGCGCCGAACGCGCGCTCGCTATTGCCAACAATAACGTTCGTTCCCAAGGAAGCGCCGGCTCGCTGCCTCAAGCCAAGCGTTATCGCGATTATCACGAGATGCTGCAAAGCAATGAAATCGATGCGGTCCTCATTGCCACGCCGGATCACCACCATGCCCCCATCACCATCGCCGCGGCGAACGCCGGCAAACATGTCTACTGCGAGAAAGGCATGGCGCGCGTCGAGGAGGAAATCAATCCGGTGATCGCAGCGGTTAAAAAAAGCGGCATTGTATTTCAATTGGGTCACCAAAGTCCTCAAAACGCCTGCTTTACCAAAGCCAAAGAAATCGTTGCCAAGAACTTGCTCGGAAAAATCACGCTCATCGAGACCACGACCAATCGCAACACGCCGAACGGCGCTTGGGTTCGCCATCTCGATGCCAAGGGCAATCCCAAACCCGGCAGTCCGGAAACCATCGATTGGGAAAGATGGCTCGGTTCCAGCCCCCAGGTACCCTTCAGTATTGATCGCTACTACAATTGGACAAAATGGTGGGACTATGGCACCGGCCTCGCCAATCAATTATTCTCACATGAATACGATGCGGTCAATCAAATTCTCAATCTCGGGATTCCCCAATTTGCCGTCGCTTCGGGCGGAGTTTATTTCTACAAAGACGGCCGCGAGATTCCCGACACTTTCCAGGCGGTGCTCGAATATCCCGATCGTGATCTCACGCTGGTTTATAGCGCGACCCTCGCCAACAGCCGCTCGCGTGGTCGCGTTTTCATGGGCCATGATGGCGCGATGGAGATTGGCGGCGCCCTGACGGTGACTGTGGACGATGACTCCACGCGTTACAAAAACAAAATTCTTGCCGGCATCATTGATACCTCCCTCCCTTTAATATCTTATCGCCCGGGTGCCGGTGGACTCGATGCCATCACCTCGGCCTCACAGAAATACTACGCGAGCCGCGGCTTGATTTATACGTATCGCGATGGCCGGCGCGTTGATGTCACGCACTTGCATATAAAGGAATGGCTCGACTGCATCCGCAACGGCGGCACGCCAAGCTGCCACATTGAAAAAGGCTTTGAAGAAGCCGTCACTTGTCAGATGATCACCAAAGCCTATCGCGAACAGCGCCGCGTCGAGTGGGATCCGGTGAAGCGGAGAATTGTGTAATTTCAAAATCCTTGTTTATTTCGAATGGATTTGAAGTTTACACTCGGATCAAAAACACACACGAATAAAAAGCTTCCGTAATCGGATGAGCCTGCCCTGCCAGTGCTCCAAGCCGGCCAGGGCCGGAACCAAACAAAAAGTCAATTCGCCCGCTGAATTGGAAATCCCACAGAATTATTTTGCTCTATTGCAGTGGGAGTTCTTTTTCTGTGAGCGGAAATCTTTGCATTTTTACACAAATTGGGCTTCTAAAAAAACTAATGGAAAGCAACCAAACTAAAAAATTGGGCATCGGCATCGCCGGCTGCGGCACGATTGCCAGTGTGCATGCTGAAGCCATTAGGCAATTGCCCAATGCTGAG
>JAJVHT010000182.1:6570-24105 GCA_022072515.1 bacterium
AACCGGTGCGAGCGGCGCTGCCTCGCCTTTGCAGAATTTCACGGCTGACCCGCATAGAAAACAATACGAGGCCATACTCAACGCCATGATGCAAAATCAGCCCCCACCGGTTTCCGGAGAAGAGAGCCTGGAATCACTCGCCATAGTTTTGGCGATTTATGAATCGGCAAAGCAAGGCCACCCGATCAACTTGCCGGCTTTCATGAAATTGAAAGCAAAATAATTGTGGCAGGATAATTTTTTTCGGAGGAAATCGCATGTCAAGGCGTGGTGCTAAATTTTGTTTTGTCGCTTACCTCATGGCAACGTTCGTTTTTATTGCGAATCAACCCGCGAAGGCGCGACAAAAGCCAAACAAAAAAACAAGCACGGGCGTGGAGGTTATCCGGCGCGACGCCGAGAAACGCGTGGATATTCTGGTCGATGGCCAACCCTTCACGAGCTATTTGTACGCGGATACCATACCGGTGCTTAAGAAAACCGTCTTGTATCCATTGCGCACCGCCAAAGGCACGATCGTCACGCGCGGCTTTCCACTGGCGCCGCGCACGGGAGAGCGCGTCGATCATCCGCATCAAATCGGCTGCTGGTTCAATTATGGTGAGGTGAACGGTCTGGATTTTTGGAACAACTCTAACGCCATTCCAGCGGAGCGCCGCCACGAGATGGGGACGATTCGGCAGCGCGCGATCAACCATATTGAAAGCGGCGCGCACACCGGCGTGCTCGAAGTCACGCTGGATTGGCGCAAGCCGGAGGGCAAGCCGATTCTGCGCGAAGAGACGCGCTTTGTGTTTCATGCCGTTCCGAACCTGCGCGCGATTGATCGTATCACAACGCTCACCGCGCTCGACGAGCGAGTGCTTTTTAAAGATAATAAGGAAGGCATGCTGGCGATCCGCGTGGCGCGCGCGTTGGAGCATCCCAGTGCCGAGCCGCTCACGCTCACCGATGCGAGCGGCAATGCAACCGAGGTGCCGGTCATGGATAACACCGGCGTCACTGGCATGTATACCAACAGTGACGGCATCAAAGGCGCGGAAGTTTGGGCCAAGCGCGCGTCGTGGGTCATGCTCACCGGCATCGTCGAAAGCGATTCGGTCACGCTCGCGATCTTCGATCATCCCAAGAACATCGGTTATCCGAGCTACTGGCATGCGCGCGGTTACGGACTTTTTGCGGTCAATCCGCTCGGGCAAAAAATTTTCAGCGAAGGCAAGGAAGAACTCAATTTCGCGCTGGAAGCCGGCGCTTCAACAACATTTCGTTATCGGGTGTTCATTTTATCGGGTTTCGCCACGCGCGAACAAATGGCGGAAAAGCATCGTGAGTTTATCGAAGAATAAGCATCGCATCTATCATTTTGTTTGAATCCTTGGCGGAAAAAATTTTACGCGTTAAAATAACAGAAAGGATGCAGTCCGATGTCATCAAAAAAAGAACTGACCAGACGTGAATTTCTGGCGCGCAGCAGCCAGGCGGCGGCCGGCGTTATCGCCGGCGGGACGTTGTTATCGTCGTTTCCGGCGCCGGCCATCGGGCGCCATATTATCGGCGCCAACGATCGCATCAACATGGCGATCATCGGCATTCGCAGCCGCGGCATGACGCATGTCGACAATTTTGCCCGGAGCAACAATGTTCAAATCAAGACGCTGGCAGATCCTGACGAAAATCTTTTTGCCGCGCGCGTCGCCGAGATCGAGAAGGCGCACGGCTACAAACCAGCAACCGTGTACGACCTGCGCCGGGTTTTTGATGACAAGGAAATCGATGCGGTGGGCATCGCGACGCCCAATCACTGGCACTCGCTCGCGACGATTTGGGCTTGCCAGGCCGGCAAGCACGTTTATGTTGAAAAGCCGTGCAGCCACAACGTTTGGGAAGGCCGCAAGATGGTCGAAGCCGCGCGCCAATATAATTGTCTCGTGCAAGTCGGCTGCCAGAACCGCTCGCGCCGCAATGCCATGGCGGCCATGCGTTTCCTGCACGAAGGCAAGCTCGGGAAAATCTACATGGCGCGCGGACTTTGCTTCAAGCCCCGCGGCGATATCGGGCGTTATCCGGATGGGCCGCTCGCTGCCGGCGAAACTTTTGCGCTAACGCGCGAGAGCGGGAACAATGAGCCGGCGTATACGGCGGAGTATTTGAACAACGTGCATTACGATTTGTGGCTCGGGCCGGCGCCCCATCGCCCGTTCAATCGCAATCGCTTTCATTACAATTGGCACTGGCATTGGGATTATGGCAACGGCGATACCGGCAATCAAGGCCCGCATCAGTTCGACATTGCGCGCTGGGGCCTGAACAGAGATGACTATCCGGTGAAGATCAGATCGTTCGGCGGAAATTTCATTTATGCTTCTTCGCAAGAAACGCCGAATGCGCAGACGACGGTTTTTGAATATGCCGACGGCGTCATCTTCGAATTTGCTACACGCGGTTTGTTCACCAATGCCGAAGGCGAAGTGACCAAAGCGGAAATGGTCGCCACCAACGGCAAATGGCAGGTGTCAACCAGCGGCGCGCAAACCATCGGCAATCTGTTTTACGGCAGCGAAGGCTGGATGCAAATCGATTCCGGCGGCAATTGGCAAACTTACTTTGGCCGCAAGAACGAACCCGGCCCCAGCTCCAATCCCAGTGTGGATGAAAAATACGATCCGATGAATCTCGCCGGCAGCGGGGACGGGCCGCATTTTCAAACTTTCATCGCGGCGCTGCGCTCCGGCAAGCGCGAAGACTTGACGTGCGACATCGAAGCGGGGCATTTGTCCAGTGCGCTGCCCCATCTCGCCAATATCTCTTATCGCCTCGGACGCGAATTGAAATTTGACGGTAAAAAAGAGAAATTCGTGAATGATGCCGAAGCTGACCGTCTGCTCACGCGTGACTATCGCAAGCCGTATGTCGTGCCGGAGAAAGTTTGAGACACCCATACTCGAATCTGAAAAATCAAGGCAAGACTAATATGGGCAAAACGATTAACAATGGTTTTGCCTAGTTGATTCTTGCTCATCCAGATTTTGGGGAAAACATAAT
Source organism: bacterium (assembly GCA_022072515.1). Classification (GTDB taxonomy): domain Bacteria; phylum Zhuqueibacterota; class Zhuqueibacteria; order Zhuqueibacterales; family Zhuqueibacteraceae; genus Zhuqueibacter. Next base: position 9,613 of record JAJVHT010000182.1, read on the forward strand.
TCATTTTTCAACATGAATCATCGTCAAAATTCATCGGAATTTACCCGCCGGGATTTTCTCGCGATGATAGCAGCGGCGGGCGTACACTTGCCAGTCTCTGCGATGGCGCGCTTCCGTACAGAACCCATGAAAACTCAAAACGATCAGAGAAAAATCCATGTTTTCTCCAAGCCTTTGCAGTGGTTGGATTATGAGGCGATGGCCGAAACCGTTGCTGCCGCCGGCTTTGATGGCGTCGATTTAACTGTCCGTCCAGGCGGCCATGTTCTTCCCGAACGTGTGCAGGATGATTTGCCGCGGGCGGTTGCAGCGATTCGCCAAGCTGGGCTCCGCGTGGAAATGATCACCACCGCAATTGCTGAGGCGCGCGAGGCGCAAACTGAATCCATTCTCAAAACCGCCAGCGCGCTGGGAATCCAATACTACCGCATGGGGTGGATCGATTACGATGCGGCCCTCGGCATTATTGAAAATTTGGAAAAACTCAAGCCCCGGTTTCGCGATCTGGCGGCGCTCAATCAACATTACCAAATTCATGGCGCGTACCAAAATCACGCCAGCGTGAAAGTGGGCGGGCCGGTTTGGGATATTTGGTATCTGCTCAGAGACCTCGATCCCCGCTGGCTGGGCTGCCAGTACGACGTCCGCCATGCCACCGTTGAAGGCGCTAATTCGTGGGTGCTCGGCCTCAAACTCATCAGTGCGCACATCAAGACCACCGTGATCAAGGATTTCAAATGGACGCACCGTGAGGGTGCCTGGCGAGAGGAAAGCTGCCCGTTGGGCGAAGGCATGGTTGATTTCAACAAATACTTTTCAATGGTCAAGGCCATGAATCTTGCCGGCCCCCTCTCGGTGCACTTCGAGTATCCCATTTTCGAGACGTCGGAAGAAAACGCAAGCCTATCCGCTAAAACCCAAAAGGTGATTGCGGTGATGCAAAAAGATTTGCAAACGCTGCGCGGTATGATGATGCAAGCAGAGTTATGATTATGGAGAACACCCCGGGCCTGCAAAGAAGAGTTGATTCACTGCTGAAATGGGGAATTGTATTTTCAATTCTGTGGTTGGCGGGAATCGGCTCTTTGTGTTCCTTTGTATTAGCCATGAAAGCCAGAAACATGATCAAACAGTCGAATGGTGCGGTGATTGGCATGGGAAAAGTGCGGTGGTGCCTCATCGTTGGCGGCATCGGCATGTTGATTTGGTTTCCAATTGTGGTTATTGGGATCATCAACAATTTGTGAGCCTGCGGATACGGCGTTTTGCCCAACACGGCGTCTTACATCACCATCAACAACATTATTGTTATTCGTTTAAGCCGGGGGCCAGATAAAATGTTGCTCCCACCGCCCCGTCGATGATTTGCTGCTCCACCACGCCGCCGGTTTGCCTCGGATTGATGATGCGGATAACTTGGGCGCTGCTTTAGTTGCTGGCATACGCTGCATCTCGATCCCTTCGTCGCGTGAGTTCACTCGTGTACTGCAATCCCAGTGTGTCACGCCGCGCTCTCGCCCAGTCCGTTAGTCGGGTTTTTCCGGCCGGAGGCGAATCGACGAAAAGAAGATCGGCTCTCAGGCCGTCGATTTCTTCCCGCGTGATCATCACGTCGCCGACGAATTTGCCGATAAGCCAACCGGCAAAATATCCTAATGCCGGCGGCAGCGAAACAATTGGCCTGGTCTTGCCAATGAGACGGCCGATGGTTTCGACCAACTCCCGGTAGGTAAACGTTTCGGGACCAATCGCATCAACGATGACGTTGTCCCGCCTTTCTCCCCACTGCACCGCCAATTCGGCGAGGTCATCCACGTAGATCGGTTGAAGCCGATACCGGCCATCGCCGAAAACACCGAAGAACGGGAAGCGTCGCAAAGCCCAGGCGATATTGTTGATCAGAATATCCTCTTTGCCAAACAACACCGTCGGCCGGAGTATGGCGTAGCTTATGCCCGATTCTTTGAGCGCGCGTTCGAGTTGCGCTTTACCGCGAAAATACTCCAGCGGCGATGCTTCGGACGGATTGGTTATGCTCACATGCACGAGGCGCTCGACACCCGCAGCTTTGGCCGCGTCCAACAAGGCCAACGTGTTTTGCACCGCGCCGGCATGGGTAAACATCTGGTGGTTGAACCGAACCCAGTAAGTATTGTAAAGCACCTCAACCCCCTGCAGGGTTGCAGACAATTTTTCGGGCTGATCAAAATGAAAAGGAAAGGCCTGCACCGCTTCGCCAAACGGATTCTGGCGATGCAACGAGTTGGTGAGCGTTATAACTTTATGGCCTTTGGCGAGCAACTTCTGGGCGATGTACTTTCCGGAATAACCGAAGGCGCCGGTGACGGCATGTAGAGGTCGCCTATTCATAAAATTCCAATTCAAATAAAAAATTCCCCCTTGCCGATCGGCGCCGGCAGCCAAACGGTGAGGGGCCCATTGTTGTGCTGATGATTGGCGAACATGGTACAGACTTGTAATTTTGTGAGAATTCTATTTCCATGCGCCAACTTTTTGCTTTTTCTGCACAGCGTGACGTGTCGTCTTCGGCAAAAAAATTTTACTTTCCCGTTTATAAGGATATACATTACAACGGTCAACCGAATCGGAGCTTGGCGCGCGCTTTGGCTTTCAGCGCTTCGGCTTCCCGATCGCGCGGCGTGGCCGTGGTCACCAGAGCTGCCAGCAATTTTTTTGAAATCAGCGTCACTTGCTTCACCGCATTCTCGAAAGCGGCTTCGTTGATCTTCGCGGGTTTGTTGAATCCGGATATTTTTCGGACAAACTGAAGCGAAGCGGCGCGAATCTCTTCGTCTGTCGCCGGTGGGGAAAAATTATACAGGGGCTTGATGTTTCTGCACATCGCATGGTCTCCTTGCATTATTGTCGCCACTCGTACAAAGCCACCTCGGAGTCAGCGGGCGACATTCGAATGTTTTTGGAAAATATAAACCCCAGCTTGTGAAGCACCTTGATCGACGCCGTATTGCCGGGCGAAACGATCGCCAGCATTTTGGTGCGGCCCAAAACATTCCGGCCGTACTCACGAACGGCGGAAGCGGATTCGCTTGCAAAACCTTTTGACCAATACTCGGGCAGGAAGGCATAGCCGATATCGACTTCCTCAAGCTGATCGCGTTTGAGCAAGCCGCACATGCCAAGTGGTTGCTGCGACTCCTTGAGCGCCACCAAATACAATCCGTGGCCGTGAATTTGATAGCTTTTGATCGGGCCTTCCAGGAGATAATTAGAGGCTTGTTCGAGAGTTCGTACGCCCTTGTCCCCGATGTTTTGTATGAACGCCGGCTCATTTAAAAGTCGGAGGATGAAGGCGGCATCAGCGAGGGTGAAATGCCGCAGCAACAAACGCTCGGTTTCCAGGACGATCATTTTAGACTCTTTTACTCTCCGCCATTGCCGCGCGCAAAGCCGGCAGAAATTTTTGACCCCACTTTTCCATCTCGCCTTCGAGACGCTGGGTGCAATCACAATCGCAGCAGGCCCACGGTTCGGTGCCGTTCAAATCTTTGCAACGGCGGCGATCATGGGCATTTTTGATTTGCAGCAGCGTAAAATATTCTTCCCAGTACGGGCGTTCTTCCTGCAACGGGGTCGGACAAAAACAAACTTCGACCCAACAAATGGTATCGTCGCCGAGTCGGCGCGCCTGCGCCATGTCATGCAAATATTCATCGCCCGCGATCGAGCCGGCGCCAAGTTTTTCCTCTTCAATAGCGCGCCACAGCGGGCAAGCTTTACCCGGCTTCAATTTTGCTTTCACCAAATAGCGCATCGACAATCACCTCTTCAAAGAGTTTTAAATTCTTGCAGTCGTGTCGCCAGGGCTCAAGCCGCACTACGTCGTTTGCGCCAGCGTCTTCTCAATGCGGCGGTCGGGAATGAGCCAGATCACCGCCACCACAACGTACAGCGCGCAGGAAATCCCTGCGTTTGCAAAGGCGAGGGCGACGGCCAATAAATAGATGGCCACCGAGATTTTGCCCTTGAAGTCGTTGCCCACTGCGGTGGCAATTGTTGAGGTGTGGCCGTGCTGCTGAATTAACGCACGGGTTAAAATATAATACGCCGTTCCGGCCATCAACAGCACCACGCCATAAAGCGCCACCGGCCACGCGGCAAAGTGATTCTCCCCCATCCAGTGGGTCGTGACCGGAATAAGCGACAGCCAAAACAGCAGGTGCAGATTGGCCCACAGAATGCGGCCATTCACTTGCCGCGTCGCGTGCAACAGGTGATGATGATTGTTCCAATAAATGCCGACAAAAGTAAAACTCAACACATAGCTGAGAAATGCCGGAATCAATGGGCGTAGCGCCGCCAAATCGGCGCCGTGCGGCACTTTCAATTCCAACACCATAATCGTAATGATGATGGCAATCACGCCATCGCTAAATGCTTCCAATCGTCCTTTGCTCATGTGCCATGTTGCTTTTAAAAGATTAGTCTGATGCTGTTGCTTTTGTTCCGTAAATTCCCAACACCGGCTTTTCCACGGCGAGATAATCCGCATAAGCCAGGTTGATCGAACGCGAGTGCATGCCGGCGTTGAAATTGATGGTGACATTGTCGCCAAGCCGGCTGTCGCAATAGGTCGGTAAATTGAACAGGCTGCCAAACGGCGGAATCGAGCCGGGTTTCAAGGAAGTCAGCGCCAGAACCTCCTCGGCATTGGCAAAGCGCAGGTTCTTGCAGCTCATCGCCTGCTTCACGGCTTTGGTGTGCAACGAGAAATCCGCCGGCAATACGATCATCACAAATTGCGCTTCGACTTTGACGATCAACGCCTTCGCGCCGGAATGCAAGTCAACGCCGCGAACTGCCGCGGCTTCGGCGCTGGTGTAAACCGGCGGATGATCCAAAATTTTGAAAGCGACTCCAGTGGATTTTAACCGCTCAGAGAGACGGTTAAAAATTTCGTTATTTTCGGTGATCATACGTTCTTTATAAATAACTGATACTTACGTTTCCTACTAAACAATATAACGCTATTGATAGAAAAACATTAAAAAAATAAATTTAGTACTTGATTTTTTAAATACATCTTCATATATTTATAAAATTTTTTAGGAAAAAACAGATATTTCGGAATTAAATAATGTTTTTTATTCGCCGGAATAAACTTTAGCTTCAAATCCAATTTAAACCCAATCTCTTTCGGCGATGGTGCTTTGCAACTCTAAGGAGACTTTATGCGATCCAAGTGGTTCTTCCCATTTATCCTTTTAATTGCAATTAGCCTTCTTGGCGCCTTTTTTCCCAATGCCAAACCGGCAGTGAGCGGCGGCCCGATCGTCGCGGGCGATGTCGCCTGGATGTTAACGGCGACCGCCTTGGTTTTGTTGATGACGCCGGGCTTGTCGTTTTTTTACGGCGGCATGGTGCGCGCGAAGAATGTCATTTCCACCATGCTGCAAAGCTTCATTGCTTTGGGCGTCATCAGCATCTTGTGGGTGGTTGCCGGATTTAGCTTGGCGTTTGGTGACAGCATCGGCGGTTCGGGTTGGGGACTCATTGGCAATCCGCTGACTTATTTTATGTTCAATCAAGTCGGCAGCGCAACGCATCCCGCCCTCGCGCCGACCATTCCACTCGTGTTGTTTGCGCTGTTTCAGCTCAAGTTCGCCATCATCACGCCGGCGCTGATCACCGGCTCATTTGCCGAACGTGTGCGTTTCTCCAGCTATCTTTTGTTCATCTGCTTATTCAGCATTTTCATTTATTCACCGATTGCGCATTGGACCTGGCATCCCAACGGCTTTCTGCGCAATTGGGGCGTGCTCGATTTTGCCGGCGGTACGGTCGTGCACATGTCCGCCGGATTTGCGGCGCTCGCCGGCGCGCTGGTTTTAGGACGCCGCCGGGATCATTCTTCACGCGAGCCGCATGCGCCCGCCAATATTCCTTTCGTGATGCTGGGCACCGGCATGTTGTGGTTCGGCTGGTTTGGCTTTAACGCCGGTTCGGCGCTGGCCGCTTCGGAAGCCGCCACCGCCGCCTTTCTCACCACGAATACGGCATCGGCGGCGGCCATGCTCGCCTGGATTTTTTTCGATGGCATTCGCGGCCGCAAACCTTCGGCGCTGGGTGCGTGCATCGGCGCTGTGGTCGGCTTAGTGGCGATTACGCCGGCGGCAGGTTACGTCAGTGTCGGCGCCAGCATTCTGATCGGCACGGCTGCGAGCCTCATCAGCAATTATGCCGTGCATCTGAAAACCAAATCGACGCTCGATGATACGCTGGATGTTTTTCCGTGCCACGGCGTCGGCGGCGTGGTGGGCATGATCGCCACCGGCATTTTCGCACAAGGCACCGGCTTGATGCACGGCGATCCGAAAATATTTCTCTTTCACCTGCTGGCGGTCGTCATTGTCAGTGGCTACAGCTTTGCCGGCTCTTACTTGCTGTACAAATTGACCGATGCCATCATTCCGCTGCGCGTTCCGGCTGAGCAGGAAGAAATTGGGCTTGACCTCAGCCAGCATGGCGAGACGATGGCAAGTCCGAATGGCACGGCCAATGGGAAACACCCGCGCCCGCATAAGCTGGAATCGGCATTATCCATGAGCAATTAAAATTCGCTTAGCCGTTTTTCATTCTCCTTATTTTGCAAGATGATTATGGTAAAATAATTTAAAAGCTTTTCAATCATCTTGCCACAATTATCTTGCTAATTTGGCTATGCCCGTCGGGTTGCAGCTCTGGCTTGCGTAGAGCACCGGCAGAGCCGGCTTGGTGCGGTTAGGGTTTCTCTTTCTCCAAGCGCAGTTTTTCCTGCCACAAACTTCCGGCGCTTTCGGAGGCTTCACGCGAAAGATGGATCAGATTCGTCGCGGTGGCGAGCATTGAAGCCTGGCTTTGGACGAACATTTGTTTGAATGTGGTATTGGCTGCCGCCTCACCATACTCCACCGTGACCAGCGCTTGCTGCACCGGCTCGTAGAGCGCTTTGCGTTTCTTAAGTTCCTCCGGCCAAAGCTTTTGCAGCGCGGTCAAATATTCATTTTCAACGGCGAGGCGTTTGGCCATGGCATTGAGGTTGAGCGCATGCACCGCTTTCGGTTCCTTCACCATGCCAATCCCAGGCCCCATACCCACCTCCGGCACCTTTTCATACTCCGCGGCTTGCCATTTTTTGATCTCTTCCTGCTGGCGCCGCCAATCCGACTGAATCTGCGCCAATCTTTTGGCCGTCTCGTCAGGGCTGATAAAATCTTCATTGGCCCGGCTGTTGACTTTGTTGACTTCTTCAATCGCAGCCTGCACTTCTTCCGCTTCCGGCTGCACGTTTTGCATGCCGGCCATCTGCTGGCTCATTTGCATCGCGAACTTGATCTTTTCTTCCGGAGTCATTTTCTCCAGCTTCTTCTGCATTTCTTGCGGATCGATTTGCTGCATGGCGGTCACGCTGGGCTGCGCCAAAGCCGCCAGCGTTTTCTCGACGCGTTGCTGCAAGGCGGCCAGCTCGCTGTTAATGGGTTGATAAAATTTCCCGGCATCGCAACGCTGCGCCGTGTTTTCAACAACACAGACCAGGCGCGCGTGCGCCGTTTTGGCATCCGCCGGCGGCGCGGGGATTTTGTCATACAACGCAAGCATGTTGACTTTGACCATTTCCTGGCTGAAGGCCAGGATGGGAAGAAAAAGGCCGCACAATTGGACAATAAGACGGAGACGTTTCATTCTTGGTTTCCTTAAGCGCTTTGAGATTGTTGAATGTTGTTGTGCTCAAATTCAGAACAAGATTCTGAATTTTGTATCGCAAAGAAGTGGGGCAAAACAATTTTAAAAATCATTTTGCCCCACTTATTTTGCCTAATGTTTCTGAAGCCTAAATGAAATCCGGCTTGAACACAACGCTTTTTCAAACGCTGTCAACTTACGCTGCCCAAGTCGAATTTCGCGTTATCTTCTCACGCCACTGCTTCGCGCACGACTTCTTCGCGCGGCTGCGCAGCAACCGGCGCATTGCCATTGGATGGCGCCACTTCCACTTTGGTAAACCGCGCCAGCAGCGTGTAGACCACCGGCACGAGCACCAGCGTCAAAAAAGTCGAAAGCAGCATGCCGCCGACAACGGCGATGCCGAGCGGGCGCCGCGCTTCAGCACCGGCGCCCAAGCCGATGGCAATGGGCAATATGCCAAAGACAGTGGAAAAGGAAGTCATCAGAATCGGTCGCAACCGGATCGTCGCGGCCTCGGCGACCGCGTCAAACAAGCGCTGCCCTCTTTCCTGCAGTTGGTTCGCAAATTCCACGATCAAAATAGCATTCTTCGCCACCAACCCGATCAACATGATCAAACCGATTTGCGAATAAATGTTGAGGGTTTGTCCGAAAGCGAAGAGCGCCACCAAGGCACCGGCGACGGCGAGCGGCACCGAGAGCAGAATCGTCAACGGATGCACGAAGCTCTCGAATTGCGCGGCCAGCACCAAATAGATAAACACCACGGCAAACGCGAAGAGAAAATACAGCGCGCCGCTGGATTCGCGAAATTCCCGCGACTGGCCGGTCAAATCGCGTTTGATCGTTGCGGGCAAGCTGGTGTCGGCGATGCGGTCGAGATCATTCAGCGCCTGGCCAAGGCTGACGCCGGGCACCATACTGGCGGTGATCGTCGCCGAGCGCACGCGGTTGAAGTGATTCAATTCCTTCGGCGCGACCGTCTCTTTAACATTTACAACATTCGCGAGCTGCACCAACCCATTCGCGCCGCGCAGATAAATACCGTCGATCATGTTGGGCGTGGCGCGATCGGTGGGCTTGAGCTGCACGATGACATCATATTGTTTCGCCGCGCGCTTAAAATTTGTCACGATGCGGCCGCCGAGAAAGGTTTCGAGCGTGCTGCCGATGTCTGTCACCGAAACGCCGAGTCCGGCGGCGCGCTCGCGATCAATGGTGATTTCGAGCTGCGGCTTGTTCAAGCGCAGATCGCTGTCCAAATTGATGAGATAGCCAAGCTGCGAGGCTTGCGCCATCATGATACCGACGGCGCTTTGCAATTCTTCATAAGTATCTGCTTGCAGCACATAGGCCACCGGCGTGAAGTTGAAATCCGCGCCGAGGCTCGGCGGGTTCAACACAAACGCCAGCACGCCGGGAATGGAAAAGAGCTGCGGAAAAAGCTCCTGCACGATTTGCTGCTGCGATTTTTCTCTTTGCTCCTCCGGCTTCATGTTAAGAAAGATGAAACCATTCGTCACACGGCCGGGCCCGCCGAAACCGACGCCCGTGGCGGTGAAGACGCCGGCGGTCTCAGGACGGCTGAGCATGATCTGCTCGACCTGGCGCATGTAGCGATCGGTGTATTCGAGCGTGGCGCCTTCGGGCGCGATGACGATGCCAAAGCCGACACCGCGATCTTCGGTCGGCACCAATTCGCTGGGAAGAAATTTAAACAACACCAGGCTGACCGCGATCAACAAAACAGCAACACTCACGACCAAAATCCGGTGCCGCAGCGCCCCACGCACAATCTTGTTGTAGGTGCGCTCCATCCAATCGAAGAAGGCATCGAACGAACGCGAAGCCCAGTTCGTGCCGGTGTGATGCAGCGGCTTCAACATGCGCGAGCACAACATCGGCGTCAAGGTCAGAGCCACGAAACCGGAGATGAGCACTGCCACCGCGACGGAGACGCCGAACTCGTTGAAGAGACGGCCGATATTGCCGGTGAGAAAAGCCAGCGGCACGAACACCGCTACCAGCGCGATCGTCGTGGCCAGCACGGCAAAGCCGATTTCCTTGGCGCCGTCGATGGAAGCCTGCCAGCGGGTTTTGCCCATTTCCATGTGGCGGTAAATATTTTCGAGCATGACGATGGCGTCATCCACCACCAAACCGATGGCGAGCACCAACGCTAGCAGCGTAAGAATGTTGACGGTGTAACCGAAAAAATACGCCACCGCGAAGGTGCCGATGATGGAAATCGGAATCGCAAAGGTGGGGATGAGCGTGGCGCGAAAACTTTTGAGGAACGCGATGATCACCAACACCACCAGGCCGGAGGCGATGAGGATCGTGTTGGCAACTTCATCGATGGAATGTTGAATAAAGGTCGCCGAGTTGTATGCCACGTCGATTTTCATGCCCTCGGGCAAAATTTTTTCCAGCTCGGGCAGCGCTTTGACCACGGTTTCCGCCACTTGCAGCGTGCTGGCGCGGGTTTGCTTAACGACACCGAGGCCGGTCGTGGGCTTGCCGCTCCAGCGCACGGCGGTGCGCTCGTCCTGCGCGCCGAGCGTGACTTCGGCCACGTCGCCCAAGCGCACCAGCTCATCGCCGCTTTGCTTGACGATGATCTCGGCAAATTCTTCCGGCGTCGCCAAATCGCCGCGCGTGCGCACGGTAAATTCGCGATTCTCACCTTCGACGCGGCCCGCCGGGATCTCCGCGTTTTCGCGGCGGATGGCGTTTTCGATATCCTGCGGCGTCAGGCCGCGCGCGGCCATGCGTGGCGAATCGAGCCAAACCCGCATGGCGTATCGGCGCTCGCCGCCCATGAAAATCGAGCCGACGCCGGGCAGGCGCAGCAACCGCTCTTTGAGCAGACGGTCGGCGGCATCCGTCAATTCGAGATTGTTGTGCCGGTCGCTGATCACCGCCAGCCACATGATCGGCTGCGCATTCACGTCGATTTTTTGGATGATCGGATCATCCGCCTCGCGCGGCAGCAGACCGCGCACGCTGGCGACGCGATCGCGCACGTCGTTGGCGGCCTGATCCACGTCGCGATCCAATTCGAACGTGATGGTGATGACCGAGCCTTGTTCCTGGCTGGAAGAAGTGATCGTCTTCACGCCTTCGATGGTTGAAAGCTGCTCTTCCATAATGTCGGTGATTTCCGTCTCGATCACGTTCGGGCTGGCGCCGCGATAGAACGTGGTGACGGAAACGATGGGGGGATCAATATCGGGATATTCGCGCACCGGCAATTGGGTGAATGACACCACCCCGAAGATGATGATCACGAGACTCATCACCGTCGCGAGCACCGGCCGCTGTATTGAGATTTCGCTGAGCTTCATTATTATCTCCACTATTCAGTTTTTAACCGCGACGGCGCGCTAATTAACGCGAATGAACAACATTCGCCTCCGCTGCCGCGCGTTGTGGACGGCCATCGTGCCTCCGAGCATTCGGAATACAAGCTCTTTTTCCAGTCGCTCCGCCACGGCTGTCCCTCCGGCCCCGATTAGCGCTTATGCGCGTGAATTCGCGGTTAATAAAAAATCATCGCCATTACATTAGTTTTGCTGAGGAGCCGCAGAAATCGGCATGACCTTCGCGCCGGGGAAAAGTTTTTGATGTCCCGCGCGCACCACCATTGTGCCCACGGCGAGGCCGTTCAGCACTTCCACATTCTCGCGCAAGCGTGTGCCGAGCTCCACCGGCGTTCTGGCCACCGTGCTGTCGGGTTGAATGACGAAGACCAACGCTTGGTTGCCTTCGACAAAAACCGCTTCACTGGGAATGATTAGCGCATTCTCGCGCTCGCTCAACACCACCGACACGTTCGCCGACATGCCCGGACGAAACTTGCCGCCCGGATTGTCGAGACGCGCCACAATTTTAGCGCGCCGGGTGGCTTCATCGACCACCGGCTCGATGACATCGACACGGCCGGTCAATTCATAACCTGAAAAGGCGGTTGTAGAAACTTTCACCTCAGCGCCGCGCTGTAAGCTGGAATAGTAACGTTCGGGTGCCGAGAAATTGATGCGCAGCCGATTAACTTGCGCCAGTTCGGTGATTGGTGAGCCGGCGCGCACAAATGCGCCGGGACTCACCTGGCGTGCGCCCACAATGCCCGCAAAAGGCGCCACCACGCGTGTCTTTTGCAGCCGGGCACGAATCAGCGCCAAGTCGGCTTCGGCGACTTTCAGCGCCGCCGCCGCATCGTCCAGGCTTTGCGCCGTGCCGAGACCTTGATCTGTAATGGTTTTGATGCGATCGTAAGTCACTTTCCGCTGTTCAAGAATCGCTTGGGCACGCTCTTCTTCCGCGCGCAATTGAATGTCGTCAAGTTGCGCAATCAAACTGCCCTTGGCAATGGCCGTGCCTTCTTTAAATGGAAGATCGATCACCGTCGCGTCGATTTCAGAAACAACTGTGATGGCGTCTTCCGCTTCGATCGTGCCCACGGCTTCGAACGGATCCGTCACCGTGCTTTGCGTCACCGTTGCTGTTTCCACCGGCATCGGCGGCATTTTAAAACCGCCCTGCGCTTGCTGCTGCGAACAGCTTGTGGTGAGAAGGGAAATATACATGAACCCTGCAACCAACAGAAAACTGCCGGTTGTTTTCCATCTTGCATAACGCGTCATGCTATGCCTATCCTTTCCATAATTTATATTAATTGTAGCTTGAAGAATTTCGACTGTTCCTAAAAATATTCTACCATGACGTGACGATCTTTAAAACGGCTACCTGGCCTCGCCCGGAAAAGAATCATCACTCCACCAGCACCGTAACCAGCTCTGGCAAAACCGGCGGGGTCTTTTTCGCCGGCAAATGGAGAATCGAAGCTTGCAGATTGACCGTGACGCGCAAGGCCCGCAAGCCGTGGACGCCCTGCAAATCTTCCAGCTCCAAATCTTCCAGCGCGTCCGTCAAATAACCGGCGCCTTGCAAATAATCGATGTACTCGCGGTACTCCGTTGCCTCTTTGGCCTGCGAATAGACGATGGCGATGTGGCCGGGCTGGGTGAGCCGCTCACGGGTGTCTTTGATGACCGCCTTATCGATGCGCTTTTTCAGAATTTCGTAACGAACGTTATAAGTGCCGTCGACATCGAACTTCTTTTCGTCATAACGAAAGCGAATGGTCAAGGGATGGTTTTGCACGAGAATGAGATGGGCCAGCTCCAAAGGTGCTTTGAGCTGGGGTTTCAATTTTTCGGCTTGCCGCGCCACGCCGCACAACAGCATGATCTGCCACAGGCGAATGTTTTTGAGATACAGCGGATCGAACTTGCCGTCTTCCACCAGCGCCGCGCCGATGTAGATGCCGTGCTCGACGCCGTCACTTTTGTATTTTTCAAAATAGTGCGGAAACATCATTTGCGCCCGTTCCTGCTCGGCGTCGATGAAACTGCAAACGGCCTCATTGAGCTGCGCCACGCTGTCTTCATAATCTTTGCGCTTGTTGTAAACCGCGCCCAACTGCGGATTCAACGCGGCGCGATAGACTTGAATCCTTTCCTCGACGGCGCGGTCAAACGCTTTGAAATGATCGAAATGCGGCTCGACTTCCCAGCGGAGAAACTCGAGAATGTTCATTTCGTCACCGGAGCCTAAGCCGTTTTCCAGGCGATGCAATTCCTTGCTGAGACGATGATTGATTTGCGACAGATACGGCAGGCTTTTGTGGCGGTGCGCCAGCAGCACGATTTCGCGCGCCATTTGCAATTGCTCGGTCAAATCGTCGCGAATGGCATGGTTGCGCATCGCCGAAGAGCCGCGAATATCTGAAACGCCGTACAACGGATAAACCTCCTGAAACACAATCGGCTCCATGCCGGCAACGCCGCCGCTCGTGTAATCTTGCAAATACTGCAGCGCCGCGCGCTGAAAGCGCCATTCCACCGCCGGATGAATGGCGGTGCATTGCGTTTTGATCACCGCCTCGACCCGGTCGTTCAACTCATCGAGATTGCGCTTGATGGCGAGCGCGAAGAGCGAAAAAATTTCTTTGAGCTTGAACGCGTTCAGGGCATTGATGTCGTCCGCATTCGGCGAGCCCAGCTCTAAAAGGCCGACGAGCTTTTCTTCATAAAACAGCGGCGCGACCAACAGATTCTTGATGCCTTGCCTGACAATTTGCTCTTCAATGCGCGCCGGCGCCGCGGCGGCCGTCAAATCATCGGCGATAACCATTTCGCGCTGTTGGAACGCGCGCTCATAAATCGAACCGGCCAAATGGCTGCATTGCGACCGGCAAGCCTCGTCGAGAATAAAGCTCCGGTAGATCTTGCGGCCATGCTGCTGCAGCAACCTCTGCGCGCCGGGTATGCCGGCCAGGCCCAATTTGAGCGCCGGTCGCTGCAACAACACGCACAACCGGTTTTGCAAACGCTGAAACTTTGCCACCGAGGTCAGCGCGTCTTTTTCCAACAAATCATTTTTAAGCGCAGACAGCACCTCCTGATCCGTCACGTCAACAGCATTCAAGATCACGAAACCATGCAGCTCGAAAGCCGACGGCGGCAGCAATTCAAACCAAAGCGGCAAATCGTTGGGATTGGCGGTCAGGCGCTGCAGACTTTTGGTATCGAGAACCGGCGGCGCCGCGACATTTTTAATTTCGACAAAGCGTCCATCGAAAAGAATCCGGTAGTGCCGCTCCAGGCCGGTTTGCGGATCACTGCCGGTAAAAATAAGCGGATACTCGAAAGCCATTGCAAAATGATAAAACTGCCGCAGAATGTGGGAATAGATGCTCAAAATTTTGCCGGCCTCAAATTGCGC
>JAJVHT010000182.1:24205-25723 GCA_022072515.1 bacterium
GCTTCGGATTCGTAACCGACATACGTCGCCAGCTCGGAAATGGTTACTTTGCTCTGGCGCAAGAGATCGCGGGCCTTGAGCATCCGCCATTTCGTGACATACGCCAACGGCGGCACGCCAGCTAATTGGGTGAAGCGCATTGAAAACGCCGTGCGCGACATGTTGACTTGCGCCGCCAGTTCGGCGACCGTCCACGGATGGTTGGGCTGCTCGTGGATCAATTCAAAGGCTTTGCCAAGATGCAAGTCCGTCATCGCGCGCAGCCAACCGGCCTTGCCGTCGCATTCACCGGTGTGCTCGGCAATGTGGGCGCGCAAAATCTGGATAAAGAGCATGTCGCTGAGACGCGACGCCATGATTTGCGCGCCGGGATTTTTGGAGTTCGTCTCCGCCGCCATCCACTTCAACGTTGTCTCCAGCCACGGCACCACCTGGCCCTGCTCGCCGTGTATGTGAATAAACGGCGGCAACGTCGAGAGAAACGGCTCCGAGATTTTATTTTCAAAGATAAAATGGCCCGCAACCATCGCCGTCAGTGAGCCGCCGCCGCCGTGGTGGATGGAACGATGGGGGTCACACTTGGAGCAGGCTTTAACAAGCTTCGCAAGCGGCACAAGCGGGCTGTTGAGACGGTCACGCAAGATATGGGCGTTGCCGTGCGACAGCATCACCAGATCGCCGCCCGCCAGCGAGACCGGCGGTTTATGCCTCTCGACTTCAAGATAGCAACTTCCTCGCGTCATCACATAAAAGATGGCCCGATCATTCTGCGCCGGTACACGAATGCCCCACGGCGTCGTCAGTTCCGTACAAAAATGAACGGCGCTCTGTAAGTGAACCGTGTTGAGCACATCCGTGAGCACATCCATTTTATTCTTTTTTTTTGATAACTATTCAGTGCCGCCCGGGCGCTCAAATCTGTGTACAAAAATAAATCGCGCGATATAACAAATATCAAAAATAAGCGCTCGGGCGGTGAAATAGCTGAATAGTTGCCTTTTTTGAACGATAAGATATGAAATACGTCGTTTCTGCTATCGAAAATTCAAAAAAATATTCTATAATGTACAGTAGAAATTTTACGATTGCAAGGAAAATTTCGGCGCGCGAGGACGGTGGGCCGGTTTGTTGGTTACGTCAGTGGATCAACTGGCGTGGGTAGCTCGTAATAGATTTCGATCTCGTAGCCGCCTAGGTCGGTGGCAAACAAATAAGCCTCGCCGGGGACAAATCCACCATGACTCAAAATCTTGCCACGGCGCAGATTTTTTCTCATCGCACACGCTCACCGTCACGAACAGCGACAGGGAGATAAATCAATCCGCAGGTTTTGATCATGGCGATGATGAAAAAACGTTTGCAGGGACGCCTTCAAGTTCTTCGTAGTCCCCGCCCCTGGTGGGCGGCTGTCGCAGCCACGACATTACGATTGCAACAGTGCCCCACAAGGGACCGAATTTGCTCGTCAAACTTCATCAGGCGAAACAACAAACCTATTTTATCGGAATACCATTTCAC
>JAJVHT010000197.1:0-8131 GCA_022072515.1 bacterium
ACAGGTTTGGCTGAACCTCTCACAAAGATTCCACCGCCGTACGAGGCCTGGTTGTTAATGACCGTGTTATTGATGAGTTGAGCTTCGCTGTTCTGCGTGATATGAAACCCTCCGCCATTGGTGGCCGCATTACCAGCGATAATGTTATTGGTCACGCGCGGTTTGCAAGCGCCGATATCGATGCCGCCGCCATAGCCGGTACCGTTGGTGATGGCATTTTCACCGATGATATTGCCCTCAATAATAAATGAATCTGACACTTCAACGACCACCATTCCGGCGCCACAACCGTTCTTGCCGGCATTGGCCCACACCTCATTTTGGCTCACTTCATTTTTAGAAAAACGGCCCTGAATACCCTGCAGCAAGACACCGCCGGCCATCGTCGTGCAAATATTCGGCGTCTCGCCGTGCCCGACCACTGAATTGTGCGTAATTTTGTTGGATTCCATGATGACGCTACGGCGGTCGGAGGCAGGCGAAGCACAATTCACCCCACCCGCGTAGGCCTGGTAATCCGTGGCATAATGCTCTATGGCATTATATGAAATCAAATTATTGACGATTCTTCCACGACAACGAAGTTCAACACCGCCGCCCGCAGCCCATTGCCGGTTTGCCGTCAAACGATTGTGAGAAATTTGGTTGCCTTGCAGGATGACGTACGCCGTGCTTTCAACCGGCAAGGCGGCCAGGCCGCCGCCAACGACGGCATGGTCAGACGAATTAACGCTGTTTTGAACGATCTTGTTGTTGACGATTCGCGCCCCGGAATGATAGCAAAGAATTCCGCCGCCGGCTCGGCGCTGCGTGCGCCCCGGTGGCGTCGTCTCCGTGCCCGTCCCGCCGGTAATCGTAAAGCCACAAAGAACAGAAGTGGTGTCTTCTCCAGAAATGAAGAAAACCACTGAGCCGCTGTCCGCATGGCTCGGCCTGCTGCCATCGATGATGGCATTGTTGATGTGCGTCGTATCCCCATTGACTAAAAAGTGGCTGGCAACCGTAATGGCTTTGCCTTTGAAGTTGATATTTTCGTAATAAATGCCGTCGGCGACCAAAACCGTGTCGTCTTTAGCCGCGGCATTAATGGCGGCCTGAATGGTGGGTTGGTCTGCCGGCACGCGAATGATTTTTGCCAAGGCGGAAGTGGCAAAAAGAATGGCCACCGCGAGGGTGCAAAAAATCCGTTTCATGATAGCCTCCGCTGATTTGGGGTCATAAACATCTCAGTCGAGTCGGACTTTCAAGTCGATCTGCCGCGAAATCATACGGGCCACGCTGTAAAAGTCCAACTTCACGCGCAGCCTGTTTTCAACACAGCAGGATGAGATTTCTGGTCTACGTAAACTCCCCGGCCGCCAACCGATACATATACACTCCACTTGCCAATTTGCCGACATCCCAATTGAATTTGTGAATTCCCGCCTTTCTTTTTCAAGGATCCGTGTGGCGACATTAACGCAGAAACCTGCAAAACGGTTGCTACCATTCCCCGTTTGCATTAAAAATTTGGCCTTGCTATTTGCGAAGTCCCTTTGCATTTTGTAATAATTGAAAATGCTTTGCAGAAAACTCAATTTAAGGTTAAAATAATGTCACACCTCCGTTTCGTCGTCATCGGTCTCGGCGGTTTTGCCGAGGTGCATCTCAATGCCATCGCCTGGTTGGCGCGGCAAAATCTCGCGCAACTCGCCGGCGTCGTGGCTATTGCATTCGATCGCCGGCGTTTTCCAGAAAAAATTCAACAACTCCAGGCACGGGGAATCCCACTTTATACATCCATCGAAGATTTTTTTCAACGCGGCACGAACACGACCGATGTTCTCACCGTTCCGATCGGCATTCATCAGCATGTGCCGGTGAGTGTGGCGGCGCTGGCGGCGGGCCTGCATGTTTATTGCGAAAAGCCGGTGGCGGCAACGATTCAGGAAGTGGATCAACTTATCGCGGCGCAAAAACGTTCCCGCAAACTCGTCGCTATCGGTTATCAGTACATATACAGTGATTCGATTCAGCAACTCAAAGCGCGCCTTGGTGATGGCCGTCTCGGCGCGGTCAAGAGTGCCGCGCTCATTTGCGCCTGGCCGCGCAGCGATGCGTATTACGAGCGCAATGATTGGGCCGGGCGCATGAAAAAAGACGGGCATTGGGTGCTCGACAGCCCGATGAACAACGCCATGGCGCATTACCTGCAAAATCTTTTATATCTGGCGGCGCCCGATCGTAACGCCGCCGCGACCCCCAGTGAAGTGACAGCGGAATTATATTGCAGCCGCCCCATGGAGAGTCCGGATACGGTTTTACTGCGAATAAAATGTGACAATGGCAGTTTGCTGCATTTTTACGTGACGCATTGCAGCGAGACGACATTCGGCCCCGAGATGAAGCTGCATTGCGCCAACGGCGTGGTGCAGTGGGAAAAATTCAACGGCGAGACGACGATTCGTTACCACGATGGCAACGAGGAACAATTCGCCAATACCGATGAATTTTGGACGTTCGAAAGTTTCCGCAATTTTGTGCAGGCCATTCACGGCGAAGCCCGCCTGCTTTGTCCGCCGCAAGTTTGCCGCAGCCACACGCTGGCGGTCAACGCCGCCCACGAAAGCTGCCCGCACATCGCCGCCTTTCCGCCCGATTTGATTTACACCGAAACGGCGCCGGAAACGATTCCTTCATCCTCCCCCACCGGGGTGTTCAAGCGCGTGCAGGGGTTGGACGCTTTATTGCGGCAAGCGTATGAACAGGAAAAATTATTTTCAGAAATGACTATTGGGTGGGCAAAGCGTGGAGAAATTTTTCAGGTGCAGGATTATAAAAATTTTCCCCGGCAGCTCGGGAAATAATTTTTTCGATTTTTAACTTTTACTTCAACCAGGCCTCCAGATTTTCCTGCACAAATTCATCGTCGTGCAAATGCGGGTAGGCGGCATAAACGCGGTCAATTTCTTCCATTTGCCCCGGCGACAAATCCTCAGCCGGATTCAGCGTCCACCGTCCGGCCAGCAAACCCTGCCGGCGCAAGACTTCGTGCAAGCCGGCGATGCAACCGGCGTAGTTGTGTTGTGGGTCGAAGAACGCCGAATTGGCATCGGTGATTTGCTGCGCGCGTGTGAGTA
Organism: bacterium; assembly: GCA_022072515.1. Taxonomy (GTDB): domain Bacteria; phylum Zhuqueibacterota; class Zhuqueibacteria; order Zhuqueibacterales; family Zhuqueibacteraceae; genus Zhuqueibacter. Next base: position 3,120 of record JAJVHT010000197.1, read on the forward strand.
ATTCGCCGGGAATGGGCACGGCGTTTTCCACGAGGCCGTGAATTTCATTTAACAACATCACGGCCCTCCGGGTCCAAACCGCCCAATGGCCCAGCAAACCGCCAACGATGCGTTTCGTTTTTCTGTTTTTTCCAAAAGAAAATTTCGTCAGCAAATCCACGACAATATTATCGTCATTGCCGGTATAGAGCGCAATTTCATCCGCGCGCCCGGACGCCGCAACCGCGCGAACGACCTCAAGCGTTTGGTACCGATTGAACGGCGCCATTTTGATGGCGAGCAAATTTTCAATCTCCGCCACGTCACGCCAAAATTCAAAATCAAGCACCCTCCCTCCTACCGCCGGCTGTAAATAAAATCCCATCAACGGCAGCACTTCTGCAATGGCCCGCAAATGGGCGAGCAATTCGTTGTGGCTCGCCTGCCGCAATGCGCCGAGACTCACAAGCCCGAGATGATAACCCTGCTCCACCGCGAATCGTGCTTCCGCTACGGCTTGTGCAGTCGGCCCGGCAATTCCGGCGATCTTGACGATAGGGCTTCCGGTTTGCGCGGCAAATTCGTCGATCATTTCCGACGCCAAAATGAGAACGGGTTGATAGAGCCCAAATTTTGCATCACGAATTTCGAATTGCGTGGTATGAACGCCGACGGCAAGCCCTCCCGCCCCGGCGGCACAATAATAACGCGTCAACGCGCGCTGGTGTTGCTCATCAAGCTTTCGATTTGCATTCAACGCCAACGGATGGGCAGGAATCACCACACCGCGACGAAGCGCAGCAATAATTTGTGGCGGAGGCAGAGGTAGCATGTTTCGTCAAACCAGATTATGATTCAGTTCTTTTGCGAAAAATTCTTTCCAGACACTTCGTGCTCTTGACGGCTCAGATATTTTATTACAAAATTTCATGACTTCCAAGAAAAAAATCGCCGCAAATTGACCTCTTGGTTAATACAACTTTGAATAGAATCCACTGCTGGTCACCACATGAAGCAAACACTCGAAATGATATGCCATCACCACAACGAATCAATTCATTGAAGATCGGTTTTGTCACCTTTATGTTGCTGAGCAACCTCGGCTGGACGCAGACACCCAAAATAATGACTGTCGCTGTCAATGAATTCCGTGCCGAAGGGTTAAATGCTACAGAAGCCTGGCTCGGCAGAAACTTCGCCGACGCCTTGATTGGAGACTTATCAAGATCGCGGCAGATGCGCATCGTGGAGCGGGAGTATCTGGAGAAAATCATGCAAGAATGGGCTTTGCAGCAATCCGGCGCGGTCGATGAAAATGCGGTGGTGGAAATTGGCAAATTATTGGGAACACAAATTCTTGTGTTTGGATCGGTGACAAAATATGAAAATGCCATCATCGCCCGCGTTAGAGCCGTCAGTGTGGAACGCGGTGATATTCTGGGATCTTGCGAAGCACAAGGAAATCCCAACCAACTGTTACAGATACAAAAAAAATTGGGAAATGATCTGGCGGCGCTATTGGCCGTGGAAAAAGCCCTCGCCAATCCTGACGGCTTGGCGGAACCGGAACTCAGTGTGCCGGTATTCGAGACGCTGGATCGCTTATCACAAATCGATGCGCATTTTCCAATTATCGGACAAGAGCCGGGCCATACCCGCAAACAATCGGAATACTATTTTGCCTTAACGCTTTGCGATCAGGTTCTGTCATCCGCGCCGAAACTGAGCAAGGCGTTGTTGTATCGCGGCCGTATTTATCTGCATCTGGGCGATTATGCGCGCGCGCAGCAAGACCTCTTGGCGGCCAAGGCCATTGCCGCGACCGGCATCGAATACGATCTGGCGTTGGGCAACCTTTATTTTTTGCAGCGCCAGTACGCTGAATCTGAGAAAATTTTAACCGCCTGTGTAAAAAGCTTCCCCGATGATGCCCGGGGATGGTATGCGCTGGGCCGGCTCATGATCGCACTCAGTGAAAACACCGCCGCCGTTAAAGCCTTGCTGTTTGCACTGGAACGCTCACCCGAAATTGCCGAGGCCGAGAACAATCTGCGGACACTTCTGCGGTCTCCTCGCAACACCGAAATCATCGAGAACTTGGCGAAAACCAATCAGGGGCTGCACGCCGTGGCGCGCCTTTTTCTCGGCGTGTGGGCACAACAGCTTCGCGAGGCTTTTCCTTATATAAAAATCGCCCTGGCTTCCCATCCGAATCTCTACATGACATACTATGCAGCAGGGCTAAAATCACTGGCCGAGGGTAATAAAGAATTGGCGCTCCAACAGTTCAAAGCCTGTCTTTCCTTGCGCCCAGGCTATCCACCCGTGCATCGCGAACTCGGGCAGCTCGCGCTTGAACTCGGACATCGCAACGAGGGAAAACAGCATCTCAACATTTATTTGAAAACCGCTGCCCACATTGCGGATTACGATATGATCAAAAAACAACTTGAAAAGTTTCCATAAATCACCCCGTGACTGCTGAGGAGAAAATGCCTCTACAACACTAAACCCACCGAGGGTCATCATGCTAACGCAAATCATCAAATTAGCTTTCGCATTTATTTTGGGGGTTTCCATGACCGGTTGTGTCAGTGCCAAGAAACAACTCTACTACGAACCGGCCGTTGATCGCCAAACCGTCCAATTTAAGCGGGTGGCGATTGTGCCGAATCGCCTGCCGTTGAATTTGAACGATCCCGAGAAATGGCGAAAATTCAATTGGGAAGTCGCCGCCGATTTTTTTCGCAACCACGCGCTTGACGTCGTTGACTATGAAACTTCAATAGAAGCTTTTAGGAATTCGGGACTGCCTGTCGAAGACACCAAATCATCCCGGGACAAATATGCGGAATTAGCCGAGCAACTGGCTGCCGATGTCGTCATTATTCCTTACTATGGCACTTCTGCGACCACGAAAACCGTGATTCTCTTTACCTCTATGAAGTGGGAATCCATTGTGACTTTTCAATTTTTTTTGAGGGATCGCAATGAATTCATCTCTCGACTCGACGCCACGGGGACGGACAAATATGTAAATAATATATGGATTTTGCCGGTTGTCGGCCTGTCTATTCTCAATGCGCGTAACGCCAGCAGTTCCAGCAGCGATTATAATTCTGATGGCGATTCAGGTGGCGGCACCGCCGTTGTCAGTCTGTTTTCCCTTGCCGGGGCACTCATTGATTTATCACAAACATTATTTCGCACCAGCGATTCCCATTGGCGGAGTGCCTTTCGCACGGCGATTAATGATGGCCTGACGGCCTTTCTCGAAACCTATCCAAGCTACGCCGAAGGACCGCCCAAAAAGCAAGATCGCGAAATCGAAAAACTCTTCGAACCGACAGAGACCACCAAACTACCCAACTTCCGCGCAACGTTTCCGGACCTGGACAAATATAGTGATGAACAAATTCTTGCCGCCTACCGGCAGAAATTTTCCAAATTCAATGAGGTTGGTGATGACGAACTCATCAAACTGATTGAAGCAAAATATGGCGCGAAGAAATAAACGATTGCTGAGGTGAGCGAGAATAATTTCCGGCGGCGCTGCACTCTTACCATCATCATTAGAGTCACCCTAATGGCACCATTAGGGTGACTTCGTTCAAACATGGAAAAAAATTAAGGTGGCAGTTTGAAAATTTCTGTTAATCAATCTTACGCACTGCGTCAAAAACAACTTGACTTTCATGACGCGATGTGTTATATTCAACCAATTTCATAAATTTGATGCGCGTGCTTACTCTAAAAACTGAATACCAAGACGAAACAGAGCGCCATAGTATTACAAAAAACATTGACCGTCAATTCAGCCAGCCCAGTATGCGATAAGCTGAAAATACTTGCTTCTCACCAGTGTTTTTTTATCTTTGAAATAAATAAAATCAGGAAAGGATGGGCTTTATGAATGAAGTCGTCATCGTCGACGGCCTGCGTACGCCCTACATCAAAGCTGGAACGTTGTTCAAGTCGCTTCCTGCCCAGGAACTTGGACGAATTGTGGTGACGGAATTATTGGAACGCGCGGGAATTGACCGGAACTTGATTGACGAAGTGGTGATGGGCAACATCGCGCAACCGCCCGAAGCGACCAATATCGCACGCGTCATTGCGTTGAAAAGCGGCATTCCGCGCCACGTCCCGGCAGTCACCGTGGCGCGTAACTGCGCCTCCGGCATCGATTCGATTGCGAATGCCCATCTCAAAATTGCCGCGGGCATGGCTGAAGTCATTGTGGCCGGCGGCGTTGAATCGATGAGCAACATTCCAATTCTCTATCCGCCCGAATATGCCGACGTGCTCGCCGGTATGGCAAGGGCCAAAACGACCACAGAAAAAATCGGCGCCTTCACCAAAATCAAGCCGAAATATTTTAAACCCGTCATCGGCCTGCAAGTCGGCTTAACCGACCCGATTTGCGATCTCAACATGGGCGAAACCGCGGAAGTGCTGGCCAAAGAATTTGACCTCAGCCGCGAAGAGCAAGATGCGTTTGCCCTGCTCAGCCATCAACGCGCCACGCAGGCCACCGACCTGGGCAAGCTGCGCGAAGAAATTGTGCCCGTCTTTCCCCCGCCCAAATACAACACCGTCGTTGACGAAGACAACGGCATTCGCAAAAATCAATCGCTCGAAGCGCTGGCCAAACTCAAACCAGTTTTTGATCGTTACTTCGGTACGGTCACGCCCGGCAACGCCAGCCAAATCACGGACGGCGCCGCGGCGGTGTTGCTCATGTCCGCGGCCAAAGCCAAAGAGCTGGGCTATGCGCCGCTGGGCTATGTTCGGAGTTACGCCTTTGCCGGCCTCGATCCCGCCCGCATGGGGCTTGGCCCTTCTCTCGCCACGCCGAAAGCCTTGAAGCTTGCCGGCCTCGCGTTTAAAGAAATTCAGCTCATTGAAATGAACGAAGCGTTTGCCGCCCAAGTGATCGCCAATGAAAAAGTTTTTCGTGAAACCAAGCTCGCGCAAAAATGGCTGGGTCGCGAAGAGCCCATCGGTGAAATCAATCGCGATATTTTGAACGT
>JAJVHT010000197.1:8231-18100 GCA_022072515.1 bacterium
TGACGCTCGACACCCCCGGAGAGAAAGTCAATATTCTTTCCTCAGCGGTGATGGTGGATCTCAATAAGTTTTTAGATGAGCTTAAAGCCCGCACGGATTTGCAGGCGCTGGTTTTCCTGAGCGGCAAGGAAGGCAATTTCATCGCCGGCGCAAAAATCGAAGAAATCGAAAACATCACCGATCCGAGAGACGGCGCCGAGAAGGCGGCGATGGGACAGGCGGTGTTTGCCAAGATCGACGCCCTGCCCTTCCCGGTCATCGCGGTTATTGATGGCGCCTGTGTTGGCGGCGGCCTGGAGCTGGCGCTGGCGTGCCATTACCGCCTGGCGCGGGATTCCGAGAAAACGCGTATCGGCTTGCCCGAAATTCGGCTCGGCATCATTCCCGGCTTCGGCGGCACGCAGCGTTTGCCGCGGCTCATCGGCATTCAACGCGCGCTGGATTTCATTCTCACCGGCAAGCTCGTCGATGCCCAGCGCGCCTATCGCGCCGGCATCATCGACCGGGTTATTCCCCAAGAATTTCTCCCACAGCAGTTGCGGCGTCTCGGCGTGGCGTTCGTCCAGGAAATTCAAAATGCGCCCACGCGCGAAAAAATCCTGGCGCGGCGCAATCGCGCCAACCCCCAAACTTTGCTGCTCGAAAAAAATGTGCTCGGCCGCAAAGTGCTTTTCGATCAAGCCCGCCGCCGCACCCTTGCCGAAACCAAGGGTCACTATCCTGCCGCGGAGTTGGCGCTCGAAGCGGTGGAAAAAGGCTTTTCCAAAAATCTGCCCGAAGGTTTGAAAATCGAGGCCGGCCTGCTCGGCAAAGCCATTGTCACCAACGTCTCCAAAAATCTGGTTAAAATCTTTTATCTCACCGAAGCCGTGAAGAAAGATGCCGGCGTGGAAAATTATTCCGCCGCCATACCGGCGTTTCACAAAATCGGCGTGCTCGGGGCAGGTTTGATGGGCGGCGGCATTGCGCAGTTGATGGCGCACAACGATTTGCATGCGCGCATGAAAGATATCAATCTCGCCGCGGTGGCAAAGGGCATGGAAACCGCGGCCAAAGTTTTCAGCGAGTCGGTTAAAAGACGCCGCCTGACACCGAAAGACATGCAAAATAAAATGGCGCTCATCTCCGGCACCGCGGATTATTCCGGCTTCAAAGACGTCGATCTCGTCATCGAAGCCATCGTCGAAATTCTCGACGTCAAAAAGAAAGTCTTTGCGGAAGTCGACGGCCTCGTTCCTCCCCATTGCCTCCTGGCGAGCAACACCTCCTCCCTGCCCATCACCGAAATGGCGCGTGCGACGCAGCGTCCGGACAAATTTGCCGGCTTGCACTTTTTCAATCCGGTGCATCGCATGCCGCTCGTCGAGGTGATTCGCGGCGCCGACACGAGCGACGCGACGGTTGCCGGTCTCGTCGCATTTGCCAAAAAAATCGGCAAGACGCCGATTGTCGTGATGAAAGACACGGCCGGCTTTCTGGTGAATCGCATTCTCGGCGCGTATATGGCTGAAGCCGGACGCATGCTCATGGAAGGCGCAACCGTCGAGCAGATCGATGGCGCGCTGGTGGAATTCGGCATGCCGATGGGCCCGGTCAATTTGTTTGACGAAATCGGAATTGATGTTGCCGCGAAGGTCTCGCACATTCTCGAAAATGCGTTTGGCAGCCGCATGGCAGGCGAGGGCATGTTGGACAAAATCGTCGAGAGCGGCCGTCTTGGTAAAAAGAACGGCAAGGGTTTTTACATTTATGAAGGCAAAAACAAAAAAGTCGATCCGGCGATTTACGCTTTTCTGGGCAAGGGCGGCAAATTCGAGGGCATTGCCGCCGAGATTCAGGATCGTTGCGTGCTGCAAATGATCAATGAAGCCGCGCTGTGCCTCGCTGCCGGCGTGGTGCGCCGCCCGGCGGATGTCGATGTCGGCATGATTTTCGGCACCGGCTTTCCTCCTTTCCGCGGCGGTTTGTTGCGTTATGCGGATGCACGCGGCATTGATAACATTGCCGGCAAGCTCGAAACGCTGGCGGGAAAATACGGTGAGCGCTTTAAACCGGCAGAGCTGTTGGTGCAGATGAAAAATAACGGGAAGAAATTTTATCCGTAAAAAGAGAGGATTCCCTTTCCCGTTCCTAATTAAAGCAAAAATTGATTAGTGATAGTGCGGGTTGATATCGAGAATTTCAACCGTATTATCATCAACAAAAACGAAGACAGCGCGATATTTGCGATCGAGACGGAAGGAATAAAGCTGAAGATCTTTAGGTTCTAAAAGCTCGGTATTGAGGCTCGGATGTCGCCAATTCTGCTCAAACAAGCGTTTTTGTTTATTCCACTTTTTACGAAGCTGGTGCTTATCCAAGTAACGTTCCAAGTCCGCACGCAAGGACAGGATATTCATACTTTAGACAAAGATTGGGCGTGTCGGAAAGTCTGTGAACGTTCCATGCCTTTGCGTAGCGAAGCCAAAAACTTCTTGTTGTAATTCCCCGTCGCTTCCATTCTGGCGATCACGGTGTCAATGTCGCGAAGCGGTGGAGGCGCGGGGTGCATGTTGTTGCCATTCGTCGTCACAAACATTTCGGCTAATTCTTCGCGAATCGTTTGACGGATGAGTTCGACTAATTCGTTTACGCTTAATGATCCAACCGTTTGATCCAAAGTTGTATTGGACATGAAAATCACCTATAATTTTTATGCTTGTTGGAAGATAGCAAGAAAGTTTTTTGTATGCAACTGAAAAATTAAACAGGCAAATTGGCTAACTTTACAACATGAGAACCAACCATGTCCACCGAAGAAAAATCCGCCAGTTTTTTAAAATCTCTCTTCGCCGGCGAAATCGAGCAGGAGATGATTTTTCCCTACCCCAAAATGAAGCCGGAAGCGCAGGAAAATTTGCAAAGCATTGTGGACGCGTTCAATGAATTTGCCCGCGACCACATCAAATCCGAAGAAATGGATCGGCTCGGTTACATTCCGAAAAATGTTTGGGACGGCCTCAAGCAACTCGGCTTTTTCGGCTTGTCGATTCCAGAACAATACGGCGGCGCGGGGCTGCCACAAACGGCATACAGCCGCGTGTTCGAGCAAATCTGCAATTACGATGCCTCGCTCGCGGTTTCACTCGGCGCGCATTTATCGATTGGCAGCAAAGGTATTATCTTGTACGGCAACGACCAGCAGAAAGAAAAATACCTGCCGCGCATGGCCAGTGGTGAAAAAATGGGCGCCTTCGCGTTGACGGAAGCCGGCGCCGGCAGCGACGCCGCCGGCATTCAATCCAAAGCCGTGCTGGACGCCAGCAAAAAATTTTTTATCCTGAATGGCGGCAAGATTTGGATCACCAACGGCGGCCTTGCCGAGGTGCTGACGGTGTTTGCCAAAACCGACATGGTGGAAAACGGCGAGAAAAAGGAAAAAATCACCGGCTTCATCGTCGAGCGCGGCATGGCGGGATTCACCTCGGGCAAGCCGGAAGAAAAGCTCGGCATTCATGGTTCCAATACCACGTCGTTGAATTTTGATAATGTGCAATTGCCAGTGGAAAATATGCTGGGGCCGATGGGCAAAGGTTTCAAAGTCGCGATGGAGATTCTAAATGTCGGCCGGCTCGGCTTGGCGAGCGGCTGTCTCGGCGGCTGCAAAGTCGTCACCAAGATGGCGATCGAGCATGCGAAAAATCGCAAACAATTCGGCAAAGCCATCGCGCAATTTGAAATGATTCAAGAAAAAATCGCGCGCATGGTTGCCGACACCTACGCCGCCGAAAGCATGGTTTATCTCACGACGGCACTGGCGGACCGTGAGGAGGTCGATTTTTCACTCGAATCGGCGATCAGCAAAATTTTCGTGAGTGAGGCGATCTGGAATTTGTCGAATGAGGCGATGCAAATCGCCGGCGGGATCGGCTACTCGCGCGATTATCCGTATGAACGCATTTTGCGCGACTCGCGCATCAATTTGATCTTTGAAGGCACCAATGAAATTTTACGCGCTTTTGTGGCGCTCTCCGGCATACAAGGGCCGGGCGAATATCTCAAAAAAATCGGCAAAGCCCTGCGCGATCCGATCAAAGGCTTCGGTTTGTTGACCGGTTACGCGGTGCAAAAGGTGAAAGATAAAGTGGCGCACGACCAGCTTACCGGTGTGCATCCCAAGCTCAGCGATGAAGTCGCCAAATTCAATGAATACGCGAAAGCCTTGCATCAAGTCACCGAGCGCGTGCTGATGAAACATGGCAAGGATATTATTTTGAAGCAATTCATACAGCGCCGGCTGGCCGACATGGTGATCGATTTGTATGCGATGATCGCCGTCATGGCGCGCGTTGACACTTTGCTGAAAGCCGACGCCAATGAGGCGCAACAAGATTTGCTCGTCGCCAAAACCTTCATCGACGAAGCCTGGCGGCGGATCCGGCGCAACCATCGGCAAATTGACGAGAACATCGACCACCAGCGCAAACAAGTTTGTGAGCTGGTCTATGAACGCGGCGGCTATCCGTTTAAAGTGAATGTGTGAGGCTGATAGCTGGTGGCTCGTACTCACACGTCTAATCTTTCCCTGCCTCATACTTTTACTCGCTTCCAGCAGCGTGCGCCAAGAACGCGGCAAAGTATGAAACAGAGAATGAATGAGAAAAGCAAAAGCTGAAAAATTTTCTTCTTGCGGTTTATTCTTGTTCTCGCTATAATCTCAAGGTGAATTTGCTCAGTCAACGCGAAATTGGATAAAGTATTTAAAAGGAGCAACGCGTGAAAATCATTCTGTGCATGAAGCAGGTGCCGTTGAAAGATTCGCAGTTGAAGATCACCGCCGCAGGCGCCTGGGTGGACGAAAAAAATTTAAATTACGAAATCAACGAAAGCGATCATTACGCCCTCGAAGCCGGTTTGCGTTTGAAAGAGAAAGCCGGCGGCGAAGTGATCGTGATCTCGATGGGCCCGGCGGCGCGGTTGAAACAAGCGATTTCGCAAGCGCTGGCCAAGGGCGCGGATCGCGCGCTGGTGATCAATCACGATCAGCCGCTTTTTGATCCACTGGTGAGCGCGAAAATCCTGGCAGCCGCGATTAAAGCGGAGAATCCTGATCTGGTCCTCACCGGTTTGCAAAGCGACGATCTCGGCTTCGGCCAGACTGGCGTCGTGCTGGCCGAATTGCTCGGCATGCCGCATGCGACGCTGGTAATGGAAATTCAAGCGCAAGACGGAAAACTCAAAATCAAACGTGAGTTGGAAAGCGGCTGGTTTCAATATATCGAGCTTCCCTCCCCGGCGGTGTTGACGGTGCAATCCGGCTATGCGCCGATTCGTTATGCCACCATCAAAGGCATTATGGAAGCCAAGAAAAAACCGTTGAAAGAAATGACACTGGCGGATTTAGGCGCTCAAATGCCGGCAACGGTGCAAATGCACAAAATGTACGTGCCGGTGAAAAGCAAGAAGACGCAAATTCTGCAGGGCGACGCCAAAAGCGTGGCCAAACAGCTTGCAGAAAAGTTGAAAAACGAAGCAAAAGTGATTTGATCGCCGCCCCTCGTGGCATGTCATTCCGTAGGAACCTTTTTTGAGGTTAAACGGGGGTGCTGGATTGAAACAGGATTCTTCCAGAATGACGTTTTCCTTGGTTGAGCACGATAATAGAAAAAGTATTTCAAATCTGGAGATACAGCATGGCTTCGGGAATTTTGGTGATTGTCGAACAGAATGACGGCAAAGTCAGCCGCATCGGCTGGGAAGCGTTGGCCGCGGCGCAGGAAATCGGCGCGGGATTGCAGCAAAAAATCAGCGCCATCGTATTGGGCAAAAATGCGGCGGCGGCCGCGAAGGCAGTGGCCGAGGCAAAAATTTCACAAGTGTGGTTTGCAGAAAATACGGAATTAACGAATTATACGCCGGACGGTTTTTCAGCGGCAGCACGGCAGGTCATCGAAAAAGCGCAACCGGAATATGTTTTTGCCGGGCATTCATACCAGGCGCGCGATTACATGCCCAAGCTGGCGACGGCCTTTGGCCGGGTTTTCATGAGTGACTGTGTCGGCTATCGACTCGAAGGCGGCGCCGTGGTTTTTGTGCGGCAGATGTTTCAAGGTAAAATCAATGCGGATTTTTCTTTTACCCCGCAAAGCGGGACGCCGTATTTTGTCAGTTTTCAAGCGGGCGCCGTGAGCAGTGACAAGCTGGAAAAGGGCGGCAATGCGGCAGTGGCGGATGCCGGCGCCAACCTCTCCGAGATTTCGATTCGCACGAAGGTGTTGGAAATTTTTGAAGGCGTCAAAGGCAAAGTCGATTTGACCAAAGCCGAAGTGATTGTCTCGGTCGGACGCGGTATTAAGGAAAAAGATAAATTACCCGTTGTGGAAGAATTGGCCAAAGCGCTCGGGGCCGAGTTGGCGGCCTCGCGGCCGGTTTGTGATGATGGCTGGCTGCCGATGGATCGGCAAATCGGCTCGTCGGGGCAAACGGTGGCGCCAAAACTTTATTTGGCGGTGGGCATTTCCGGCGCCATCCAGCACATCGTCGGCATGAAAGGCTCGCGCGTTGTCGTGGCGATCAACAAAGACGAACGTGCCCCGATTTTCGATCTCGCGGATTACGGCGTCGTCGGTGATCTCTTCGAAGTCGTACCGGCATTGACGGCAGCAATTAAGGAAGTGAAAAGTTGAGAAGCGGATAAATCACGGCAGCTTCTCGCCCCAACCCCCAAATAATCTGCACGATGAAAAAGAAATCCCACTGAAATAAAATTCTCTGTGGGATTTCTTTTTCAGTGCGCGTAAATTGGCGCTTGCATGTTCAATTCTGCTGGCTACAATCCCTCTGTCGAACGCTGTTATTTTTGCAACGGTTCCGATTTTTGCCCGCATTCCGAAGCAACCTATTGGCTGGATTTCCCGCTGCACTTTGTTGAATGCCGAACCTGCCGGTTAATTTTCGCCAACCCGATGCCCAGTCTGCAAACCATCCAAGCCGGCAATCGGGCGCTCAATATTCATCATCGCTCGCGCGGCACGCTGTCGCAATATCGCGGCGGCAAAGAATTTGCCTTAGCGCTCAACCCAATTGCCCCGGCGGGTATTCTTCTGGATGTGGGTTGCGCCGAGGGGTTCTTTTTATTGGGCGTGAAAGAAAATTCACCTTGGCAGGCTGAAGGCGTCGAAATCATTGATGGGGCGGTGGAATTTGCCCGAAAGCGCTTGGGCCTCACGGTTCATCACGGCACTCTGGATACACTGGAAAACATCGCCGGGCGATTTGATTTTATTCGCATGAACAACGTGATCGAGCATGTCCAACATCCCGTTCGCTTTTTGGAGAAAGCCCGGCAATTACTCAAACCCGGGGGGCGAATTTATTGCTCGACACCCAATGGTTTTCAGGACGGCCACTTTCTCAAAACTGCCAACCGGCGCGGTTTCAAGTTCAATTTGTTGGAAAATCACTTCTTTTATTATCCTCCCCAAACGTTGCGGCACCTGTTTGAAGCGGGCGGATTCAAAATCATCAAACATTATGCGGAGGATCTCAGCCATACGCTGAACGATTTCGGGCTGTTGCCCCGCTTCAAATACCCTCGTGAAAATCAAACCCTGAATTTGGCGGCGTTCCAAAATAAGTCGAATGAAGATTTTGTCATAAGTGACGAGGAAATTCACGCTTTCAAAAATCATCCCGCGCTAAAAACCTGGAAACTGCGGTTCCATAAATTTCGCAAAGAGCTTTTTAACGTGAAACTTCCCCCTGTCTTCCCCCTCGGCCATCAGCAGGAAATTTATGCGCTTAAGCTTTGATTCGGCGGGGAAATTTTTTCCTTAAATTTAAATCCAACCCGCGCGGCGAATGAATTGGGGGTGGCGTGACAATCTTGCCCAGTTGTAACTTTTTTCCACAAAAAAATAACTCAATCTCCGCAACTCTCTTTGCAAATTGACACTTCTGCCGGTATAGTAAAAATTAGCTTAAGTGTCATAGGTGTTTTTATCATCCCCCACGGTAAAGTGGCGAGGCGAATTTGTCTCGCGAAAGGCCAACGTCATGGATGTCGTCAAAATCTTAGACGAAAAGTACGAGTTAGTACGCGAAATCAAACGAGGAGGGTTTGGTGTCGTCTATTATGGCCGCGATCGTTTGTTCGGTAAAGCGGTAGCCATTAAAGCGATTTCTCCGGATTTGCTCGGCGAAGCCAAATACGTCGATATGTTCCAAGCCGAATCCCTGTCGGTCGCGCGCTTGAATCATCATAACATCGTCCGGCTTTATGATATTAAGCGCACGGAAGATGGGCAGTTTTATATCATCATGGAATTTATCGACGGCGCCGATTTGGGAAAACTGATCAGCGCCCATCGCAAAGGCGCGATTACCCTGCCCTTTCCGCTCTGCGCTTATATTATTGCCCAGTCGTGCGCCGGGTTGGATTATGCTCACGCGCGGCGTGATCCGGATACGCACCAACCTTTGAACATCGTTCATCAAGATATTTCTCCAAGCAACATCATGATTAACCGGCAGGGCGAAGTCAAACTGATTGATTTCGGCATGGCCGGCGCCAGACGGCGTTCGAGCGCGCCGCGAGGCCGCAAACGCGAGGTTTTGCTGCAAGGTAAAATCGCCTATGTCGCGCCGGAACAAGTGAACGGCACCAAAAATCTCGATCGCCGCTCGGATATCTTTTCCATCGGTTTGGTGCTTTACGAAGTTCTCACCGGCGAACGTTTGTTCCAATCCAACGATCCCGCTCAGATCGTCGCGCTTTTGGAATCCGGCGAATGGAATTTCAACCGCTTGGCGGAAAAAGAGGTGCCGGAGGCGCTGCAACTCATCGTCCTTCGCGCCATTCAGAAATCGCCAGAGAGCCGTTATCAAACCGCGAATCAGATGTATCTCGATCTGATGACGTATTTGGCAACACTGGAATCCGGCCCCGATCTAGCCGGCGAGTTGGGCCGCTTGGTGCAGAGTTTGGCGCCCAATGAAAAACTGGAAATCCCTGAAGAAACGCCAACCCAATCGTTAAGAAATTTATACAATGCGACCACGCCGGGAAATGGCGTGCATAAAGAGTTGCCATTCGCCACCTCCCTGGCAACACCCGTTGAAGCTGAAACGATCATCGTCAGCAGGGCACCGAGCGCCAGCGATTTCGCAATGAATATTCAGCCCACAACGAGGCCAGCGCCAAGTTATGAGCCAAACCCGGACACGACCGCGACCGCTTTTGAGGTGGCCGAGGAGCGCAATGCGCCGGCGAATAACACCGAAAACGCCGAGCCGCCCATTCAAGATGTGCCTTTTTATCAAGTCATCGAAGAGGACGAGGAAGACGACGAAGAAATTCGCACCATCATCGACGTCATCCGCCTTTCGGCCCGTTCACACAAAAAAATGATTCTGGCAACACTGGGAAGCTTGGTGGGAGTCTTTCTGCTGTTTTCAATCATCGACACGATGATGCAGTGGACGAGTTACGGGGCCTCGATTTATAATATGTTGTTTCCGCCGGCGATTCGAATCGTCTCTTTTCCACCCAATGCGCAAGTCTCGCTGGATGACAAAATATTGCCGCAAACCACGCCGCTCGCGATCAATAAAATTTCGCCGGGCGTTCATAAATTGATGCTGTCATTGCCGCGTTTTGACCCGATCGTACGCTCCATTCAAGTGCCGTCGAAAGGCCAAGCCGTCGTGCAAGGCGAAAACGCGCCGGCCGCCGACCAGCCGTATGTGTTTCGTTTCAAGACGACGTTGGAATTGTCGTCCAAACCCTCCGGCGCTGATGTATATTTGAACGGGATCAAATATACCCAAACCACGCCCTGCCGCGTCGTCTGGGAAGTCGGCAGCCCGCTTCAATTGGAAATGGACAAGCC
>JAJVHT010000197.1:18200-25374 GCA_022072515.1 bacterium
CAAAGATTTTACCATAACGCCGAAAGGCAAAAACCGCGTCGTTTTTAAATTGACCACGCCGTAGCCGGTTGTTCATTGCCGGCTGCTGGCTTCTTTTTTACGCAGACTCATACTCCCACTCGCTTTTTAAAACGGCAAAAGCGAGTATGAGAACGAGTTGGTGAGAATAAACTAACCCAAAGGACTTTGGGCAATAGCCTTCCAAAGGATAGGGAGAACTTTTCATGCCGAAGCTGATTCTTAAGCGCAAGGCGGAGGTGCTGCGAGAGTTTCCATTACAGGGTACGAATTCCGCCTTTACCGTGGGATCGGAGCCGGGAAACGATGTCACGGTGATGGACAAATTGGTCTCCATGACGCATTTTCAGATCGAACGTCAGGGCCAGCAATTTTTTGTCCGCGATCTCAAAAGTGCTTTTGGCACTTACATCAACGGGACGAAGATCGGCAGCTTGCAGGAAATTCATGATGGCGACGTGATTCAGGTTGGCGAGCATACGCTGGTTTTTCAAAACACGGCCGACGGCGAAAATTCGCGCGAGAATACGCCAACTGCCGGCCAATCGTTCAGTGACTTTCTGGGCGAGGTCAAAGACGCCGTTATCGGCGATTATGAGGATGAGGCCGGGCAGCAGCGGCGGGCGTCGGCGGCCAAAGCCAAATTGAAAGGAACCGCGGCTTCACAAGCCGACGATAATAAACAAGACGCTGCCGAAGACTTCGACCTCAACGGTCTCGAAGAAGAAATTTCCGAAGTTTTGCACAAAGCCGGGGTGAAACGGGAGTCACCGGCTTCCTCCGGCGACGCCACCCCATATAAAAAATCTCCGTATTATTTGCTCGCCATTCACGGACCTTATCTCGGCAAAAAGTATCAACTCAATTTCGGCGAAACCAAAATCGGGCGCGACAGCAAATTGAACGATATCGTCATTCGCCAAAACCCAAAAGGCGAGGTCGATCCGAGCATTTCACGCCGTCACGCGACCATCACTTATCGCGACAGCAAATTTTATTTCACCGACAAGCGCAGCCAGAGCCGCAGCTTCGTCAATCAACAAAAAGTGGCGGAGACCGAGGAACTGCGGCTCACCCCGGGCGATGAAGTTGAGATTATCAGCGATCAACAAAGCACGATTTTTCGTTTTGTCGCCGAGGGGCACTGGGATTTCTCTTCGCCCAAGCGCGCCGGGCAATGGTGGTTACGTTATCGGACACCGGCACTCAACGCCGCCACGGCAGCTGCGATTTTGCTGAGTCTGATCTTTACCCTGCTGGGTTGGCGCCAGCGCGCGCTTCTCACCAATGTGCCCGCGCCATTTGCGGTGCAAGCGAAAACGTTTACCAAGCTTAATCTCATTGGAAATTTAAAAACCCTCCCTGCCGGGCCCTATCGGGATCTTATTCCCGCGCCGGTATTGGCAGATTTGAATGGCGACCATGAAGTCGATATTTTGGTCACGCAGGCTTCCGGGGTTTTACTGGCCGTCAGCGGCGAGAGCCGCAAGCCGATGTGGGAAGCCACGGCGATTATTTTGAACCGTTCCTGCCCGCCCGTCACTGCCGATGTCAATGGCAATGGCATGGCTGATATCATTGCCTTGACGGCAGATGGCCATCTCGTGGCGATTGATGGCTTGTTTGGGGCGGAAATTTGGACCAGTCCATTTTTTGAACGCGACATGCTGGGGCCGCCCGTCGTCGCCGATTTCAACGGCGATGGTTATGTCGATGTGGCCGTGATCAGCGCGGAAGGCAAACTTAATGTCGGCTACTCACAGGTTTTCAACTTGCAGTGGGTCAACATCGATATCGGCCTTGCCTGTCAGGCGCCGCTTTCCGCCGGTGATTTGGATGGTGATGAAGACAGCGAAATTTTCATCGGGACCGAGCGCGGCATCGTGTTGATTTACGACGGCGTCGAGCGCCGCATCACCACGACTTTCGACTTTAACGAAGAATTGAACAAGCTCAAAGGCAGCTTTTTTACGGACAACCCCATTGGCCATCCCATCGGTCTCGCCGATTTGAACGGCGATGACACTCCCGACCTGGTTATGACCAGTCAAACCGGAAACCTGCTTTGCGTGAGCCTGGTTGTTCAAAATTCGTCACCCGGCGTGACGCTTCGCAGTTTGTGGTGGGCGAGCTTGGCCAGTGGGCGGAAAAACGAAACAAACTTTCCTTACCCCTTCGCGTTTGCGGATTTGGATGAGGATGACAGCGCCGATCTCATCGCCTTGTCGGATGACGGTAGTGTCAAAGCCTTTCGCGGCCAAAGCGCCGTTGGGCAGCAACAAGCTGAAATTTGGCAATCTCCAGTGGACAGTATCAGTGGCTGGCTTTCTTCCCCCATTGTTTGTGATTTCAACAAAGACGGTGTCAGCGATGTGGCTATGGTCAATGAAAAACGCGCGTTAAAAATTTTGAATGGCAAAACCGGGCAGATCCTGTGGCGCGATGATCAAGCGCTTGCCGGCTTGACCAGTATGCCATTGTTGGCCGATCTCGTCGATGATACGGATCTCGACATAGTTCTGTTGGCCCATGATGGCACCATCAATCAATTCGTCACCAATCGCCGTACGCTGGGGGGCAGCATTTTGTGGGGGCAAAAATTTGGCAATGCCAGCAACACCTCGGCGCCGGCCCGCAGCGAACCGGCGACCGGCCGATACACTTTGCAGATTCTCGCCGGCATTTTGGTGACGTTGGGCCTCGCGGCGGGAAACATTTTCTATCATTACAATCGTCGACGTTTAATTAAAGCATAGGTAACGCATGCAACTCGTGATGGCTGCCGCGACCGATGTGGGCACGGTGCGCGAAACCAATGAAGATTTTTTTTATTACTCGAAACCCGGTAGGTTGATTGTCGTGTGTGACGGCATGGGCGGCCATCAGTCCGGCGCCGTTGCCAGCCGCATTGCCGGTAAAACCATTCGGGATGTTTTTTTTCATGCCGATTTGGCCGAGCTGACGCGCCTCGGTGAAGACGTTATCGAACGCTTGCCGCCATTGGCCTTGCGGTTGGTTATCGGCGCCCGGTTGGCCAATCGGCGCTTGTTATCCATGGCGGAACGCGATCGCCAATTGCACGGGATGGGAACAACGCTCGTTGCGATGGCCTTCAGCGAGAATAACGCCTGCGTGGTGCACATCGGTGACAGCCGGCTCTATTGTTTGCGCGATAAAAAACTTCTGGCGGTGACCGAAGATCACAGCTTGGTCAATCAGCTTCTGCAAGACCGGGATATTCGCCAAGACCAGGTCAAGCAATTTCGCAAGAAAAACGTGCTGACCCGCGCCTTGGGAACGCATGCGACGGTGAAAGTGGATGCCCAATGTTTTCCGGTGCAAGCCGCGGATATTTTCCTGCTGTGCAGCGACGGTTTGCATAACGCGCTCAACGATGAGCAAATAGCAGCGTTGCTCCGGCGCCCGGAGCCGGACCTGCAGAAATTGGTCGACAACCTGGTGCAACAATCCAAAACCGCCAACGGCAGCGATAACATTACCGCCGCCATCACTAAAATTGAAAAAATATCCGGCGGTATTGACAAAAAAGAAAAAATCAAGTTGACGCTGGCGGAAGAAACGGCGCGAACGGTCGAGTTCGAAGATAATTTCATCAAGGAAAAATATCTGATTGAGAAATCCAGCGGCGGCCTGGGCCGGCTCCGAACCAAGCGCTCCTGGTGGCCGCTATTTTTGGCATGCGGCGGACTGCTGCTGACGGCGCTGGCGTATGCCCTGGTCAACCGCACCTGGATGGCGGCGACGCCTCCGCAGACTCACTCTGATAGCGTCGCCATCGCCGCGTCTGAACTCAACCCAACCACCCTGCTGGCGGTATCAGACAGCCAAGCCGCCACTGTCACAACACCGCCGCTTGGCGGCTATCTGGTTTTTTTGCAAGTGAGTGATTCGCAGCGGCTGGCCAGGCTGCGCAGCCAATCTGGCATGCGCCTGCTCGATCAAATCAAGCCGGAACGCACGGCGTCTTCATTGTCAGCGCGGCCGCAAAATTTGCAGCGGCCAATTTTTGCCGGCAACTATTCTTTCGTTATCGTGGACTCCTTGCAACATATCATCTATCGCAAAGACAATATTCAGCTTCGTAACTTGCCGATGCAATCCGACACGGTGCGCGTGGCGCTCGAGACTTCGCCACCTCCGGCGCGCCGCGAGATGACGCCGGCTTCGCCGAACGTTTCTTCCAGCCCACTCAACGAAACCAAGCGGGACACACTAAACGAGCAGCAGTAAATTGCGCCGTGCTTACTGCTTGGCAGTCGCTGGTTGCAGAAGTTGTTTCTGCCAGCCAGCAACACGGAATGAGCAACGAGCCACAAACCAAAATCATGCCCCTGGAAGTAGACAATCTCACTCGTGTCGTCGATATCCTCAAAACGTTGGGCAAAGTATATCTTTCCAAAAACCAATATCGTGAGGCGGCCGGAAAGTTTGAAGATATTCTGCGCTTAGGCGTCCAAGACCCCGAGGTGTACCGAAATTTAGCCATCGCCCTCGCCGGACAAAAGCTTTACACCGCTGAAGCCCGGCGCGTTTACCTCTGGGCGCTGGATAAATTCCCCAAAGATCGCAGCATTTGTCTGCACGTCGCGCAAGCCGCGTTGCAACACCACGCCGAAGACGAGCCGGCGCAACGTTTCTATGAAGCCGCTTTGAAATTCCACCCGCCGTTTGCAAAAGATTTATACCAGCATCTCCATTACATTTTTCATCGTCAAAAAAAGTATGACGAGTCGTTTCAAACGCTCAAGCAAGCGTTGTATTTGGAAAAAAGCGGCGCTGATCGCCTGGTGACCCGGCTCACCGAGCTGGGCTGGCGTTATGATCGCCAGCAGGAATTGCTCATGACGCTGCAGTTTCTGCTCGGCCACAACGAAGGCAATCCGACGATTCGCCGCTGCCTCGCCTTCAGTCTCGCCCATATCATCATCCGCCATCACGGCAAACAAAAACCGACGGAAGTGAATCTGCCTTATGGCAGTGAAAGCGATTTGCAAATGCTGCAAACCGCCCTGCCTAATCCGGCCAGCTTGACGGGCTTAGATCTGGTGCGGGATTACTGCACGCTCCAGTTGGCCTTATTGGCGGCGCCGCGGCCCAACAAAAACCTTGCGGCCGCGCCGGCACGGCAGGGAAGCTATACCACCATCACCCCCAAGGCATTTGAATATCATTCGCTGTTGGACGCCCAGCCGTTGGAGGAAGTTCTGGCCGGCTCACCCTCAGCGCCGGCAACCGCAAAACCCGCCCTGGAGCCGACAACACCGGAGAACAACGTTTTCGATTGGCAGCGTGATTTTTTAAAACGGCTGCCGGCCGTGATTAAAACAGAAAAAGAGGCCGTCCGGTATTTGCCTGCCGTCACCAGCAATGGCACAGACCAGGTCCAGCCGCACATGGCACGGGTCGCTGTGCTCATTTTGTCGCCGGCTTTTCCGCACGAGAACGCCGAGCCGCCCAAAACCGCGTCCGCCTCGCCGAGCCCGTCCATGCCCAAGACGATCGAACTGGTCACCCAGCACCTCGTCACGAGTGATTCTTCTATACAAGTTTACGCATTGAGCGATGGCATTTTAGCCATTTCCCCCCATACCAAAATTTTGGCAGACGTCGCCATCGCCTTATTCAAAAAAATTTCCCGCTACAACATTTTGGTCCCGGAAAAAAATCAAATCGCGCTGCGTGCGGCTTTGCACACATTGCCAGAATCACGGCTGGCGCTGATGTCACCGGAGAGCAGTGAAGAAAACAATCTCGCCGGCCTGGAATTGCTGTACGATGGTTTACATTTGTTGCAAGCCGAGCGCGAAGGGGCCGCGTCGAGCCACTTGATCTCACCGGTCGCGAGCAGCCGCCTGCTGTTGAGCCGGAAAGTGTTTGAAACGTTGCTCAGCGCGGAAAACTGTTCGGCCAAATATTGGGGCCGGAGTTATTGGGGGGCGCCGGGTTGGCACGACGAAGTCTGTGAAATCATCTGGTACAATCCCCTTGATTATGCCAGCGAAAAAAAACCGTATACGCTTGGGCGGTTTCTGGTCATCGAGAAAATACACGAACAACCCACTTATGGAACCTATCGCAGCCGCGATCGCTCGCTGGAACGCCCCGTCATTTTAAAAGCATTGCATCCCGCTGCTTATCTCCACCAGCAACATGACGAGGCGCAGCAGGCGGAAATGGTGCATGCGATTCGGCGGCTCGGCCGGCTGGAGCATCCCGGCATGGCATTGCTCTATGACATGGGAACGCACGAAGACTTTTTTTATTTTGCCCGCGAATATATTGAAGGCGAGAATCTCGCACAAATCCTGGCCGGCCAGCAACGTTTAGCGCCGGTCGAGATCATCCGCTTGCTGATCGAAGTTTGCCGTATTTTACGCTCCGCGCATCAGAACGGCGTTTATCATGGCAATCTCAAACCGGCGAATATTTGGCGCATGAAAGCCGCGGTCACCAAAGAGCCGGTGTACGTGCGCGCGTTGTTGGCGCCGCCGCCGTCACAAGCCGAAAAAATAATCGTCGGTGTAAAAATTTCGGATTTTTTCATTCCCGGCTTCACTGAAATCACGGAGACCGGTTGGCTCTATGTGCCGCCGGAACGGCTTTTTCCGAAAAACGGCGAAAAAACAAAAACTTTTAGCGCCACTGTCGATGTTTATGCTTTGGGAATAATTCTGTACGAAAGCCTGGGCGGAGAAAATCATTTCAAGGCGCTGCGTTTTCCGGTCGAGCGCACCGCTTGGGAAAAAGTGCAGCTCAGCCGGCTGGCGCCAAACCACCACGCGGCGGGCGAAGATTTATGGCCGGCATTGGACGAGATTATCCGTCGTGCCACCGGCAAAAATCCGGTGCAACGTTATCAAACCGTTGATGAATTGGAAGTGGCGCTGCGGCAAGCTTTGAAAGATCCGGCGGGGTTGATTAAAAAAAAGTGAGCAGGCAGCTTAGCGCACCACAGTCGCCGGCTGATTGGCAAAGGCATCGTTGATGCGTTCGAGATGATTGTCCAACAACGGCAAGCAGCGAATTTCTTCCACTGAAAAATATCCAAAAGCCGACGTTTCATTGCTCAGGCGCAACGCGCCGCCCACCGGCTCGGCTTCAAACGTGAGCACCACGGCTTGCGCGGCCCGGCCAT
>JAJVHT010000007.1 GCA_022072515.1 bacterium
CGGCGCTTGGGGATCGCGCTTTTTCGGTTCTGGCATAAAGTCTCCTTGAGATTCGATCCTAAGTTCAGTGTCAATTTGTTGTCATTAAAATATAAGACATCCTGGCGATTTTCACAACTGCTATTTGATTCAAGGCAACACGAAATCCTTCCCGCCTACAAAGAAGGTTCTGTTTCCAGATGCAGAAGAAAAGGTCTCCCGAATTAAACGACACAGCAAAAAGCGGCGAGGAAAGAGAATAGATGGAGGCTATTTTTTTGAATGCTGCGGGTTCGTGCCGTGATTCAGCGTCGCGAGCAATTCCCGCATCTCTCTTTTCAGCTCGAGGATCAAATCATCGCGGCGCAATTGTTCAAAGGAGAGATCGATCTGCTCGCCGACGTGCTGCAGTTGTTGCAAGCGCTGCCGCGCCCCCTCGATGGTGTATTTGTCGTCGTAAAGCAGCCGTTTAATGAGAAAAATCAGCTTGATGTCGTCCAGCGTGTACGTGCGGCTGCCGGCGCGGCTTTTCTTCGGGCGCAATTCGGCGAACTCCGTTTCCCAATAACGCAGCACGTAGGCCTTCAGCGAGGTGATCTGGCTCACTTCGCTGATGGAATAATAAAGCTTTTTAATTTTTTTGGTTTCTTTCATGCCGGGCGGCGGTTAGCTGGTTTGCCGGCCACGCCCATCGGCTTAACCGATTGGCCTGTTATTGCGTTGACTTTATTTTCACATTAATTTAAATTACCAATTGGCAAAGATCAAGTGTTTTTTTAAGTTGGCCGGTTTAACAACACTAACCGGCGAACCGGCCAACGCTTTTCTTAATACTTTTCACCAGCACCGTGCCCATCGCCAGGGCGCTGATGGCGCGCTGCCGCCAATATTGCCAGGGCGAGTCCGGCGGCGCTTCCACGCGTTGGCGAAAGCTCGCCAGCGAATCCCACAAATAAACGCCGCGACGTGAGATAAGGCGGAGGGCGGAGGGCAGCGGGCGGAGGGCAAAATTCCCACCGCCTAAAATGGAAACGGATTCATATCCCACTTCTTGGGCGGTTTGATAAACGCGCGGATTGCCACGGCCAAACGGCAAGGACAAATGCCGAATCGGCGTTTGCAATTGTTCCTCCAAAATCTGACGGGAAAGCGCGAGATCGCGGCGCAATTCACCCTCCGGCAGCGACGGCAGATAGTCATGATTGAGGGAATGACTGCCGACTTCCCAGCCGGCGGCCAACAGCGCGCGCAATTCCCCCCAATCGAGATGCGCAAAACGCGGCAGAAAAAATTTCACATCCCACGAATTAGCGCGGCCGACGTAACCGGCAATGGCAAAAACCGTGGCGCGAAAATGGTAACGATGGAGAATCGGCAGGGCATATTGCAGGAGAGCGCGATAACCGTCATCGAAAGTAATGACGACGCCTTTCGCATTCGTGGCCTGGCGGTCTTGCAGGGACTCGGACAATGACAGCGAGCGATAACCGGCCTCCGCCAGCCAGGCGATTTGCCGCTCAAACTGCTTCGGCGTGGTCCAGGCAATGCCGGCATCCGGGCGGCGGGCAATGAGATGATAAGCGAGAACAGGAGGCATGTTGGTAGTAACGCCTTCAGGCGTCGCGAGTTGCAAGTGCAAGGAAAAATTCAATGACGCTAAAATGATTGCGCCTAAAGGCGCTACTACAAACGTTACAGCACTTCTTCCAACGGCACGTACGGCAAATTGAAGGCTTCGGCGACGCCTTTGTACGTCACGTGGCCGTGGACAATGTTGACGCCCATGGCGATGGCGCTGGATTCCTGCACGCACTTGGGATAGCCGTTGTCGGCGATTTGAATCGCGTACGGCAAGGTGGCGTTCGTGAGCGCGACAGTCGAGGTCATCGGCACAGCGCCGGGCATATTGGCAACGCCGTAATGCACGATGCCATCGACTTCATACGTGGGATTCTCGTGCGTCGTCGCATGAATGGTTTCGACGCAGCCGCCTTGATCCACCGCCACATCGACGATGACCGAGCCTTTGCGCATCAGCTTCAACATTTCGCGGGTGATGAGGCGCGGCGCTTTGGCGCCGGGAATCAACACGCCGCCCACGACCAAATCCGCTTCGGCAATGGCTTTGCGAATGTTCGCCGGATTGGACATGATGGTGGTGACGTTTTTCGCCATGACGTCATCGAGATAACGCAAACGCTCGAGATTGATATCGAGAATCTGCACGTGCGCGCCGAGGCCGGCGGCAATTTTGGCGGCATTGGTGCCGACGACGCCGCCGCCCAGAATGACGACGCGCGCCGGCTCGACGCCGGGAACGCCGCCGAGTAAAATACCTTTACCGCCAAACAATTTTTCCAGACAGCGCGCGCCGACTTGAATCGACATGCGGCCGGCGACCTCACTCATCGGCACCAGCAAGGGCAGCGCGCGATCCGGCGTTTGCACGGTTTCATACGCAATCGCGATGCACTGGGATTTGATGGTGGCATCCGTCAGCTCGCGCGACGCGGCAAAATGGAAATACGTAAAAACGATTTGCCCCGCCCGGATCAAGGGATATTCGGAAGGCAACGGCTCCTTCACTTTCACAATCATGTCTGCCGCGCCAAAAATTTCCGCCGGATTGTTGACGATTCTCGCGCCGGCGCGCGCGTAATCGTCATCTTGAAAACCGCTGCCGACGCCGGCATTTTTTTCCACCAAAACTTCGTGGCCGTGCGCCTTAAGCAATTCCGCCCCCACCGGAATCAACGCAACGCGATTCTCATTGGTCTTAATTTCTTTAGGAACGCCGATCTTCATTTTCCATCCTCCCTCGTGAGGTAGGGTTAGTGACGAACAGCTTGGGTTTTATATTTTTAAAAATAAAACGTAATGCGTACAATGCAACAACCGTTACGTTTTACGTTTTGCTTTTTGCTTTTGGCGTTTTACCCTTGGCGTTTGACGTTTTGCATTCGCACGGGCCGGCCGTATAATCGTCGACGTCATGCGCTCGTCGGCAAACAATTCCTGGGCAAGCTGCTGGATTTGCCCCGCCGTTACATTTTCGATGCCGGCACAAACTTCATCCAGCGTGACATATTCGCCGAGATAGATTTCCATTTTTGCCAAGCGCGACATGCGGCTGCTGGTGCTTTCGAGACCGAGCATCAGGCTGCCTTTGAGCTGGCTGATCGTGCGCTGCAGTTCGGCTGCCGCCACCTGGTCGTCGCGCAATTTCCGCAATTCCTGCCGCAGCAAGGCGGTGGCCTGCTCGGCGCGTTCGGGATCCGTGCCCAAATAGACGCCGAACATGCCGGTATCCAGCATAAAATCGTGAAACGAAAATACCGAATACGCCAGGCCGTGCTGCTCGCGAATGGTTTGAAACAGCCGCGAGCTCATGCCGCCGCCCAACAGTGTGTTGAGCACGAGCAAGATAAATTTGCGGGGATCATCGAAACGCAGCGCCCACGTGCCCAGGCAAATGTGCGTTTGGCTGCAATCGTCTTCAGTCACCGAACTGGGAATGGATTGCACCGACGGCGCGGTGACCACGCGCGCGCCATTGGGGGGGAGCAAACTCAGGCGTTCGCCGACTTCCGCCACGAGATCGGCGTGTTGAATATTTCCCGCCGCCGCTACCAGCAGGCGGTTCTGCGTATAATGCCGGGCGATGTAATCAAAAAGCTGCTCGCGTTCAAACGCCGAAACGCTCGCCCGCGTCCCCAGCGTCGAATAACCCAGCGCATGCTCCGGAAAGAGGTCGCGCATGAAAAAATCTTGCACCAAGTCTTCCGGCGTGTCTTCCACCGAATTAATCTCTTCGATCACGACGGACTTTTCTTTGACCATCTCGTCGGCGTCGAAAACCGACCCGGCCAGCATATCGGCCAGAACATCGACGGCGAGAGCGAGATTTTCATCGAGTACGTGCGCGTAATAACAGGTGAGTTCTTTGCCGGTGAAGGCGTTCAAATGGCCTCCGACGGCTTCAATGCTTTCGGCGATGTCACTGGCTTTGCGGCGTTTCGTGCCCTTGAACATCATGTGTTCAAGGAAGTGCGAAATCCCGTTTTCCGCGGGACGCTCATCGCGGGTGCCGTTTTGCACCCAAACGCCGAGGGAGACCGACCGCACATGCGGAATGTATTCGGAAACGACGCGCAATCCGCCCGGCAGCACGGTTTTTTGATGCAATGAATTATCGATAGAATTTTGCAAAGGCTGATATCCGTTTGTCGGTTCACCCGTTCGCCGGTTTATCACTAAAATTGACGTAAAAACATAATAGCCGATTAACTGGCAAACAGGCCAACCAGCTAATCGGCTAACATTTTAGTTACCTCGCCGTTGCGGCGGCGCACCCGAGCCGCCCGGCAGCAATACCTTCCGGCTCAATTTCAGCTTGCCGCCTTCGGCAATTTCGAGCAGTTTCACTTCGACTTGATCGCCCATCTTCAACACGTCTTCGACGCGATTGAGGCGGCGATGCTCGATTTCGGAGATGTGCAACAAGCCTTCCCGGCCCGGCATAATTTCCACAAAGGCGCCGAACTCTTTGATGCCCTTGATGACGCCCTTGTAAATCTTGCCAACTTCCGGTTCCGCGACCATGCCTTGAATGATATCCTTCGCCATGCTCACGGCTTCCGGATCAACCGAGGCCATCGTCACGGTGCCATCATCGTCGATGTCGATTGTCGCGCCGGTCCGCTCGATAATATCGCGAATCGACTTGCCGCCCGGCCCGATGACCAGGCCGATACTGTCGACCGGAATCTTGATGGAAACGATGCGCGGCGCATATTTTGAAATCTCCGGACGCGGTTTCGCCAGCGTCTGATTCATGATGTTGAGAATGTGCAAACGCGCCACGCGCGCCCGCTCCAAGGCTTCGGCCATCAGCTCCTGCGACAGGCCTTCGATTTTGATGTCCATCTGAAACGCGGTGACGCCCTTGGCGGTTCCCGCGACTTTGAAATCCATATCGCCGAGATGATCTTCATCGCCGAGAATGTCGGTGAGCACGACGGTTTTGTCGCCTTCCTTAATCAAGCCCATCGCGATGCCGGCGACGGCATCTTTAATCGGCACGCCGGCATCCATCAACGACAGCGAGCCGGAACAAACCGTTGCCATCGACGAGGAGCCGTTCGATTCCAAAATATCCGACACGACGCGCACGGTATACGGAAACACGCCTTCGTTGGGAATCACCGCTTTCAAGGCGCGCTCGGCCAAGTTGCCGTGGCCGATTTCGCGGCGGCCAGGTCCGCGGAACGGGCGAATTTCACCGACGCTGAACGGCGGGAAATTATAATGCAGCATGTAGCTTTTATAATACTCGCCTTCAAGCTCATCCATCTTCTGCTCATCGATTTTCGTGCCGAGCGTCGTCACGCCCAGCGCTTGCGTTTGGCCGCGCGTAAACAAGCAGGAACCATGCACTCTTGGCAACACCGCGACTTCACAGGTGATATCGCGAATGTCTTGCGGCGTGCGGCCATCCAAACGCCGGTTATGGTTGACAATCATCTCGCGCACGAGCTGCTTTTCAACTTTATGGAAGAGACCCGCAATGATCGTTTCACTTTCAGGAAAGTCCGCTTGCAAAGAGGCGACGGTGGTGTCCTGAAGCTGTTTGAGGGATTCATGGCGGGTTTGCTTATCCGCTTCTTGCAAAAACCGGCGCATCGGCTCGGTGATCATCGCGGAGACACGCGCTTCCAGGCCCTGGGGCAAAGCCACCGGCGCGATCGCGCGTTTCGGTTTCGCTCTTTCGGCCGCCACCGCTTTTTGCACGGCGATGAGTTGGCGCGCCACATCGTGGCCAAAGCGCAGCGCGGCGCTCATGTCCGCTTCGCTGATTTCCTGCGCCTCGCCTTCGACCATCACGATCGAATCTTCCGAGGCGGCCATGACGATATCCATGTCGCTTTGCTCGATCTCGGCGTGCATCGGGTTGGCAATGAATTGGCCGCGAACACGGCCGACGCGCACGCCGGCAACCGGGCCGGCCCAGGGAATATCGGAAAGCAACAACGCCATCGACGCGCCGGTAATGCCGTGCACATCCGGATCATTCTCTTTGTCCGCCGACAACGCCGACACCATCACTTGTACTTCATTGAGAAATTCATCGGCAAACAACGGCCGGATGGAACGGTCAATCAAACGGCTGACGAGCACTTCGTTTTCACTCGGCCGGCCTTCCCGCTTAAAATAACCTCCCGGAATTTTCCCGGCAGCATAGGCCTTTTCCCGGTAATCAACGGTGAGTGGAAAAAAATCGGGATTTTCCGCCGGCTCTTTCGCGCCGACGACGGTGGCCATAACCACCGTATCGCCAAAACGGACCCAACACGAGCCGTGCGCCTGTTTGGCGACGCGGCCGGTTTCAATGCTAAACTTCTTGCCGTTTAGCTCAATTTCCTTCAGACAACTCATAAAAACTCCTAAAATTAAAGATGATTTTTGGGCGGTGAGGACGCGCATGGGGTCACCGATTGCTCATCTTAAGGGTCCGCACAAAAACAACCTCAGTCCTTTTGTAGCTCCATTCGCGGTGGGATACTCTCCCAATCGCCAATTTAATGGTGGTAAAAGCTACATGAAATAGCAAGTTGCTTTTGTGCAGATCCTAAAGTAACCGGCAACTGCAAGCTGCGTTGCCCGCCGCCACCTTTATTCTGCCAAATCAGTTAATTGCTTAAAAAGCTTGTCGACATCCTCCTTCTTGACTTCGACCACGAGCGGGTTGGTTGCGGCTTTCGCAAAGACCCGGTCGCCTTTTTCTTTCTGTTTGCCAATCAAAACCTTGGCCACTTCGTTGCCGGCTTGTTTCACGGTCACGGTCAGGCGCGGCATATCGAGACCGTATTTTTTCAAATCGCCGGCGCCCTCCTCGACAAAAGCCGTGGCTTCCATTCCCGCCAGACCGCCGGTGATATTGGAAATTTCCCAGCTTTTTGCCTTTTTCTGCTGCGGCGCCGTAATCGTCCAATTATTCGAAGTGTCTTTCTCACAAACGATCTTCAACGTGTCGGCGTAATTCAATTCGAGATAGTCCGCATTCCAGCTTTCGAATTCGGCAAGTTTTTTATTGCGCAAATCCATCACACTGAGATTGAGGTCTTTGACGAGGCTCGTATCGACTTTAAAAACTTGCGGGCGCGCCGGATCGTGCACGTAATAATTCGCGCCATCTTTTTTGCCGAACTGCAGCGCTTTCTGCGCATCATTCACGCCGAAGAACACGGTAAATTCATACGCGGGTTTGTCGAGACCGTATTTCTTCGCGTCGTCCATCTGCTCGGTGGTAAATTCGTTGATGCGGCCGTACCGCACCCGGCTCAGCAGGCTGGAAATTTTCGACTCATCCGCGGCGGCCTTGAGCGGCGACACCAGTTGCCATTTGCCGTTTTCTTTTTTCAGCTCGAAGCGATTTTTCGGCGTGGTCAGCAGCAGCCGATTCGCCGCGTTGTTGTCAAAGACGAGCAGATCCTTGTTGCGCCAATCCATTACTGATTTTTTGGCATTGTTCGACAAACCATTGCTCGTCAACACCACTTCGGGATCGTTATTGACGCGCGCATACACCATCGTCGTCGTCACGTTGCCGTCGCCGAGATAAAGCGTATCCTGCTTGCCTTTTTCATGCCGCACGATCAGCTCTGTCCGCGCCGGTTCGAGGCCGTAACCGGCGTAATCGGCGCGCGAAGTGGAAATATCCTTCTGGTCGCGCTGCGCCGATTCCAACGAAGACAAGAGAGAACTGACTGTGCCGTCGTCCGCCTGATACTGCACCGGCGCCATTAATTCCCACGTCGTGCCGACTTTCTTGAGCTCGATGCCATCCGGCCGGATGGTAATCGCGGTGACGGAATCCCTTTTGATATCGATTAATTTTCCGGCGGCGGTTTTTTCTTTTTCACGTTCTTCGCCGCCTTTGATTTCATAAAAATAAACATAGGCGCCAACAGCTGCCGTGAGCAACAGCAGAACCAGGGTATTGCGAAACTTCATGGCGTCGACTCTCCACTCCTTCTTGTCGTAACGCGTAAAACGTAATGCGCATCCCACTACCGGTTACGCATTACGTTTTACGATTTATTTTCTTTTTACGTAAACCGCGATCGCCGTTCCGAACGCGGCGAGCGGCAGCAGGAACAGACTGACGAGCATAACGACCTTCGTGCTCGAAGCGTTCATATTGAGCCGCCGATCTTCGGGATTTTTCGCGGGGATGGCGATCAAATCTTCTTCTTCGGCCAGCCAGCTCACGGCGTTCATAAACAGATCGCCGTTCTTCTGGAAACCGAACAGATAGTTCGCGGCAAAATCCGAATCGCCGAACACGACGACGCGGCTGTTTTTGGCGCCATTCGCGCCATCAGCGGCGGCGCTTTTGGTCGCGGCGACTCCGAGCGGCAACGGCCCTTGATGATCCGGTGGAACATTGGGCTGCACCCGCCCGCTGCGCAATTCCTCGGGATTCGACTCGCCCCAACTATTTCCACTGGAGCTGGCAAATGCCTCAACCGTCACCCCGGCAGGCTTTTCGCTCATCACCGTCAATGAACGCGCGCTGGGATAAGCGGTCATGAAACTGCCAAATTTCTCGGTGATCGCATGTTTGGAATAACTCGCCACCACCGGCATGTCCGGCCCGGCGCCGAACAGTTGGCCGATACCGGAAAAATCCAGCACCATATCATTGTCCGGCTGAATGCCGTAATCTTTCAAAAGCTCGCTAAATGTCGGCACCGGCGTGGAAGTCATCAAGCCCGCATCGAGCAGAAACATCGCTGCGCCGCCGTTGTCGAGATATTTTTTCACCTTCTGCAATTCCGGCGGCAGGAAGTCGGTTTGCGCGCCGGCAATCACCAGCACGGAACAATCCGCCGGAACCCCGGCGGTGTCGATAAGCGAGACCGAACCGACGTCGTAATTTTTCGCGGTAATCGCTTTTTGCGCCGCGCTCAGGCCGAGACGCTCTTCGCTATCAACCGCCTTCTCGCCGTGGTTGGTGGTGAAATAAATTTTCTTTTTCTTGTCGCGCGTCACCTTGATGATGGCATTGGTCAAATCTTCTTCGGTGGCCGTGGTAATCTTTTCACTTTGCACACCATAAGCGACAACCGTGGTATTATAAGCCGTCACGCCTTTGGTGCGCGCCAATTCAGGTTTTTTATCGGGATCGACAAATTCATATTTGAATTTCGGCGTCACCGAGGCGTATTCATTCAACAGATCCGCCAGCTTCGCTTTTTCATCGACGCGATAAAACGCGGTGACGCTTAAATCCGTTTTCAACGCCGTCAAAACCTTTTTGGTTTGATCGGAGAGACTGAATTGCCCCGAAGCCGTCGTGTCCTTGCGCCAGGCATGCTTGCTGGCAAGATAATTCGCCAGCGCCAGCAACCCGATGACCAAAATGCTCATGACGACGGCATTGGCCGTTTGCAGAGCGCCGCGGCTGCTGACGAAGCCAATCAGCTCTTTGGCATTAAACACGAGATAAAACAGCAGCAAGGCGCCGCCGACGCTGAGCGAAACGATTTCCTGCCATTGCCAAACCGTGCGCACGAGATAACTCAGCAAGCCGGCGGCCACCAACAAGAGGCCAAACGCGCCGGCATAAGAACTATACTTTTTCATCGCGCTCCTCTCCACCGGCTAGATTCGACGGTCACAAACGTGAGAAACAAACCGCCGAAGATGAAAGTCAAATAAAAAATCACATGCGTGGAATCAATGACGCCCTTGGAAAAATCTTCGAGATGATCCAGCGGCGATAATGCGCCCAACACCTTCGACATCGTCGGGCCGGTAAAATTCCCCAACCAGCCCAGGAACACAAAAATGAGATTGACAAAAAAGGCGCTGGCCAGCGCC
Source organism: bacterium (assembly GCA_022072515.1). Taxonomy (GTDB): domain Bacteria; phylum Zhuqueibacterota; class Zhuqueibacteria; order Zhuqueibacterales; family Zhuqueibacteraceae; genus Zhuqueibacter. The sequence continues at coordinate 9,865 of JAJVHT010000007.1, forward strand.
ACGATTTGGTTCTCCGTAAACGCGCTGAACAACAAACCGAGCGCAATGAAACAGCCGCCCAACAGCAACAAACCGAGATAGCCGCTGAGAATCGGCAACAATTCCGGATTACCATAAATGAAGAGCAAGCCGACAAACACGCCGGTGGCCAGCAGCATCGTGGCATAATAAATCAGCGCCGAGGCAAACTTGCCCAGCGTGATTTGCCAGTTGGTGATCGGTGACGTCGCCAGCAGTTCCATCGTGCCCTGGCGTTTTTCTTCGGCAAAAAGCCGCATCGTCAAGCCGGGGACGACGAGCAGGGCGATAATCGCGATATTGCCAAACAATGGGCGGATGGCCAACTGGTTAACGTTGATGGCCGGCGGCATTTGCCGGTATTGTTGGGCCATCATCATCGATTGCATGCTGTAGTTGTTGAACCAACTGATGATCGTATAAAAAGCCACGCCGGTCGCGAGCACAAAAAAGCCCAACACCACGTAGGCCACCGGTGAGAAAAAATAACTTTTTAATTCGCGTTCCAGAATGGCAAGAAAGTTTCTCATGCGTTCGCACCTCCCTCTTCCGTGGTCAAATTGAGGAATACTTCTTCCAGGGTGAAATCTTTGTCCTTCGAGCGCAATTCTAAGAGGCCCCAACCGTTTTGCACGACGGCTTGCGCCAATTCGCGGCGCACGTCGCGGCCGGCTTCACTTTCGACTTCATAACGATTGTCGCTGCTGGCGTGCACTTTTTTGACGCCCGCCACGCTCGCCAGTTTGTCGCGTACCGGCGCGGCCGGGCCGTCCACTTGCAAAACCAGGCGGCCGGCGCCGCGTTTCTGCTGGGTCATGTTCGCAATCGTGTCTTGCGCCACGACGCGACCGCGGCTGATGATCACCGCGCGCTGACAAGTCATTTCGACTTCCGGCAGAATGTGCGTGCTGAGAATGATCGTATGATTGCCGGCGAGATTTTTGATCAATTGACGCACTTCGATAATCTGATTCGGATCAAGACCGACCGTCGGCTCGTCCAGCACCAGCACATCGGGATTGTGCACCATCGCCTGGGCCAAACCGACGCGCTGCTTGAAACCTTTGGACAGCTTGCGAATCACCTGATCCTGCCGCTCGGTGATGTCGGTTTTTTCCATCACCTCGTTCACGCGATTTTTGCGCTCCCGCGGATCGACGCCTTTGATTTTGGCGACAAAATGCAAATACGCCTTCACCGTCATATCCGTGTAGAGCGGCGGCTGCTCCGGCAAATAACCAATGCGCCGGCGCACGTCCATGGATTGATTGAACACGTCGAAGCCGGCGACTTTGGCGCTGCCACTGGTGGCCGGCAGGTAACAGGTCAAAATCCGCATCGTGGTCGTCTTGCCCGCCGCGTTCGGCCCGAGGAAACCCAGGATTTCTCCCTTCTCCACCTCGAAGGAAACGCCCTGAATGGCCGGGGTGCGTCCATAATAACGGGTAAGATTTTGCACCTGAATCACGTTGATTTTCCTCCGTTAAATGTTAAAACGTTTTGTGTAAAACGTAAAAATTGTGTCTTTACGTTTTAGTTATTACGTTTTATTTTTGCGTTTTACCTGCGGATGCTCAACTCGGCAATAATCGCGCGATAGCGGGCGATATTCTTTTTTGCCAGATAATCCAGCAGGCGGCGGCGCGCGCCGACCATTTTCAACAAACCACGGCGTGAGTTGTGGTCTTTCGGATTTTTCTCGAAATGGCCGGTGAGACCGTTAATCTGCGCCGTCAGCAAAGCGATTTGCACTTCGGCCTTGCCGGTGTCTTTGTCGCTGGCGCCGTATTTTTTCGTCCATTCGGCTTTTGCTGCAGAAGTTAAAGACATAACTTGACTCCAGGATGATGAGGGTTATTCTTTCGTCATAGGAAACGCGAACGGAAGCGTTTCAATTAGTTTCAGACGGTGAAATGTTGATAAAAGTTTTTGAGTGACTGCAATTTTTTTGTTGCAAAATTTTTAATTGGGCCTTGTCGCGTTGTGCCAACCGGCCGGTATGTTCTCATTTTTTAAAGCCTGTTCAGCGTTTGCTTTATCCCGCTGCAACTGCGCCATCAGCGCCTGCGGCGAGTCGAATTTTTGCTCCGGGCGCAAACGCGCGACAAAATGCACCGTGAGCATCGCGCCGTACAAATCGCCGGAGAAATCGAGCAGATGCACTTCCAGCGTGCGCGTCGCTTTGCCGAACGTCGGACGTATACCGATGTTCATCATCGCCGCGTACGGCTGGTTTTCCACCTCGGCCCACACCGCATAAACGCCATGGGCCGGAATGAGTTTGTTGGCGTCCGTTGGCTGCAGATTTGCCGTGGGAAATCCCAACCGCCGGCCGCGTTCATCGCCGCGCGCGATCACCCCACTCAACGCATAAAAACGGCCAAGATAGTGCGTGGCGATCGTGATCTCGCCGCTCAACAGCGCCTCACGAGTTTTCGTGCTGCTGAGCGTCACGCCATTCATTTCAAACGGCGGCACCTCGCGCACCGCAAAACCCAATTCATGTCCCATGCGTTCAAGCGTGGCAAAATCACCTTCACGATTTTTGCCGAAGCCGTGGTCATGACCGATCACCATCGCCTGCATGCCGGCGCGGCGATGCAAAATATCCCGCACAAAAATTTCGGACGCCGTGCGCGAGAATTCCCGCGTAAAAGGAATCACCAAAATGCGCTCGACTTCTGCACGCTGCAACAACGCCATTTTCTCCGCCGTCGTCGTCAAGATTTGCACCGGCGGTTTATCTTCACGCTGCAACACCACTTGCGGATGCGGATCAAAAGTTACGACCGTGGCGCTGCCTTGCCGGGCGTGTGCTTCCCGTTTTAATTCGGCGATAATCGCCTGATGGCCACGATGCAGACCATCAAAAGTTCCGACGGTGATCACACTGGAGGGGTCGAAGCGAACTTCTGCGAGGCTGCGAAAAATTTGACTGGCCATAGCTAATCTGTCAGCCGCTCCACAAATTGCTGAATGCTCAACGCCGAAGCCACGGCATATTCCCCGACGCGGGTGCGGCGCAAAGTTTTGAGAAAAGCGCCGCAGCCGAAATCCCGGCCGAGATCGCGCGCCAGCGCGCGAATATACGTGCCGCGTGAACACCTGACGCGAAACCGGATTTCCGGCAACGTCACTTCGAGAATATCAAAGGTATAGATCTTAACCGGGCGCGGCGTCAAATCGACCTGCTCACCCTGGCGCGCCAATTCGTACAGCCGCCGCCCTTCGCGCTTGAGCGCCGAAAACATCGGCGGGATTTGCATGATGGCGCCGGTATATTTTTTTACTGCTTGCACGATTTGTTCTCGCGACAACTCCGGCACCGCATGTTGGGCGACAATTTTTCCGGTTACATCATGCGAATCCGTCTCCGTGCCGAGCGCCAATGTGCCTTCATACTCTTTTTCGAGTTCCATCAACTGGTTGACCTGCTTGGTCGCGCCGGCAAAACAGATCAACAACACGCCGGTCGCAAACGGATCGAGCGTACCCGCGTGCCCGACTTTCTTCACTTTGGTCAAGCCTCGCAGTTTATTGACCACGTCGAAGGAAGTCCAGCCTTCGGGTTTGTCCAGCGGAATGATTTTGCCGGTTTTTAAGTCGGCGCGGCCGATGACGTTATAACTTTCGATCACAGATTTGACCGGTCTTTATTCACGTTGTACAAGCTGAGGCAGTCTCTCTTTCCCACTCAAGACTCCTGTTGCGGCGGATCGTTCGCGTGAATTTTTTTGATCAAATTCTCGATGTTCTCCACATAATCCAGGGTATCGTCGTATTGAAAGAGCAATTCGGGAGCATGGCGGAGGTTGATTCGATGGGCGGTTTCGGCGCGAATAAAACGCGCGGCGCGTTTCAAGCCAAGAATGGCGCCCTGGCGTTGCTCGGCGCTGCCCAGCAGGGTGAAATAAACCCGCGCATTTTTCAGATCGTCCGAGAGCTTGACGCGGGTAATGGTTATCCGCCCGACGGCAGGATCCTTCAACTGGGTCGTGATAATTTCGCTGATCACCTCCCGCAACAACGCCGCCACCCTGCTTGAGCGTTTATATTCCATATCAATATATTTCCAACCGATGCTCCAGCACTTCGAGACGGCCATCGGTTTCGAGAAACTGCAAAATTTTCGTGAAAGCCTGGTCGACAAACTTGCGTTCATTGGTGACCAACGCCAAACCCAAGGTCGAGCGCTGCCACAAATCATTTTGATCGACTTCCGCAATCGACACGTTGAATTTGTTCTGAATCTTGGTTTTCACACTGCTCAGCACAAACCGCTTGGCTTTCAGCGAGTCGCTTTCCGGCAAAAAAATTTCAACTTGACAGACACCGACAAACATGGCCGCAGCAACACAATGCGTAAATCGTAATTACAACGTCCGTTTAGTTTTGATGATTTGATACGTCTCCAGCACGTCGCCTTCATGAACATCATCATAATTTTCCAGGCCGATGCCGCACTCGAAGCCGGATGCGACTTCGCGCACGTCATCTTTCAAACGTTTCAGCGAGGCGATTTTGCCTTCGAAGATCAGCTTGTCATCGCGATAGAGGCGAATATGATCGCTGCGCGTAATTTTGCCAGACTGCACATAGCAACCCGCGATTGTGCCGACTTTCGGGACCTTGAAGGTTTTGCGCACTTCGATCGTCGCCGTCACTTGCTCGGAAATTTCCGGTTCCAACAGGCCTTCCAGCGCCGCCTTCACATCATTAACAGCGTCATAAATAATCTTGTAATTGCGAATATCGACGTTCTCACGCTCGGCGATGGCGCGCGCCTGCTGCGACACGCGAATGTGAAAACCAATAACGATGGCCTCTGAAGCCGCGGCGAGCAGAACATCGGATTCGGAGATGCCGCCCACTCCCTTGTGAATGACCCGAATCGTCACTTCATTGTTGGACAGCTTCAGCAACGAATCGCTCAACGCTTCCACCGAGCCGTCCACATCGCCCTTGACAATGAGACGCAGTTCTTTGACATCGCCCTCTTTGATTTGTTTCGAAATCTGATCGAGGGTAATGTGGCGGGTCTTGCGGAAATCCTGTTCGCGCTTGATTTGCTGGCGCTTCAAGCTGATTTCCTTGGCTTCCCGCTCGGAAGCCATGACGACCAAATGATCACCGGCCGTCGGCACACCGGCGAAACCGACCACACGCACCGGCGTCGAGGGGGGCGCCGATTGCAGCCGCCGCCCGCGCTCATCGTACATCGCCCGCACCCGTCCCGCGTGGTGGCCCGCAATAAAGGGATCGCCGATGTTCAAAGTGCCGCCTTGCACCAACACGGTTGCCACCGGACCCTTGCCTTTATCCAACTCGGCTTCGATGATTACGCCTTTCGCGCGGCGGCTCGGATTGGCTTTGAGATCTTTCAGATCGGCTTCCAGCAACACCAACTCCAGCAGATTCTCCAGGCCTTTCCCGGTTTTGGCAGAAACTTCAGCGCTCTGAAATTTGCCGCCCCAGCTTTCGACCAAGATTCCCTGCTGCGCCAGTTGTTGTTTGATGTGGTCCGGATTCGCAGTGGACTTGTCAATTTTGTTGATTGCCACCACAATGGGGACATTGGCCGCGCGTGCATGATTGATAGCTTCAATCGTTTGCAATTGCACCCCGTCATCCGCCGCGACGACGAGAATGACAATGTCCGTGGCCTGCGCTCCGCGGGCGCGCATGGCCGTAAACGCTTCATGGCCGGGCGTGTCCAGAAACGTGATGCGCCGGTTCTTAAATTCGACCACATACGCGCCGATATGTTGCGTGATGCCGCCGTGCTCACCACCCGCGACATTGCTTTCGCGAATATGATCCAACAATGAGGTTTTGCCATGATCGACGTGGCCCATAATCGTGACCACTGGTGACCGCGGCAACAAGCTTTCGGCCGGATCGGCTTCCTCAGTTTGTTCGATAAGTTCCGACCCGTATTCCTGCACGATTTCCGCCTGGAAACCGAACTCGTCGGCTACCGCCACAATCACATCGGCATCGAGGCGTTGATTGATCGAAACGACCATGCCCAGATCGAGGCATTTGCGAATGACTTCGCTGGGTTCCGCCTCCATGAGCCGCGCCAAATCGGCCGCCGAAACGAATTCCGGCACTTTGAGCTTATTTGCTTCTTCAAGCGGCACTTCGGCGCCATTTTCACTGGCAGTCCGACGGCGGCGCACAGGCTTGGGCTTGCCGCCGCCTTCCATTGCCGCCAACGTCTGGCGAATCGACTCATCAATCTCTTCGTCGCTGATCTTGCGCTTCTTGGTTCGCTTCTTGGCTTTCTTGCCGGGTTTTTCTTTCTCTTTAACCAAACGCGCGGCAATGACTTCTTCCGGCTCCAACTCAGCGGCAACGGTTTTCTTCTTTCTCCGGCGCTTGCGTTTGCGCTTCTTTTTGGCACCATCTTCTTCCGCAGCCGCTGCGGCGCCAGCTTTCTTCGCCGGAGGCGCCGGGGAAGGCGTTGCCGCCGCGGGTTCTCCCGCGGGCGGCGCGGCCGGACGCCGCTCGTCTTTGTGCCGATGCTCGTCTTTCTCTTTTTCCTTTTCCTTCGAAATCAGCGCGACAACCGTGTCATGAATGGACGGCACGGGTTTGACTTCCGGTACGGCCACCGGTTTCTCCGGTTCGTGACGGGCAACGACTTCGATACCCTCGGCGGCTTTCTTGCTGCGGCCATCACGCTTGCCCGGAACGGCCGCAACACTTTTCCCGTCACTAACGCGGGCTGCGGCCGCTTCGTGGGGCTGGCGCGCTCGCCGCTCGGCCAGCTTCGAGGTGACGCGCATGCGTTCTTCCAAATCATGGCGAACCCGCTCGCGCTCTTTTTCCTCTTCGGCCTTTTTATCCCGCAGCCGTTTCCGGAACTCAACATCCGGACTGTGCTGAACTTCCGGTTCCTTCCGGTATTTCTTCAGCACCTCGTCATACATCTCATCGGTAAGCGCCGTCATCGGACCGCGAATATCGTAGCCACGATTGAGCTTGGTCAGAAAGGAGATCAGCGTCTCATTGGAGATGTTGACTTCCTTGGCAACTTGATGAATTCGAAGTTTGGTAGCCAAACCCTATTCCCTAATAAATTAAAAAATTTGAGAGTCACCGCATGGGAACTCCGCCGGAAATAAATAAGCGAACGTTAAATTCAGTACGAGTTCTTTTTCAGTGAAACTGCCTATACATTAATTTTGATTTTCTTCCGGACGCGTATTCGTCGCCAAAACCTCCGGGGCTTCAGCCGGTTGTGGCGCGGGCGCATCGGCGGCGTCGCCGCCTTCATCAGCAGGCTGCCCCGGAGCCTCGTCTGCCGCGGCGGTTTCATCCGCTTCCAGATCGTCTTCCTGCGCTTCTTCTTGCTCTTCCTCGTCGGCTGCATCGGCTTTTTTATCCGCCGCGCCGGTTTCGCGCTCCTGAATCAACGTCCAAATTCGCTTGGCCGTTTTCTCGCCGATACCCTTGATCTGCATAAGCCCGTCTTCGCCTTGATCCAACAAATCCTGGACGGTTTTAAAACCCGCCGCATGCAGCTTGGAAATCATGGTCTCGCTCAAGCCCTCGACCAACTCCAGTGCCACTTCGCTGCCGCGCTGCTCTTCCACCATCTTGCGATATTCGGACTCTTTCAGGATTTCCACTTCAAAACCGGTGAGCTTGCCGGTCAAACGCCGGTTTTGGCCGCCGCGACCGATGGCCAACGAAACTTGATCGTCGGGCGCCACGGCAATCGCGCGCTTGTTCGCTTCATCGACGAGCACACGCACCGGCTTGGCCGGGCTTAACGCCCGCGAGATAAAAATCTCCGGCTCGGCGTTCCACGGAATAACGTCGATTTTTTCATTATTTAATTCTTTGCTGACCGCCTGAATGCGAATGCCTTTCATGCCGACACAGGCGCCGACCGGATCGATGCGCTTGTCGCTCGAGGTGACGGCGATCTTGGAGCGCTCTCCCGGCTGGCGCGCCACCGCTTTAATCTCGATAATGCCGTCGTAAATTTCCGGCACTTCCAATTCGAAGAGCCGCACGAGAAACTGGGGATCGCTGCGCGAAACCACCACTTCCGGCCCGCGCGTCGTTTGACGCACTTCCTTGATGATCGCGCGCAAATTCTCGCCGCGGCGGTATTTCTCCGATTCGATCTGCTCCTTGCGCGGCAGCACCACTTCGGTGCGGTCGATGTTCATATACACGTCGCCGCGATTGAGCTGGCGAATGTCGCCCATAACGATTTCGCCGACGCGATTTTGGAATTCATCAAAAATCGCGCGCTTTTCCTCGTCCCGTATGCGCTGATTGAGATTTTGCTTGGCCGAGACGATCAGCCGGCGGCCGAACGCTTCGGGGCTGAGAATTTCCAAAAAGTCATCGCCGACTTCCAAATCCGGCTCGGTTTTGCGCGCCGTCTCCAAATCAATTTCGTGATTGGGATCGGTGACGTGCTCGACGATCTTTTTGTTTTGATGAATTTCGATTTCCCCCTTCTCCATGTTGACGTAGATGTCAAAATTATCGGCAGCGCCGTATTTCTTTTTGATCATCCCAATCACGATGGATTGGAGAATTTCCGAGAGTTGCTCCTTGTCGATGTTCTTCTCTTTGACGATTTGCGAGAAGGCCTCGGCGATTTCACTTTTCATGACACAGTTCCTATAAAACTACCACCTTAATTTGAGCTTGCCGACTTGCACGCTCGCCAGCGGCACGGCGACGTTCCCATTTTCCGAGGCGATGATGACCTCCATCTCGGCAACCTGTTGAATCGTGCCTTCAATTGACACGGTCGTGTCGCCCGCCCGGTATTGTAAATTCACCTGCCGGCCAAGATTGCGTTCGAAGTCGCGTTTGGTTTTGAGCGGCCAATCCGTACCCGGCGATGACACCTCCAAGCGATAGCGCCCGGGAATCAAATCATCCATCTCCAGTTCGACCGACAGCGCGCGACTAATCTCAGCGCAAATCGGCAACGTAATACCGCCATCCTGATCGGCAATGATGCGAACCAGCATGTTGCTCTTGCTGCCCTTCAGTTCAAGTGCAACAAAATCAGCATTAAACCGTTGCAAAACCGGCGCGATCAGCGTGTGCAATTTGTCGTGCAAAATATCCATAACAATAAAAAAGTGGGTTTTTTAGGCCCACTTCAATCCTATAAATATAAGTATCTTTTGACAAAATTGCAAGCTTTTTGTTCAAGGCGGCCCGGCGCGCACGAGGAAGCGGTCGAATTCGGCCAACCCACCGGACGCCACGGTCTTAGGAGCTTGCCTGCCCGGTCTCCGCAAATAACAATTTGGCGTCCTCCAGCAAACTCGACTTGGGATATTTGTCGATGATCTTTTGCAACACGCGGCGCGCGGCTTCGGTTTGACTGGCTTGTTTGTAACAACGCGCCGCATTCAGCAGCAGTTGGGGCGCGCGATAAGAATCCGGATAATCGTTGGCCCCCTCTTCATAAAGCTTCGCCGCCTTGGCAAACTCGCCGCGCTCTTCCTGCGTCGCCGCCACGCCAAACGCCGCGCTGGCGTTGAGAATCGGATCGTCGTCGCCATCGTCCAGATATTTTTGGTAATATTTCTCCGCGTTGACATAATCCTTGGTCTGCATGTAGGCGTTGGCCAGATAAATCATCGCCAACCCGGCGCTTTTGCTGCCGCCATGCTCGCTGACGAGTTTTTCCAACAGCGGGATCGTGCCTGTGTAATTTTGTTTGTTATATTCCGCCCGCGCCTGGGCAAATTGTTCCGCCGCCTCCTGCTCGTCGCGCGACTTCATCCAATTAAAGAGAATAATCAATCCGATGATGACGACCACACCGCCGGCAGCCAGCAAAACCTCACGGCTGTGCTGCGTTAGCCAATCCGTGGCCTTAAACCAGGTGGTGACCAGCTTGTCTTCTTTCATCTCACGCCGGGTGAGCTTCTTTTTAGGTGTTAACATAACCGAACGATCCTTTGTCCCAAAACTTACGGTAAAAACATGAAACTTATTAACCTACGATACAGAATATGAATATATTAAAAATTTTCGCCTGACGCAAGCAGTTTTCTGGCCGTCCGAGAGAAAAGGGTAAAAATGTCTCTTGTTCAGCCGCGCAACGATTCCCGATCACACCCAACACCGGAACGACCAGCAACACCAGCGGCATCGAGTTGATCATTCCACCTATGTTCGCCAACGCGAGTGCATCTCACAAGCCGGTTTTGTCCGCGGCCACGAGCATCGGCAACCAGCCGGCGATTGTCGTCAGCGCGGTCATCAGAATGGGACGCAAGCGATCCGTGGCGCCGGCGATGATGGTCTCACTTCTCTCCAGGCCGTTTCGGCGCAACTGGTTGAGGTGATCAACCATGATGATGGCGTTGTTCAGAACCATTTCGCCGCGCAGCACCTCGAGGGAGGCGCACGGTCAAACGGTTGATCCGTCAGCCAAAAGATGAGAAACACACCAGCCGAAACGCCAAGGAATGCACTGGCGTTTGCGATGACGCTGGGAGGTAGGGGACGAGAGAGTAAAGTCTGGAAAGTGGTCAAAAATCTCTTGCGAAATTCTTTTTGAGTTTGTAATGTACGGTGTCGCTTGGAAAGAAGTCGAACCGGGGTACAAATTCAGAGTTTCATAAAATTTTTTAATTATTTTTAGTAACTATTCAGTACCGCCTGGGCGCTCAAGAGCTGTGTACAAAAATAAATGGCGCGATATAACAAATATCAAAAATAAGCGCCCGGGCGGTGCAATAGCTGAATAGTTACATTTTTTATTTACAGTCAACAGCGACGGAAATAGCGCGTTCTGTCGCACAATCCAAATTAGGCAATAAGGAGTCAGCTATGCCCGAAATCATTTCTTCGACGTTCGTGCTGGCAGTCAACGATCTTGAGGCATCGAAGCGGTTCTACTCGGATAAACTGGGATTCAAGGAGACCTTACGTGTTGATGGCTGGTCATTCCTAAGTCGCGGCGCCTGTAAACTTCGACTTGGGCACTGTCCCGAGGCGCAGCCCATGTCGAAGTGTCAAGATCACTCTTGGTTTGCCTACCTCCATGTGCAGGATGCAACGAACCTGTTCAAAGAGTTCGTCTCGAAGAATGTGGAGATCTGGCACAAGCTCGCAGACAAGCCCTGGGGAATGCGCGAGTTCGCGATCGTGACCCCGGATGGACATCGAATCGTGTTTGGAGAAAAGATTGCCTAACCAGCACTTCGAGACGGCGTTAACGCTACCGGGGATATGAAATCTCCTGTTTTGAGATCGAGAACATGCGGCCCAACGCGAAGAGCAGAATCAGTCATCCGAACTCACATCGAAGACCGGTTTTTGTTAACTCATGCGGCATAACAAACATTTCAAAACGAACGCAGGTACGGTTTGCACTTTGGCTGGTGGAAAACTTCTTGCAAAATTCGTCTTGAATTCGTAATCTTAGATGTGGTTTAGCGAGAAGTCAAATCTGGGTGACAACTTCAGAGTTTTACAAAACCCTGGGTCGTATGGCTTCCCCCAGAGCCGGATTTCGCCCAGGGTTTTTGTTTTTTGATGGAGGGGATGAGGGAGAGCTCCTGCTCGAGGCCGAGAACACGCGGCTCAATGCGACGATCAGAATCAGTGTTAAGAACACCGAAACCTCGGGCGCCACAAATGTGCGCAAGAAGGCGAAAGTTCTTGAGCCTTATATAGTGAAGCAAAAACTTTGCATCTAAAATCGTTAAATTGCTTTATTTTTCGTTAACTGGGCTTTAAAATGCATTTTGTGTCATAGAATACAGGTTAATTACGTATATGAAAAGGCAGTCACTGGAGTTTGGCCCCGTCGTTGTGGAAGGTTGGTTCGACGAGCCGAGAATTGGCTATTACGACGATGATGTTAGTGATGACGATAAGCCTTGTGCGATCGTCAATTTGGGCGGCATGTTTCTAGACCTGTCGGTGGGATGCCACACGATCCCCCATGATTTCCTGCGTGCGGTAACGACCGAAGATCTTTGGAATCGCAGAGAAGCCATTCACGCTCATATTGACAGACTTCAGCGCAAAGTATCAAAAAAAGATCGCCCTCCATATGAAGAGCGATATCACCTGCTACTTGAACTCGTTTATGTCAGTGCCGTACTAATGGATCGGCTTTTTATTGCTCGATTCCATGTTCGTGGCCAAAGGAGAGCCAGAGTCTTTATTTCTCATTCGTCCAAAGACAAACAATTCGCCAATTGGTTGTATGTGGACCTAGCCAATGCGGGTCACCGGCCTTGGCTAGATGAACCGGATATTAGGGCCGGTGAATCCATTCCAACGAAGATTGCCTCGGGTATTCACGATTGCGATTACGTCGTTGTGGTTCTTAGCGCGAACGCAGTCAAATCTCAATGGGTTGAGCGAGAGTGGCAGGCGAAGTACTGGAATGAAGTAAAGGGCGGTAAAGTTATGGTCATACCAGTTCTCATTGAGGACTGCGAGATACCGACACTGCTGCAAACCAAGAAATACGCTGATTTTCGTTCTGGTTACAACGAAGGCTTTGAAACCCTATTGGCCGCACTGCTTCCGGCGAAAACGCGGCAACTAGCTATCCGTTCTACACGGACACGCGTCAAAGTGGTAGGCACAGGTAAACGGAAGCGTTAGGAGACAATTATGGCGCTGAGTGATTCCTGCTTCCAGTTCTTAGATGCAGTTAGTAAGGCCGCAGGCAAGTTGGCAGAAGATGTTCATCATTATTCGACCCCCGATTACCCAATAGAGTATGGGGAAGAAATTGATGCATTACGTCGCGCATGCTCAGCTGTAGCGAACTCGCCCTTTGATGCCGAAAAGGGTGCACACCTTCTGCGCCTCGCGGAATTGGTGCTGCGGTCTCTTGATGGATATCCCAGACCACCGAAACCGCCAGAGCAACGAGCAAAGGTCAAAACTCTCGTTAAGTTACTTCAGTCAGGTACAAATTCTCTAGAGGCTTCGGAGGTTCCGCTTATGGTGGATCATTTGATATATGAAACGCCCCTCACAAAACTCGCCATTGAACGTCTAAAGACTATATTGCCCTCATTAAAACAGAAGACTTTCGATGAGGTAATTGATATAATCAGCGATGTCGGCTCTGAACCCGTCAAAAGGGAGAGCAGACTATATCAAAAACTTACAGGGAATTCCGATGTTCATGTTGATATAGGTATTATCACGATCAAGGACGAAGAACTAAATGCGGTTCTAGACAACTTTCAGAATGGATCCGTTGTTTACATAAGTCCCACAACACATCGCCATTATAATCTGCGCGTTGCGGAAGCTGGTAACGGTAGTCACTATCAAGTGGGGATCATTCGTCAGCCAGAACAGGGTAATGGTGAGGCTCAAAGCGCTGCGCGCGACCTCATTGAGGATTTAGCACCACGTCTAATTCTTGTTGTCGGCATAGCAGGAGGGCTACCGAGCAAAGACTATACTCTTGGGGATGTTATCCTATCTCTGCGCATCCTTGATTATTCAGTTGAGGCTCGTAAAGAAGGCCACAACCCCACATATACGACAAGCGGAGGACCAGTAGGAAAGCACATTGAGAACCATGTTGCAAATCTCAGTGCCCGTCGAAAAGATTTAGGTAACTGGATTGAATGTTTACCTGCACGGCCTCCAATCATCCTGAACGAAGCCAACCTTTATGGATCAGATGATTGGAAAAGAGAAGTTCGCGAATCACTCGAATACCATTCTGCTTCCAATGCCAAAACACCGAATTTCTATTCGGGCATAATTGCATCCAGTGATCGTCTCATCAAGGATACCGAAGTTCTAATTCCGTGGCTACAAACGAACCGAAATCTTCTTGCGGTTGAGATGGAGTCTGGGGGAGTATATCGAGCTGCACGAGAACGCTGCGCTATGTTAGCAATTCGGGGCATCAGCGATATCGTTGGGTTTAAGCGTGACGAGCGGTGGACACAGTATGCCTGTGCAAGTGCTGCAGCCTTCGCACGAGCCTATCTACTCACAACACCCATCGATGTGGTTGGTTACACTCGCTGAGTCCGTTTTCAAAAATAGCAGTTTGAGCTCTTTGAACGACGTGGAGCGAACGACATGACGGCGGCATGTCCATGGACATACGCAACGCCTGGATCAAACGGCGCGCAGGACGCGTGCCAAGATGGACAGGACGTAAGAATCGCGAGCGCAGCGAGTACCTATCTTATCGACACGCATCCCATCCAAAATCATACCATCATCGTCTACTGCTCCAGCGAGCAATGCAATGCCGCAGATTTACTTGCCGAAAAATTTCGCCGGCAGGGCTGTCAGAAGGTGCGTGTCTATCCGGGCGGGTGGGAGGGAGGAGTGGGTGAGTGGGAGAAAGGGTGAAGGAGGAGACTTGGAGAGTGCGCACACGGTGCTCGTGTTACGCCTCTCCAAAATAGTCTCGCACTTTTTTCGACACTTTGCGGGTGTCGGCATCACACCGGCAAACTCCATCCCGAACGGTATTCGCGTGTCAAATACGAGTTCGCTTCCGACATGTTGGTAAATGCCATCTTCGCGCCGTCGTATTTGAGCGCCGTATTTTTGTGCGCCAGGCGAATCGCGATGTTGCCGAGCAGCATCATTTCGGTCAATTGCGCCGCGTACGCGAAATTCGACAGCGTCGGCGTGCCGTTCTTGATGCCGGCAATCCATTCCTCGGCGGCGCCGGGTGAGCGCGGGAGCGTTTTCGGCGGCAGCTTGTAGGCTTTCATTTTCGTTTCGGGAATGAGACGCGGGCTTTCCGCCAGCGCGCCGCACATCAGCTTGCCTTTGCTGCCAACGAAAAGCACGCCGCCGGACTCGTTACCCAAGCGGCGGCCTTCTTCAAGCTCCGGCGGCCGCAGTGGCAGCAAACCGCCGTCGTACCAGGTGAGGTTCACCGCCGGCATTTTGCCGCGCGCCGGAAAATGATAATGCACCTTCGAGGCTTGCGGAAATGTTTCGTCATTGAACGGCGTCGCGCTGGCCTGCACGGTGTCCGGCAAGCCAAGATTCAACGCCCAGAACGGATGATCGATAATGTGCGCGCCCATGTCGCCGAGCGCGCCGGTGCCAAAATCCCACCAGCCGCGCCAATTGAACGGCGCATACGCCGGATGATACAGGCGAACTGGCGCCGGCCCCAGCCATAAATCCCAATCCAGCGTGGAGGGCAGCGCCGGCAGCTCCGAGGGGCGCTCGATATTTTGCGGCCAAATCGGCCGGTTCGTCCACGTATGCACTTCGGTCACCTCGCCAATCGCGCCGTCCCAGATCCATTCATTGATCAACCGCGCTTCTTCGCTGGCGTGGCCCTGATTGCCCATCTGCGTCACGACTTTCATTTCCTGCGCGACTTTCGCCAGCAGCCGCGCTTCCTGCACGGTTTGCGTCAACGGCTTCTGCACGAACGCATGCT
>JAJVHT010000223.1:0-8057 GCA_022072515.1 bacterium
TTCTCCACCCGTCCAAAAAGATTGTTATAGCTGGGATTGAGCTCCACAATAACCGGCGCGCCCTTTTGCTCACTGTTGTCGACGAGAACATTGATTTGATATTTTCGAAAGGGCAGCTCGCGCAGCAAGGGATTGGGCGGCTGGCCCTCGCCTCCGGAAACACCCCCTGATTTAAACGTGTCGATATTTTCCAAAATATCTTTTTGCACGGCTTGGAGATGATCCACAACGGACGTCAAGCCGTCATACTTTTCCAGCAGTTCCTCGATCAAGCCGCCGACAATATACAGCGTCACTTGTTCATCGAGGGTTTGCAGTTTTTCTTGCGCGGCGCGCTCCAACCCGCGAATTTGTTTCATCGCCGTTTTCAATTCATCTTTCAGCGTTTCGTGCCGACGTTGAAATTCCTCGCGGGCAGAAGCGGGCAGCGCTTGAAAATCCGCATCGCTCATGGGCTGGCCTTTTTGCAGCGGAATGGTGGCCATTCCCAGCGGCGTGGGTTGCAGCATAAAACCGGCTTTCGCCGCCTGCGCATTGACCTTTTCCAATTCTTTGGTCCGCTGCTGCTCAAGCGTTTTAACGATGGCATCGCGCCGGTTATTGTATTCATCACTCTCAAACGCTTTGGGAATTTCCCGCCGCACATGTTCGAGCAAGCTCTTCATATCCTGCTGCAGCGCCCGGCCGCGACCGGCAGGCAATTGGCAAATCTTCGGCTGATAGGAATCCTCAAAATTATTGAGGTAACACCAATCCGGTGGCGTGGCTTTGCGGCGGGCCAGCTCTTCCAAAAAGGAGCGCACTGCCGTCATCTTGCCGATGCCAGGCGGCCCCGCCACGAAAATATTGAAGCCGCGGTCGTGAATTTCCAGGCCAAACTGCAACGCCGAAACGGCGCGTTTCTGCCCGATAATTCCTTCCAACGCTTTGAGGTTGGCCGTGGTCTCGACGCCGAGAATTTTCGGATCAAACGTGCGACGCAGTTGCGAGGGGAAAAGTGCTTGAGCCATGGTGAGATTCTCTTCAGGATTAATGATGAACGTAAATCCAACTAAACTCAGCCAACGAGCACTCACGCAAGAAGTAGGCCATTGTTGATTGGTGTGAGGCAAAGATTATTCAAGATTTAGGCAGGGTGGAAAAGGAGGCCGGATTTGACTTTTCGCAAAAATAAGAGAAATGCGCCGGAAATTCCCAATTTTAAGAGAGTGGAGATTTACCGATACGCGCTCAAAAACTCTCGAATATGCACATGCACAATGCCTTGATATTGCTTGCCAATCGCTTCATCCATCGACACCACCATTTTGGGGTAATTGTCTGGGATTGCCAACAGATTATTGAACTCGCGCTCCCAGACACGATTATCGGGGATAAGATAAGCAACTTGGACGTAGAGTTTTTCATCGTCACGCGTACAAACAAAATCAATCTCTTGATTGCCGATTTTGCCGACGGTGATGTCATAACCGGAAATCGCCAGATGCGTGTAAACCAGATTTTCCAAAACTTTATTGATGTCTTTCTGTTGATAAGGCAGAATGGTATGCCGCAACCCGAGATCTTCAAAGTAATATTTATCGCCGATCTCAAAAATTTTTCTGCCGGAGATCTCGGCGCGCGGCACCTTAAAAATAAAAAAGGCGGCAGCTAAATACGATAGATAATTCAAAATAACATTGGGAGTCATATTGATTTTTTGGGATTTCAGAAAATCGCTGATTCGCTTCGCCGATAAAATACTGCCCGTGTTGTCGGCCAGAAACTTTACGAGGCTTTCTAAAAAGGCCACATTGCGAATCCGATGCCGTGCCACAATATCTTTGAGTAGAATCGTGCTGTAAACGTTGCGCAGGTAATCATAAATAACATGATCTTCCATGGGAAGATGCGGCAAATACGGCAGCCCGCCATACTTGACATAACGCCAGAATGCTTCCGCCGTGTTTTTTAAATGATGAAAGTTCAAAAATTCCGGATATGAGAGACTAAAAATTTTCATGGCAACATAACGGCCGCTCAAATAAGTCGCCAGATCCCCCGACAACATTTTGGCGTTGCTGCCCGTGCAATAAATATCATAAGCGCCCTCGGCCTGAAAATGCCGCAACGCCTTCTCGAATTGCGCGATATCCTGCACTTCGTCGATCAGGAGGTAGTTTTTGCCGGTTGCCGATTTCTGTTTCTTGACATGCTGGATGAGATGGCGATAGTCTTTGATGTGGTCAAATTCATAAAGCTCTTTATTGAGATAAATGATATTGGCGCGAGGGTTTCCCTTCGTCAAAGCGTCGATAATCTGATACATGAAATAACTCTTTCCCACGCGTCTTTGCCCAATGATCACTTTGATCACGTCCTTATTCATAAAAGGCGCGATTTTTTTCATATAGAGCGGCCGCGGGGTGAAACTTGGTATGGTTTTCATTGTTTTAAGTATACTCAAAACTTTTAGATGATTTCGTATTTTCTTTAAGTATACTTAAAACTTTTAAAAAGCGCAAGTTTTTCCTTTCAGTTTAAATATTCATGAATGGCCCAAGCCGCTTTTTTGCCCGCGCCCATCGCGAGAATGACGGTGGCGCCGCCGGTGGCCACGTCGCCGCCGGCAAACACGCCGGGCTTGCTGGTGGCGCCGGTTTCCGGATCAACCGCAATAATGCCGTGTTTGCCGGTTTTTAAGCCGGGCGTGGTTTGCGGGATGAGTGGATTCGGCCCCTGCCCAATCGCCACCACGACGGTGTCCAGATCGAGAACATAATTTGAATTTTCAATCGGCACCGGGCGACGGCGGCCGGACTCATCCGGCTCGCCAAGCTGCATTTTGATCAATTCAATGCCAGTGACCCAGCCTTTGGCATCGCCTTGCACCGCTACCGGCGCTTCGAGGAACCGGAACTCGATGCCTTCCTCCTCGGCGTGATGCACTTCTTCGGCGCGCGCCGGAATCTCGTTTCGCGAACGGCGATAAATCAGATACGCATGCTCGGCGCCCATGCGTTTGGCGGTGCGCACGGCGTCCATCGCCGTGTTGCCGCCGCCAATCACCGCCACGCGCTTGCCGACTTTGACCGGCGTTTCCCACTGCGGAAAAAGATACGCCCGCATGAGATTGAGGCGCGTGAGAAATTCATTCGCAGAATAAACGCCGTTCAAATTTTCGCCGGGCACATTCATGAAATAAGGCAACCCGGCGCCGGTGCCGATAAATACCGCATGAAAGCGGCCCAACAATTCATCCACCATTTCGGTGCGGCCAACTACGTAGCTGCGGCGAAACTCCACACCAAGCTCCGCGAGCTTGTCGACTTCAGCCTGCAAGATCGCTTTCGGCAAACGAAATTCCGGAATGCCATAAACCAACACGCCGCCAATTTTGTGCAAGGCTTCAAACACCGTGACGCGATGGCCGAGACGAATCAATTCGCCGGCGACGGTTAAGCCCGCTGGCCCGCCGCCGACTACGGCAACGGATTTGCCTGTTTTGGGCGCTGGCGTAAAAAGCGGCGTGCCGTTGCTCTGCTCACGGGTGTAATCCGCCACAAAGCGCTCGAGCCGGCCAATCGCCACTGGCTGATATTTTTTGCCCATGACACACACCAGCTCGCATTGGCTCTCTTGTGGGCACACGCGACCGCACACCGCCGGCAAGGCATTCTTTTCGCGAATGATCTCGGCGGCGCGTTTGAAATCGCCCTGCGCCACCATGTCGACAAAACGCGGGATGTCGATGCCCACCGGGCAGCCGGCGATACAAACCGGTTTCTTGCATTGCAAACAGCGACTGGCTTCGAATACAGCTTGATCATCATTATATCCCAGCGCTACTTCGTTGAAGTTGGTAATGCGTAGCGCCGGCGCTTGCTCGGGTATTGGCGTTTTTTCCGGAATAACTTTCTTGGCCATATTCTCTCTGCGATTTGATGGAAGTTCATCGTTGTTTCATTTTTTCCTTCGCAAGAATTGGGCCGCAGATTCGGCAAAATAGTATTGAATTGTCAACAACTTACCCGCAACAAAGCGCATACTTTTCGGGTTTTATTCTCAACTTTGGGAAAAAGCAGAAAGGAAATTCTTAATTTTAGGTAATGAAAACTGCTGCAACAACCCAACGGAGGGCGAGCCACAAACGAACAAGGGAAAAGTGCGGGGGACGTAAAGATGTTTTGGCAAGATCATGATGGCAAAATAATTCAAGACTTTTAAATCATCTTGCCACCATGATCTTGCCAACTCCACTCATTGATTTCTCCTTAAATTAAACGTGCTGTACAATTTTGAGTTGCAGCGTTGACCAATTACAACTAATTCGCCATTTCCTCGAGGCGTTTCGGGCCTGCCGCTTTCATCGTCTTAGGCCACATGCCATTTCCGGCATTGTTGTCGGCATACATCGCCTCGATGTCAGCCCGGCACTTCTCGAGCACGACATTCTTTTTGATCTTGAGTGTCGGCGTCAAGCAGCCGTTTTCGATGGTAAATTCGGGCACGATCTTGATCTTTTTGACGGTTTCAAAAGAAGGCAGCTCCTTGTTTTTCTCCGCCACTTCGAAGTCGATGAGGCGAACGATGCGCTCGTCTTTCATCAACGCCTCGAGGCTGGTAAAAGCGATGCCCTGCTCTTGCGCATATGCCTTGACGTTGTCTGAGTTCAGCGTCACCAAAGCGATCAAATATTGGCGTCGATCACCGAGAATGCAAACTTGGTTGATATATTTGGAAGTCATCAGCAGCCCTTCAATCGCTGACGGCGCGATGTTCTTGCCGCCCGCCGTAATAATCAGCTCTTTTTTCCGGCCGGTAATCCGCAAAAAATTTTCCGCATCGATTTCGCCGAGGTCGCCGGTTTTCAGCCAACCCTCCGGCGTGATGGTCTCGGCCGTTTCCGCCGGCATCTTGTAATATTCTTTCATCACATTGCGGCCGCGATACAAGATTTCGCCATCCGGTCCGATTTTTTGCTCAATTCCCGGGCCGGGCGTGCCCACCCAACCGAAACGGTAATTGTCGTAACGGTTGACGTTGGTAAATGAAGTGTTCTCCGTCATGCCGATACCTTCGAGAATCAAAACGCCAGCGCCGTGAAAAAACTTGCCAATCGTGGCATTGAGCGGCGCCGCGCCGCTGATGCACCAACGCAAGTTTCCGCCGAGCGCCGCCTGGATTTTGTGAAACACCAGTTTGGTGGCCAAGCCATATTGTAGATTAGTAAAAGCCGGAATGGGTCTCTTGCGCAGTTTGTAATCACTAACCTTTTCGCCGACCCGGCAAGCCCAGTGGAAAATTTTCAGCGCCAGCCCGCCCTTTGCTTCCGCGCCGCTCATCACTTTTGTATAAACTTTTTCGTAAACGCGCGGCACGCTGGCAAACCAGGTGGGGCGGGCGATTTTAATATCTTCCACAATCGTTTCCATACTGCGCGCGAACGTCGTCGGCGTTCCGGTCAGCAACGCGAAATTCACACAGAGCCGGGCAAAAACGTGCGCCAGCGGCAGAAAAAGAAACTGCGCGTCGTTTTCACGAATCTCAATGCATTGCCGCGCCGACTGCGCCGTGAACGTAATGTTGTCGTGCGTCAACACCGCGCCCTTCGGCACGCCGGTGGTGCCGGAAGTGTAAACAATGCCCGCCGGATCCGACGGCGTGACAGCCGCGACGCGCTGGTGGAATTCCGCCTCCGTAACCTCCTTGCCCAAATTGAGAAATGCCTCAAAGCTGATCACCCACTCATCCTGATAACTTCCTTTGAACAGAACCACCTGGCGAATGCGAGGAAGCTCTTTTCTGATTTCCAACACTTTCTGCAGTTGCACTTCATCTTCGGCAAAGATGAGCACGGCATCGGAATGATTGATGATGTATTTGCAATCTTTGGCCAAAGTGGAATGGTAAATGCCGACCGTACAGGCGCCGATGCTGGTGATGCCGACATCCGCCACCACCCATGGATAACAGGAATAGCTGATGATGTTGACTTTGTCACCCTTGCTGACGCCGAGCGCGATGAGACTTTTAGAAACTTTCTTCACCTGCTCATAAAATTGCGCCCATGTGGCCGACTCAGTTCTTCCCGCCTCCGGAAACCATTTGTAGGCAATTTGCTCGGAACGGCGATCAACGGTTTCCTGCACCATTGCGTGAATATTGGGGTAGTCTTTGAATGACATGGCTTACTCCTTTCCGAGAATTCGGCAACCATTTTAGAATTTTTTTCATGTCACAATCATTTTTTGCCTTCCTGGTACTTTCCATTTTGAAGTAAGAAAAGAATCGATCAAATCCGCAACGCGAGCGGCCGCGCCATTGCCAGTTCTGCCACCATGGTCTGTATAAGCTTACCCGCCATACGCCACCAGCCATGAAACGTTCGCGAGGCTTCGATTTGCCGAACGCTGAGAGAATTCCAGTCTTCAGCATTACCGGTATTTTCAAAGTCAACCACCACGCTACGCGTGTCGAATCGCAATCCCTGCCGGAGAGCTTTGAGGGCGCTCTCTTTGGCGCTCCAAATTAACGTGCTGACCCAGGGGCGGTCTTGCGCGGACGCGCGCATGACCAGGTGCCGCTCTTCCGGCACGAAATAATCCGCCGCGAAATGATCGCTGCGCGGTTCGATCATTTCCACATCACACCCTACCGCAAAGCCCGAAGGATTGATCACACAAAAGCCAATTTCATTGCGGTGACTAATTGATAGCGTCATCATAAGAGGTTTATCGTTCAAGAAAGCTTCGGGCGCGCCATCGGTTGCGGCGCGGATTTCGATTTCCATCCGGTGAAGTCGGATTTGCGCATCACGCGGGTTTGATCTCTCAAAGGGCACGGCGCGCAAGTCCGGCTTCGCTTGTCGCGAATATGCCGCCAGCGCGCATTTCGCCGTCCACCGTCCCAATCGCCATTCGGCGCGCCGCTTGGGGAAACGCCGTTTGGCCAAATACGCACGTTCGTTTGATGTCAACCAGTCATCGTCCGGCGGCACCTCCGCCAGATTTTGCGTAAGCCAGTAGACCATTATGCTTTCTGAAATATATTCAACGCATCAGCATTTGCAAGGGTTTTAGCAAATTGGCGTCAATCGTCTCCGGCAATTCCATCGTGCGATAGCCTTGCAGCTTCAGGTAAACATTACCTTCCGCATCAACCACACGCGCATCGAAAGCGCCGTTGACTGTGGGTGTCACCACCGCATACATGCCGTCTTCCTTGCCGCTCATGTTGCGTAGCAACGTGATGCAAGAAATTTGAAAGGGCAATCCCATGCGGGATTTCGTGCCCATTTCCCACAGGCCGGCGGTTTGGAAACACAGCTCGATAAGCCGCGGCGCGATCAGAGTGGGTAACTCTTTCGGCTCATGATTCGCCGGCAAATTCTCGGCGAAAAGGCCGACCACTTCCTCGCCGTTGCGCCAGGCTTGTTTGATCACTTGGTATGCCGGTCCGTGAAAATACAGCCGATAAATATCACCCGCCGCGATTTTCGCGCCCTCCGGTAAAGTCGGCGCTTTTTCTTTGACCGCATTGGGTTGATTCTCCGCCAGCCGCACGGTCGCCGTGAAATGCGTCGTCACTTCCGGCTCGGCTTGTCCGTGCAACTGGCGCGAGCCAACGAGATGGCATCGCGCGATGATTTCATTGTTTTCTTGTTGGAAATTGGCGTGTACCGTCACAGTGCGAGATTGATCACGATAGAATTTGAATGGCGACAAAAAATTGACGTTTTCAATCGCGGTCACATGCAGTTCGGGGAAGATGGCCTTCGCCGCTTCAGCCAATGCTTCGAGTCCCATCACACCAGGCAACACCGCGGTGCCGCCGATTTTGTGATCGTACAAGAACGGTTGTTTCGTCGGATCAAGCGTTGTCTCCATGCTCAAGCCGCGGTACAAACTCATTCCAACGACTTTCCCGACCATCACGCCCAATTTTCCCTCACTCACGCCGACTTTGTTCGTGTCCAAACCGCCGGTCGCGTCAAACTCATTGAGCATGATGCCGAGACTTTGGGCGATGATCACCTCGCCACAAGTTGCTCCGGCGGTCAATTCGCGACGGATGAT
>JAJVHT010000223.1:8157-16547 GCA_022072515.1 bacterium
CCGGCGCGAGATCGAGCAGATAGAAAGTTCCGCCCGAAGCCGCCGCCAAATCCGTGGTGATGGCGGAAACGATACTGCCTGCCGCGCCGGTGATGAGAAACACCGTGTCTTTGTTCAGCGCCATGCCCAACTTGCCATCGACCGCAGATTTTTCCTCGAACCCGATCGTCCAGCGCCTGCCGTCTTTGTAGCCAACTTCCACGACGCCGGTATCGTACAGCGCCTCATCCACAAGCAGATCGGCGAGCGCCGCAGTTTTGCGTGTTGGTTCGAAATCAACGGCTTTCACGAGTGCATCACTGCGCTCGCGCTTGTAAGCTTTGGTGAAACCGGTGACCGCCCCGCCGAGTGGCGCAACGGCGCCGGCCTCATCGTAGCCGTGCAATCCGCCCAAACGCGTCGCGGCAATCAAGAAGGTCCCTGATTTGTTGATTTGCTCATAAAGCGCGCGCATTGCGACGTAGAGCAATTTCACGCGCACGCGCGCGGCTTCGCGCCAGCGCGTGAGATCAAGCTCAGTCAAATTCCCTTCATGATCGAGCGCGGGCAACCAGTATATTCCTTGAATCGGGCCTTCATTCAACCAGCTTTGAATGCGACTTGTGAGCGTCTCGGCCTCCAGCGCATCGTCGATCACGAGCACTTGCGCACCGAGCTTGCCCAGTCGTTTGATCAGCGCCTCGCCGACGCCGCCGCGATCGGTCATGACAATTATACGGCTGTCTGCAGTCAACGTCACGCCCGTTGGTTTACAGAGATTCAACGCCGGCCGCAGATATGGCACCGGCACGCGTCGCGGAATTTTATTCGCGGCGGCCATGTCGCCATACGTTTGAGGGGCTGTTGCCGTGGGAGAAATTATTTCAACGGATTCAACCGGCGTCGGAGTTCGAGTTTCTCTCGCACTTCCCGTCTCCCTCTCACCCACTCCCTCTTTCTGCAGATCGGGCCGGCGATCATAAACAAATTTAATCGTGTGTGCCAATGTTGGAAAATCGCGCAACTTCAACGTATCATCGCGTGGAATGTCATACGCGGCGCGAATCGCCGCAAACACTTCCGCTTGCTTGACGGTGTCGATGCCGAGATCAGCCTCCAAATCCAATTCGAGATCGAGCATCTCGATGGGATAGCCGGTCTTTGCGGAAATGAGTTGCAGCACTTTTTCTTTCACTGGATCGGATGCAGTTGCAGGAACAGGTTTAGCTTCGACAGGTGCTGCTATTGCCGGTGCAACTGCCAACGGCTTCTGCAGATCAGGCCGGCGATCATAAACAAACTTGATCGTGTGCGCCAGTGTTGGGAAGTCACGTAGCTTGAGCGTATCATCACGCGGGATGTCATACGCGGCGCGAATCGCGGCAAAAACTTCCGCTTGCTTGACGGTGTCGATGCCGAGATCAGCCTCCAAATCCAATTCGAGATCGAGCATCTCAATCGGATAGCCGGTTTTTGCGGAAATGAGCTGCAGCACTTTTTCTTTTACCGGATCGGATGCAGTGGCCGTTGCAGGAGCAGGTTTGGATTCGACAGATACTGCTTTTGCCGGTGCCGCTGTCAATGGCTTCTGCAAATCGGGACGCCGATCATAAACGAACTTGATCGTGTGCGCCAATGTCGGGAAATCGCGCAGTTTGAGCGTGTCATCGCGCGGGATATCATACGCAGCGCGAATCGCGGCAAACACTTCGGCTTGCTTCACAGTGTCGATGCCGAGATCAGCCTCCAAATCCAATTCGAGATCGAGCATCTCCAAAGGATAGCCGGTTTTTTCCGAGATAAGCTGCAGGACTTTTTCCTTCACCTGATCGGTTTCAGCAGCAGGTGCAGGAGCAGGTTGGGATTCGATAGGGATTGCTACTGCCGGTGCTGCCGGCATTGGCTGTGGCGCGACGGCGGGCGCCGGTACTGCTGCCACTGGTTGGGATACCACTGCCGGCGCCACTCGCGCCGTCGGGCCTTGATCTTTCACGCGCAGCGTGCGATGATTCACTTCCAATTCCGGCGCCGAATAACCGGTGACACGGCACAACCAATTGTTCCAAACCTTTTGATCTGCGATGCGATAGCGATAACCGAGCTGGATCGGATTGCGATGTTTGCCATCGGCGGCCGGAATCCATCGCATCAGGCTCATGCTAATCTGCGAACCGAATCCGGCGCCGAGCCGCAACGCATAGCGCACCGGATAAACGCCGCCCTTGGAGAGATTAAGCGGGCCCAGCTCGGGATCGACTTCTTTGAAATTCGCCACCGGCGGCACGACACTGGTTTCCAAAATCTTGACCGCCAACACATCTTCGATGCCGACCGCCATCGGATGGCCGGTGTAGCCTTTGGTATTAGCGATGATAATCTGATCGGCGGCGTTACGAAACACCGAGCGCAATGCATACACTTCCGCCGAGGCGCTGCCGCCGCGCGCCGGTGTATACGTTTCGTGCGAAACAAACACGGTTTGAGCCGCAATTTGATAACGATCGATGCCCCATTGTGCTTCCGCCTCGGCAATCAACTTCTCCATCACTTGGCAAATGTGATTGACATCAAGACGGCTGCCGTGAAAAGCGCTGTTGGCGGTAATCGAGCTGAGCACGTCGCAAATGGGTTGAATGCCGCGTTCGCGCGCCGACTCCGGACTTTCAACGACCAACGCCGCAGCGCCCATGCCGATGATCAAGCCGTGGCGCCGGCGGTCGAAAGGCGTCGCGGCCTCTTCAACAACTTCATCCGTGGCCGCGGCGCCGGAAGCGAGAAAACCGGCGCCAAACCACTCCATCAAATTATCGGAAGTCACGTCGTCGGCCGTGACGATGATCACGCGGCGGCAGCGGCCGCTTTGAATCCAATCCTGCGCGAGAGAAACCGCCTGCGTCGTGCTGGCACAGGCGCCATTGATTTGCGTGTTCGGCCCGCGCGCGCCGATGTATTCGGCAAATTGCGAATGTCCCATCGACAACACGCGGAACAAAAAACGGCGATCAAAATGATACGGTTCCTTTTCCATTTCAGCGCGCAATAATTCGATCCGCCGGTCGATCTCCTCAACGGTGCCGCTGCCGGAATTAAACTGCTGCGCGCGCTCGCGCAAAGTCAGGAGCTCTTCCAAACGTTCGCGGCGAATGCGGTCTTTATAATAACCCGAAATAATATCAGCGAAGGAATCATAACCGGGGAAGGCCGAAGCGAAAATCACACCGGTGTCGTCGCGCATATCATCCGGCAATCCCCAGCGATCCGGCAGCGTCGTGCCTTTGGTGGTCGTTTTGTAATGCATGACGAGCGGAATGCCGGCATCGCGGAGTGCGTCGATGCCGGAGCCGATGGCGAGCGCAGTGACGATATCCAGCGCGGGCAAGCGGTCCTCGGGATAACCGAATTCACTGGCAAAATCGAATTTGTTGCGCCGCGCCGCGAGTTTGATCACGTCGGCGGGATTGGTGATGGTTTCAAATCTGCCGTCGCCTTCTTTGGTTTTAACGAGACGGGTAATGTTTTTATCAACCATCGCACGGCGCAGCCGCATCGGCACGACGTCGATAAACAGCTCGCCCTGCAAAATGCGCTCGAGATTGGTATCATCAAAAACGCGCTCGGTTCCCGGCAAACCCAGCGCTGCGCCGGTGATGCAAACATGATCCGGCGCTCGCGGCGATTTTCCGCTGGAATAAATTTGAAAGCCGCGCTCCAAAAAATCGGCAAAAAGATGTCCGAGCTGCACATAACGATCAGCGCTTGGTTGCCCCGGAGATGGAATCGTTGCGGGTTGCTGCTGATCTCGTGCAACAGGTGTTGTTTTCGATTCGCTACTCATTACCACTGGCTCGTTTTTATTTGATTCGTTTTCCACTTGCCCCGATTTTCCTTTGACAAATTCAAATGAAAAATCGGGGCTCTTTGCAGCTTGCTCGTTTGCACTTTGCCCGCTTGCCACTTGCATACTTGCAACTTGCGCACTTGCCCTCTGCGCCATACCAACTCCCAATCCTGCCGCGTATAATCCGCACAGCGCATGATTGAACGACGCCGCGTCCCCAATCGTCGGAAAATTCGTGAAAAGCGCCGAGATGTCGCCGTGCTTGAGCAGTACGTCTTCGACGAAACCATGCAATGTTTTCTTCGGGCCAACTTCGACGAAAATGCGTGCGCCCGCGGCGTACAACGTGTGCAAGCCTTTGACGAATTGTACCGGCGAGGCGACTTGCTGCGACAACAGTTCGAGCATTTGCGGCACCACACCGGGGCCCATCGGATAAAAGTCACCGGTGACATTCGCCACGATGGGGAGGGTTGGCAGCTGCAAATTGAGTTGTTGCAGAACGCGCGACAGCGGCTCACTTGCCGGCGCGACGATTTTGGTATGAAACGCGTGACTCACTTGTAACGGCCGGACGGTATAACCGGCTTCTTTCAACACGGCCATTGCTTTGTTCACCGCCGCGGTGGCGCCGCCGATCACCGACTGCCCTTCACTATTCAAATTCGCCACCACCACGTAGCCGTCGATTTGCTGCACCATCTTTTCGACCTCGTGCAGCGGGCCGAACACCGCCGCCATCAGGCCGTTGTCCGCAACGGCAACTTCGGTCATGCCCTTGCCGCGCGCGCTCACGGCTTTCAGCGCATCCGCAAACGACAACGCGTTGGCCGCCACCAAAGCGCCGTATTCACCGAGACTGTGGCCCATCACCATATCGGGCGTCATCCCATACGCTGCAAGCAAGCGTGTCAACGCAACGTCAATCGTCAACACCGCGGGCTGTGTGATCGCGGTTTGGCGCAAATCCGTTTCGGCGCGCGCCATCGCCTCCGCATTCGTTTCATCCGCAAAAATGTAGGCGGTGAGTGGCTTGCCGAGCAATGGCGCCATCACGCGGTCGGCCTCGGCAAACGTCCCGGCAATAATCGGCTCCTTCCCCTTCATTTCGCGCAGCATGTTGACGTATTGCGAGCCTTGGCCAGTATAAAGGAAAGCGACTTTGGCGGGTTTGCCGCGACCCAGGAAAGCGCCCTGCGCGCGCAAGGCTTTCCACAGACCGGCATTGTTCTCGCGCAACGCTTTCAGCGCTTTGCCGGATTTTTTCGCCAACTCGGCGGCATCGCCATAATCAATGGCGAGCCGCACCGGCGCGCACAAGTCGGCTTCCAACGGTGGCGCCATCGCCGGGGCACGGCCTTGCTCGGCGTCTTGGTGAATCACTTCGAGACGTGCAATAATCCCGGCATCTGAATCCGCGCCGATCACTAACGCGCCACGCAGCGGCGACTTGTGCGAAACTTTTTCCACTGCCGGCTTCACCTCACTCACAAACACATTGGTCTTCTTGTCATCTTTGATACGGCCAGGAATATATTCCTCCAACACGACGTGAAAATTCGTGCCGCCAAATCCGAATGCACTCACGCCGGCGCGACGAATGCCGTCACGCGTCACTTCCCATGGCTGGAGCTTGGTGTTGACGTAAAAAGGCGAATGGCTGAAATCAATATCCGGATTGGGGCGCGCGAAATTAAGGCTGGGCGGCAAAACTTTTTCGTGCAACGCCAGCATCGTTTTCAAAATGCCGGCCGCGCCCGCCGCGCCTTTGAGATGGCCGATGTTGGATTTCACCGAGCCGAGGGCGACGGAATTTTGCGGCAGGCCGTTTTTTCCAAACGCCTCGATCAGACTTTGCACTTCGACGACGTCGCCGACGATGGTGGAGGTGCCGTGCCCTTCGACCAGGGTCGCAGTGGCGGGTGAGAGTCCGGCACTTTCCCACGCGCGCTGTACGGCAAGCTTTTGGCCGATGGGATTCGGGGCGGTGATGCCTTTGCCCTTGCCGTCACTGGCGCCGCCAAGTCCGCGAAGCACCGCATAAATCTTATCGCCGTCGCGCTCGGCATCAGCCAAACGTTTGAGCACAAAAATCGCCGCACCCTCGCCCATTACGAACCCATCGGCGCCCGCCGCATAGGGCCGGGTGCCGGTGGCGGAAAGCGCGCCGATTTTGCAAAACTTGACATACGAAGAGACGCTCATGTTCGCGTCGATCCCGCCGGTGAGCACTACGTCGAAATCATGCGCGGCCAAGCCTTCGACCGCAGCGGTGATGGCAGCCATCGCCGAAGCACACGCCGCGTCAGTGGTGTAATTCGGACCGTGAAAATTGTAAAGTGCGGCAATGCGACCGGCGATGATATTCGACAGCTCGCCGGGCATGGTGTCTTCGGTGATTTCGGGAAAGCGCTTGCCGACGCCGCGCTGCAATTCTTGACGAATGGTTTCTTGAATTTTCGAAGGCAATTCGGCAAAGCTCGGCGCCTTCTCCAGCTCCGACGAAAATTCCGGCAATAAGATGCGCGCCGAAGTCAGTAGGTGGTTGTCGCCGCCCAATGCATTGCCGATGATGACCGCGGTTCGTTCGGGGTCGAGACCGTGTTTGGGAAAACCGAAATCATCCAAGGCTTCGCGCGTCGCGATGATGGCCCATTTTTGCGCAAAGTCCATGGCGGCACTCACGCGCGGCGGAATCGGCAATTTCCATTTGAGCGGATCCCATTCAAATTCGCGCACCCAGCCGCCGATCTTGGAATAGGTCTTATCCGGCACTTTGGGATCGGGGTCATAATACAGCTCGGGATCCCATCGCTCACGCGGCACGTCAGTGATGCTATAGCGTCCAGATTTTATATTTTGCCAAAAAGTCGAAGCATTGGGGGCATCAGGTAAAACGGCACCGACACCCACAACGGCGACGGCTTTGTGCGCCGAAGATTTCATTTCTCCTCTCCGTTGAAAATTTTCTACTCTTGCACATACTCTTACTCATACTCACCTTTAAAATCTCGCGTTGGAAAATCGTTAAAAGCGAGTAGGAGTAAGAGTACGAGAAATGTCACTTCTTATGGACTTCTCGTGTCGCTCGAATTTGTTCGATGTGATGTTCGGCATGCCCGGTTTGCGTCTGGATAAGCTGGCCGACTGTGATCTTTCTCTCCTCCGAATTTTTATCCCGTTTCAACATCACGTATCGTTCCCACGCCTCGGGCAAATGATTTAGCAACGGCTCCAAGTCACGATGGTTGGCTCGGAAAAGCGTAAGAGCAGGCGCAAGCGGGCGACTCGCGTAATTCAAAATCGTGGCCCAAGAGTTCTTGAGATCGTACCACTCCAACCCGAAGGTACAACCGGAATTGCCCAGCGCCGCTTTGATGATAACTTTCGTGACCTCGTCCGCATCGACGATGTGATGGACGGTTTGGCGGATGGTCCACGCCTGTGCGGAGCGGGCCAAGTCAAAATCGGTCTCGGCAAGACCGGCGAGGGCGGCTTCCAGCCCATCCGGCAGTGTGAGGTAGCGGACGAGAATTTCGGCTGTGGTCATAGCGTGATTGAGAATTAATTTTGCAATTTTCCACGATTGGCACTACTACGAAACACTCTTCGTCGCCCGCCCATATACTACGTCCGCCACCAAATCCATGTCCGCAATCAATCCAGCTTGCGCCCCATGAATGGCAGGCAGGTTCAATTTCTTTTCAAAGTCCGCTATCTCAACGTCATTGATCTCATCCGCGCCGACGATCCACCGCATGCCCTCTTCCGCCACTTTCATTGCCGCTTCGCGCGCGAAGACACGGCTGATGGCCGCAAGAGCTTCGGCATTGAATCGCATATCGGCTTTCGGGTTCAGCTTTCCTTCTGCAGATCGCGCGGCGCGATGAGTGAGGCTGCCGGCACATTCGGCGTAGGCAATCAATTCGCCGAGGCGGAACATCACGTGTTGGTTGCGCGTCAAGCGGCGCACGCGCGCTCTTTCCAGAAGTTCGGCAAGCGCATGCAAACTCAACGCCGCAATGTTTGCGCCGACGTTGGGATGTCGCGTATACAATTCCTCGAATCGTCGCGCCTCATCATGATAATGCTGGCCGCGCGTTTTGAGATGCAATTGCCAACGGTCGCGGCAAATCGTCATCTCCATGATCTCCGAAGTACCTTCGTAAATTGTGGTGATGCGCACGTCACGTTTGATTTTTTCCACCATGTATTCTTTCACGTAGCCGTAACCGCCAAGCGCTTGCATGCTCGCCTCCGCAGCCAGGTTACCCGCTTCCGTGGCCAAGTATTTCGCAATCGCGCCTTCGGTGTTGAGATTGTCGCCGGTGGAATCGATGCGCTCGGCGGTATCTTCGATGTAGGCGCGACCGGCTTCGAGGCGCGCGACATGCGGCACGATCAGCTTGTGCGTATAGCCTTGTTTCTCGGAAAGCGGGCCACCAGCTTGAATGCGTTCGGTGGAATAACGAATGACACGATCGAGCGCGGCCCATCCCGCGCCGAGGCCGAATGCCGCGACCATCAAACGGGTGTAGCCAAAAACCAATTGCGCTTGAATGAGTCCCTGTCC
>JAJVHT010000223.1:16647-25219 GCA_022072515.1 bacterium
AAATCGCTGCCGGCTTCCGGCTCGGTGGCGCCATAAGCCATGAGCAATCCCTCTTCGGCGATGCGGGTGAGCCACTTTTTCTTCTGCTCTTGCGTGCCGCCGAACATGATCGGATCGCTGCCAAGAAAGGTGGCGAATACGCCGGTGGCAATGCCGAGATCGATGCCGGCCAAGCGCTCGCAGATATGATAGACATCAAACGCGCCGCCGCCCATGCCGCTGAATTCCTCGGGAATGAACAGCAGTTGAATCCCCAAGCCTGTACACATCTCCCGCACGAGAGCGACAGGGAATTCGTCTTTGGCATCGAGTTCAAGGAGTTTCTCTTCGGGAAGATGGCTCGTGGCAAATTCTTTGATAGCGGAAAGCGTCAAGTCGAGGGTTTCTTTGTCGAGGCCAGTGTTCTTCATTTCAATCCATCACTCTATTGCTTCATCAATCCATTCTTACAAATTTTTCCGCCCGGTTGCGCCCATATTCTTCATGCGCTGAGACCCAATCCGCTGACGAAATCGCGGCGGCCAATGAGATCTCTCCGGCTAACACTGCGCCGGCGACGATTTCTGCCAATTTGTTTACTTTGCCTTGACCGTAACATCCTAAGATTTCGAGGCATTCGCGTTGCGTCGCGAGACCGGTGCCGCCGCCATAGGTCGCGACGATGAGCGACGGAATCGTAATGGAAATATACATGTCCTGCGCCTTGGTCAGCTCAGCGTAAATAATTCCGGCGGAAGACTCCGCGACGTTGGCCACGTCCTGGCCGGTGGCAATGAACATGGCGGTGATGCCATTGGCCGAATGCAAGCCGTTGTTGTTGGCGCCGGACAGCACGGCGCCCACATTCGCCACCTGGCCGTGATAGACCAAACTCTCCGGCTTGACACGCAGGTGCTGAGTGAGCACGTCGCGTTTGATGACGGCCTCCGCCGTGACGCGTTTGCCGCGCGTGCGCATGATGTTCATCTGTGAATGCTTCTTGTCGGTGGCCAAATTGGATTCCAGATAAAAGTGCTCAATGCCGTCGGGATAACGATCCAGAATCCAGCGACACGCGGCGAAAGTGGCGCGTCCGACCATGTTTTGCCCCGCGGCATCGCCGGTGGAAAAATTAAAGCGTAGAAAAACGAATTTGTTGGCCAGGTAAAAATCGATGTATTTGAGCTTGGCTACACGCGAAGTAGATTCAGCGGCTTTACGGATTTCATCGGTATGCTCTTGCACCCATTTTTCAAACCGGCGGCCGGTGCGGGCATCTGCAAACACGAAGACCGGGGCACGCTGCATGGCATCACCCACGACCGTGCATTTGACGCCGCCGCAAAGATTCAACACTTTGATACCACGATTATATGAAGCCACCAAAGTGCCTTCCGAAGTGGCCAAGGGGATGAAAAATTCTCCCTGCGCATGCTCGCCGTTCATTCGCAGCGGTCCGGCAAAACCCATCGGCACTTGGGCCACCCCCGTAAAATGCTCACAATTTCCCTGGGTGAGGTGCGGATCAAAAGAATAGTTCGTGAGGTGCTGCAATCTCGCGCCGGAAAAATTTTCAATAAATCTTTGCCTTTGCTTGATCACGTCGTTGGCATAATCGTCCTTGCGGCTGCGCGGAAGACGCACCAGAGGATCGACCGTTTCCGCAATGGCGCAGTTGACTTTTAATTTCAATTCGCCAAACGGTTGCGCCATAAACTGAACTTCGATCTTATGCTTTCCGACCGGCAGTGAGACGGTGTGCGCAATAATATCGAGCGTCTGGCGCAGCGGGAAATTCAGGGGACAACTCGACGAGATTTGGTCCGGCGACAAAATTTGGCCGTTGCCAAGATCGAGTTTAATGTTGTTTTTCGGTACTTCGGTGCCGTTAAACTTGACGCTCTCGACGCCGGTCAAGACCGCATCGCTGAGCCGATTTTTGAGGGAGAACTTCACGCCACCTTCGATGTTTATCAAACTGCCGAAAGTGTAGAGTTGCTTGAGTAAAAGACTGGGGATGGTCATAACGGCTCCTCCGCTAAATCATCCATGGCACACTTACAATTACTTTGTCCCCTACTCATACTCCCACTCTTACTCTCCTGCAACACTTTCAAAGGCGCGCACGAGTAAGAGTAGGAGTAAGAGCGGCTAACAGTCTAATTGTTAGAAAATCGCTTTCACTTGCTCTACCGCGTCCATCGTCAATTTGGTCGAGACGCTGCCGCTGTATTGGCCTTTAAACTCTGCCGTATTCAGCTTCGGAATGGTGAGCTGGAAAGTGGCGTTGATTTTCTCAATGAAGGCGTTGGCCACCATGGCATAGCCGCCATCGTTGGGATGCACACCATCGAGGCTAAACGCAGTGTTAGCCGGATCTAACAAAGCAAACCGCCCAGAATAACCATCCAATCCCGCAGTATACAACGTCGAGAACATCGCATTGGCGTCAACCAGCGGAATCTGGAATTGCGCCGTCAGTGTCCGCAGCGTGGTGTTGAAACCGTCCACCGCCAGTTTGATCGTGTTGTTCTCAGTTGCCGTGAGCGACATCGTGCCAGGGAATGGCTGGCCGGTTGGATTCAGTCCGGCGGCTTTCATGCCTTGCTCCAGGGCCTGCGCTTGCACGGCGGGCAATCCCATTTGCACCAACGCGGCAGTATTCGGAATGCCCATGCCGGTTTGGTAAGCACTCAACGCCGGCAGCGTCAAATGCGCAACCTCAGTTTCTGCCGTCAACAATGGCAAATACATGCCACCGCCAAAATCCACCGGTTTGAACTGGGCATCAAACACCACCGGCACGGGCTTGGTAATGCCCAACGCTGGAACTGGCCGGAAAATGATATCCATCATATTGATGTAGGGAATGTCGGTGACGTAGGGAATATTGCCCATAATGATCGCGGCTTTGGTTTTCTGACGCAACTCGGTGAGCAGGGTGGTAAATTGCGCTTGAAAATCCGCTTGTGGTGTGATGAGCGCCGCATTGCCGCCGTTCAATGCCGCACCCAAAACATCGTTGTCGCCGATCCATAACAGCACGAGCGTCGGATTGAGGATGATGGCTTGTTGCAATTGGGTGGTGTTGCCAAAATTGGGATTGCGCAAAACGATATTGAAATATGCATTCGTCTTGGCCATCGACGTGGTCGCGTCGGTGGCATTCAGCATATCGCGCAGCATCGCGCCGGGAACGCCGAGATTATCATAAGGACGCGCCAGCAGCGCATTCAGCAGCATCGCCGTTGGCGGAACGGTCAGATCCGGGGCGATGATTTTGCCATTCACCAGCTCCAAATGGCCTTTGCCCGCAGTGCTGCCAATTCCCGGCTGATCAATCAGCGGCTGCTCGAATTCCGCCGCTTTGCCGATTTGGCGCGCAATCAGATAGGGATAGCTCTGCGGCTGCATACATTCGCACAGACCGCTGGATTGGAATCCGGCCGTCAGGCTGTTGCCGATGGCCACCATTTTGCTGAGCACGAGCTGGTTTTGTTCCATATTCAGCTTCGGCTGCTCAGGGGTATCGATGCTGCAGCCGATCCCGAGGGAAAGGCCGAGCACGATCCAAAAAAGAATCAATTTTCTCATATTGACCTCATTTCGGAGTACGAAGCTTTGGCAGCACCAGTGGCGCCAAACCAAAATTTTGCACTCCGAGTAAGATTAAAAGTTGATGCCGAAGCTGGTATAAAACAAATCGGCGCGGGAATTGTAAGTGCCGTTGAAACCATTGTTATTTTTGCCGGTGCCGTTCTCGATCGTGCTGCGTTTGCCCAAATACACCAGCATATAACCGGCATCGATCTGGAACTTGCCAAAGTTATAGCCGGCGCCCAAGCTGAAATTATCGCGCGTGTCATCCGGCAAAAGCGGGCTGACGGCTTGAATTGGTTGCGGTGAATTATCCCGGATGTAGCCGGCGCGCAATGAAAGCGCCTCCGTCAGTTCATAATGCGTGCCGAGGCGAATCTGCCAGGAATCTTGATACTCTTCCGGAATGGCTTGATCGAGACGATCATCGGTGAAATCCAAATCCATTTTGTCAAACACCGACCAATTGAACCACAAATAATCCGCTTCCACGCCCCAGCGCTTCGTGAATTTGTAGTAGAGACCCGTCGCCAGATAGTTGGGGAAATTGATCGCCGTTTTGACTTTTTGATCGGTGAGAATTCCCTTCGCGACGGTTGCCGCATTCGATACCGTCAGATTATCAAAAATCGTGAACTTGGCCTCACCATCATTGAACTCATTGCGAATGGAATGGCGGTAATGCAATCCGATGCCGACCTTCTCGGTGCGAAACATGGCGCTGGCCGTAAAGCCCACAGCAAGCTTCGACGTGCCGGTCAAATCAACTTCGCCAACCTCATAACCCGGCGATCCCGCGCTGCTGAACAAAAATACATTTCGCTCCAATTTGACTTTTGCAATCACCACGTCGGGGCCGCCGCCAATGCTCAAATTGGGTGTAATTTGATACGCGAGCACCGGTGAAAAATAAAACGATTGCAACTGCGCATTTTTCGAGATGCCACGGCCGGAGAAACTGTCGTGCCATTCCACCCCCAAACCAAAAGGATTCGTCACGCCAATACCAGCGCCGAGTTTCTCGCTGAACTTGTGTGAGAAATAGATGCCGATGGGCGTGAAAAAACTGTACCTGGTTTTGTGCGCCTCATTCGTAAAAATCGGAAACGCGCCGACAAAGCGGCTGTTGGGGAAAATCAACGTCGTGCCGCCATAAAACTGCGTCCCTTTCAAAAAAGCCAGGCCGGCAGGATTATAAAAAATCGTCGAACCATCCCATGAACGGGCGACGAGGGCGCCGGCCATCCCCGACCCGCGCCCGCCAAATTCATAAATACCGAATCCGCTCGCCAGCAAGGAACTTGCGGCCAAAAGCGGCAGGAGTAAAATTAGCAACCATTTTCGCATAATTCCTCCTTACGAATTATGATAAAAATGCAGTGGGTTTGTTTAGCCCAAGACCTCGGGCTGCGATTAAAAAACTCCGCGCACGACGAAGGCGCTATCATTGGTATGGCTAAAGTGATAAAAAAGGACTCAATAATCGTTCCAAAAATTTTGTTGAAATTGACGCGATGCGGCAAAAATCAGGCTAAAATAAGTTGTTGGCTATTTTAAACTTGAAAAACTGGATTTTTTGATTAGAACAATAAAAAATCAAAAAATGAAAATAATTCTTATTTTTTGAAAACTGTTTCGCATAATTGAGAAATAATCTAAAAATTCAACTGCAGATTTGAAAGTTGGCGCTTCATTTCATCATCGTTGTGATGGTATAATTCTTGATAAATTTACATCGTTGATTTTAATCCGCAGAGCATGAGTCTTAATCGAGGAGGAAATTCGATGATGCATTTCCTGATTTTGGTCATGTTGATTGTCACCGCGCCAATCGTGGCAGCGCAAGACAATGGCGTGGCGCAAGCCATTGCATTGGGTGATGCCGCGTATGCCAGGTTCGACAATCAAAACGCCTTGCAGCATTTTCTCAAAGCACTCAAAGAAGACCCCAATAGTTATCAAGGCTTGTGGAAAGGGGCGCGGGCGCACGCCGATGTCGGAAAAAATATTGAAAAAGCCGACAAGGAGCAAGCCAAAGCGCTGTACCTGCGCGGTGATAGCCTGGCGCGGCTGGCGGTCAAACTTTATCCGGATTCGGCCGATGCCCATTTTGCGCTGGCGTTGTGCGTCGGGCGGGTGGCGTTATTCGAAGGCGGGAAAACTAAAATCCGGCTTTCCAAAGAAGTGAAACAAGAGGCGGACAAAACGCTTGCATTGCAGCCACAGCATGACAGCGCTTATCATATTTTGGGGCGCTGGCATTACAACATTGCGACGCTAAATTGGGCGCTCAAAACTGCGGCAAAAATAATTTATGGCGGCGTGCCGCCGGGCGCTTCGCTGGAAGAAGGCGCGAAAATGTTTGCCAAAGCGGTTGAATTAACCGGCAACAAACCGGTGCATCGGTTGGAATATGGCCGCACGCTTATCGAGATTGGCCGCTATGCCGACGCCAGAATCCAACTCCAGCAGTGTTTGGCTCTGCCGCAAGTGCAATGGGACGACCCCGTCTCCAAAGCAGAAGCGGCGAAATTGCTGAAGGAAATTGAAGGAAAAAAAGACAAGGCGAGCACGTAGCAAATCGCAAGCGGCAAGAAGGAATTGAGAGGGAGCGATAAACTTTAATTTGTCACTCCCTTTTATCACGTCCGCTGCCGATACCCCCTCCAGAGGATTGGAATCCAACCCAAAATCGGAAGAAAAAATGCGAAGTTAATGGGGCGTTTGAGAAAGGCCCGAAGGCCGTCCCAGAAGCGTAATTTAAAATCACTCGCATCGTGTTCAAGCTGCCGCCGCTCGACTTCGGCAAAGAGGGAGGGCCAGAAAAAGGGCAGGAAAAACGGAAAGCGTTTCACATTTTTTCGGCATGTGGCAAAAAATTCCTTGGCGGCATAAGGCTTGGCGCCGTATTGTCTCACCGCCGCATCCAATTCCTCCTGCATTTGCCGCCGCACGCGCACGGTCAATTGCGCAATATCGTCCTCAGTGATTTTCCCCAATGGCTTATCAAGTAGCTCATACGGCTTAATGCGTTTGCCCATCACATACGTGAGTTTGGCCGGAAAGCCAAAATAAAACAACCACGGCTGCCAGGGAATCAACAGCGTCATCAAACCGATGGGCAGAAATGGGATGCCGATTTTATTGACAAGGCGGTTGACGGCGTCAGAATGATAAGCATAGGCGTTGATGTATTCGCCGTTCACCGTCGCAAAAGGAATGATGTCGGTTTGGTATTTCAGGCTCGTGCGGATAAACGAAGTCGCGAAGCGCTGCAATTGATACTTTTTATCGAAGCCTTTACCGATGCCGGGAACACCTTCCGGATATACCAGAATATTGGACTCCGGGAATTGCATCATGGTCTCAAAGTTCAGCGAGGTAGCGGCGACACCGCCGACGCGTTTCCAAAAATTCTCTACTAAAAAGGGATTCATCAGGGTGGATTGCAGCAGCATGGGCGCGACCAGAACACGCACCGCTTTGGTGAAATCATAGTTGCTGCGCGCAAAGAGCCGCGCGGTAAAAATGATGCCATCCCATGGAAAAGCCATGCCGGAATGATTGCTGGCAAAAATCAGTGGACGCGCGGAATGGTTGCGTTCCGGAAAAGGCTCGAAGCCGATAAATTCGGAGCGGAAATAACATTGGTCGAGCGGATTGAGCACGTCTTTCACCAAATTCGTCGCAAATTCGCGATCAAAAAATTCTGTGTAGATTTTTTGATTCTCGCGAATAAGAGGGGTTACAGCCGTGTCAACAAATGTAATCATTGGCAACCCCTTTTGAGGCGTGACGTGGCATTGCAATACAATTTCAAGATATTGTGCTACGATAATTAAGCAACAATCACGCCGAGGCACGAACAAAACGGCGATGAACACAACGATAGGTTTTTACATGTCGCGTCAAAAAGATAAAACTTTTTATAGCTTCTCCGTGTTATAAAAATCACCTCATAATGTGCACGTTACAAGGCAATAAAATCAACAAGCTATGCGCACGCGGGTGAAAATCCGGGTTGCTTCAGAAGTTAAAGTTTTTAACACCTTGCACAGTCGATCTTACCGCAATGACGCATCGCACCATGATGCACATAAAAATATGCTGACTTGAAAGCCGGAAGAAAAATCGCATAATTCCCAAGAATAAGATTTTTTCAAACTTTTTTTTTAAAGCTGAGAAAAAAAATGCGGGCCCCATTTTCCCGGGTGAGTTAAAACGCTGATAATACATCAGCGGCTGGACTGTGGCCGATGGCCTGTTTATTGCGTAAATAGATTTATTGATTCATTTTATTTTTTGGCTGTTCCTCCAGCGACGCTCCACCTTGATCACACAGCCAGGATTCATCGGAGGGGTGGTGTTAACCCGACGCGGATAAAAGTATGCAAACAAGTTAGAGTGTTGGGCCACAGCACATAACGCTCGGCTCCAGGACGAAGTCGAAGTTTGTTTTGAGGAATCCAATCTCATAAGAAACGCGACCACGGAAAGGAGAGCGTCATGACCACCACCAAAGAAAACATCGAACAAAAATCGACCGAACTGCTTGAAGAAGCAAAGGGCACGCTCGAGTTACTGCAAGAGGGAATTTCCAAAACTTCACGAGAGATCTGGCTGGCCGGCTTGGGAATTTTCTCCACCATCGACAAAGAAGGCACACGCATGTTCAATAAGTTTGTTGAACAAGGCCGGGGGGTCGTGGAGAATGGAAAAACGCTGGCCGCCCCAAAAAATGGCGAGCCGGCGTCCACCTATTTGGGCGAAAAAGTCGATCACTTCACTCACGATATTTTGGCGCGGCTGGATGATGCCGCCCAATACGTGCAGAAAAAAATCTTCCCAACCGGTGAGTCGGAAAAGGCTTCGCGCAGTGAGTTGCACGACTTGACCGCGAGAGTCGAAAAGCTCACCGAAAGCGTTGCCATGCTCGTCCAAAAAATGGAAGACAAAGAAAAACTTGCTCCCAAGACCAGACCAGCGCTCTAAGCGC
>JAJVHT010000094.1:0-1355 GCA_022072515.1 bacterium
TCCGTAAAGGTAAGCCGGAATGCAGAAATCTGTGGTCACCGGCAAAAGCGCGGCGGCGATAAAAATAACGCCGAGCGTATAGCCGAGGGCCGTCGCGCCGCTATGGAACGCCCCGCCGACCATGCCCGCCCACATCGATGCCATCATACAACAAGATCGTCGGGCGAGGTGATAACGCGGCAACGCGCGTTTGCCCAGGAAAAAACGAATGCCAAAGTTGTAAAACACATCAAACGGATGTCCGGGGAGAAGCGCTCCCAAAATGGAAAATGGAACCATCGCCCAAATCACTTTGGCAGACCCAAGAAACAGGCCGATTGCCATCCATGTTATCGTAATCGCCGGTGATACCCGGAGCCACGGCCTGATCTCGGATAAATCCGCGTCGCTCATACCGACAAATCCCTGCATCTCCAGCCGCTTTCGGGTGGTTGCCGAAATTGACTTCATCTTCTTCCTTCCAAGCATGTTGCGCTCCGATCGCCTAACGTGGCTTACTGAGTTTTATCATAACCATTTAACTATTGCACCGCGCGGGCGTTCCTTTTATGAAATTTGTTCAATCGGGTAAATATTTTCGCCCATAAAACTAATCGCCCGGGCGGCATGGAATAGTTGCATTATCAGCACCATGTACGAGGTTTCGTTTGCGGTTTCTACTATCGCAAGAGCTGGGTTTTGACGATTCCGCACATTCATCAAACCCGCGACGGTTCTTAGTTTTGTTAGTGTCTTGCGGCGCGCAGGAACAAACCGGTGCGAGAATTGACGTGTAATTTGGCGTAAATATTTTTGAGATGCAAACGAACGGCGGGCAGACTAATAGAGAGCTGCCCAGCAATCTCCTTGTTGCTCAAGCCCTCCGCGAGCGCGCGCAGCACCTCCAATTCACGCTCCGAAAGCGCGGCGGGCGATTGGACGGTTTTCTTCTGGCGTTGGAAATAAGCCAGAACTCTTTGCGCGATTTCGCCGGCCAGCGGCGCGCCGCCGTGATGCGCCTCTTCGATGAGCTCCGCCAATTTTTCGATGGAAGAATTCTTGAGCAGATAGCCCACCGCCCCCGCGCGCAACGAATCGAAAATGCGCTCGTCGTCGCTGTAGTTGGTGAGCATGAGAATTTTTAAATCAGGAATTTTCTTCATCAGCGCTTCGACGCATTCGATGCCCGAACGGCCCGGCATGTTGATGTCCATCAGCATCACGTCGGGAAGCGCGGCGAGCATATTCTGCAATACGTCATCACAACTGGAAAAAGCGCCGGCGAACTGCAAACCTGCCGCGCCGGCAATCAAACTGGCGATCAGGTTGCGGACGCCCGCGTCGTCATCGACGATGACGACGCGGATGGGTTGATC
>JAJVHT010000094.1:1455-25048 GCA_022072515.1 bacterium
TATGGATGCTTGCCAACAAGATTGCCATCACTTCATGGCGTTTCTTATTCCATCGCCGGACTCACGGTGGAGCCGGTCAGATTGGGAATGAGCATCGGCACTTGACGGCGATAGTTTTTGTAGGCTTCACCATGGATGTCCATTAAATCCCGCTCTTCGAGCCGGATGGCGATCAAGATGTAAGCGGTCGTGGCGATGGCAAACACCAAGTGCGCGGCGGTCATCGTCGGCGTCGCCCAGAAGGAGAACAACCAGCCGAGATAGAGCGGATGCCGAATGTGCTTGTACGGACCCGGAGTCACGAAGACGAGCTTTTTGTACTCTTTGCCGCGCAAGTAGAGCCACACCTGGCGCAATCCGAAGAGATCGAAGTGGTTGATCAAAAACGTCGTGACCAGCACCAACAGCCAGCCGAACGCAAAGAGCGAGTAGAGAACGGTGCGGCCGGCGGGGTTTTGCACATCCCAAATCACGCCGCCCATCGGCTGCCATTGCGAGAACAGCAGGATCAAGCACAAGCTGGAGAGCAGAACATAAGTGCTGCGTTCCGCCGCCTGGGGAATGACTTTGGTCAACAGTTTTTTGAATCCCTGCCGCGCCATCACACTGTGTTGGACGGCAAACAGTCCAAGCAAGGCCG
Source organism: bacterium (assembly GCA_022072515.1). Lineage (GTDB taxonomy): Bacteria > Zhuqueibacterota > Zhuqueibacteria > Zhuqueibacterales > Zhuqueibacteraceae > Zhuqueibacter. Next base: position 2,096 of record JAJVHT010000094.1, read on the forward strand.
CGTTAATGAGCAGCGCTTGGCCCAATGGTCCTTCAGCGCCGGAATCGATCGACTTGGGAACAAAGATATTGCCGATAAAACCGCACGCGTAGAGGAAGGTGGCGAAAAAGATTGCATAGCTGATGATGCCATACGTGAAAACCAAGATTCGTTTCATAGAGGACTCCTTTCTTTGAGTTGAGTTCATAACACCTGCGGGTCGAATTTTTAGTTGCTGGCATAATGTACGATATTTCGCTCGCAGTTTCTACTATCGCAAGGGGTGGTTTTTCAAACCCAATCTTGAGAAAATTCAGGTTTTCTCCGTTTGTTTGTATAGCGTTTACCACGGTGTTATCGATTTACCGGTATCGTGTACGAGATTTTGAGCGGGTTCCCCCTATCTTTCGAGATAGTTTTTGTAAACCGGGGGCGGGGCCAAACAGGTATTGACTTTCAACCCACATGAGCAAAAATTTTCTGGTATGGGCTATGTTTTAAATGAAGGCGAGTCTCGCATCGCGGCCACTTGCCGCAACCATGACAAACGGGCTGGCGCCGATCAAACAGAAGTATGACCCCATCAATCGGTTGCGCGTGCATCAGAATATCGCCTCTGCTGCATAAACGCAATTCAAAACTCAGGGTGGCGGTTTTTGGGGCCGCCGTACTAAGCCAATTTCTCCTGCAGGGCTTTGATCACCGCCTCGGTGCGAGAATTGACGTGTAACTTGGCATAAATATTATTGAGATGAAAACGAACGGTCGGCAAGCTGATGAAGAGCTTCGCCGCAATTTCCTTGTTGCTCAAGCCGTCGGTGAGCGCGCGCAGCACCTCCTGCTCACGATCCGACAGCGCCGCCGTGTATTTGACGTTTTTTTTCTGCCCTTGAAAATAAGCCAGCACTTTCTGGGCGATTTCGCCGGACATCGGCGCGCCGCCGTGATGCGCTTCCTTGATTAGCTCCGACAATTTCTCGATGGAAGAATTCTTGAGCAAATAGCCGACTGCACCCGCGCGCAGCGAATCAAAAATGCGCTCGTCGTCGCTGTAGTTGGTGAGCATCAATATTTTCAGATCGGGAATCTCCATCCGCAGCGCTTCAACGCATTCGATACCCGAACGGCCCGGCATGTTGATGTCCATCAACACCACGTCGGGAATCTCGTCGATCATATTCTCCAACACGTCGTCACAACTGGAAAAAGCACCGACGAACTGCAGGCCCTCGGCATCGGCAATCAGGCTGGCGATCATGTCGCGAACGCCGGCGTCGTCATCGACGATGACGACACGGATAGCCTCGTTTGAATTTTTCATTGGCGTCTCTCCTCGTCTTCACCTAACTTTCAATGTGCAACCCAAGCCTTGTAAATTTTCAATTGAAAATCTACAATGAAAAATTTATCCCTTTTTATACGGCACTCTCGCTGTCACGCGCGTGCCTTGCCCCGGCGCAGAAAAAATCTCACAGGCGCCGCCGAGTTTTTCCGCGCGGCTGCGCATATTGTTTAGGCCATTGCCGGTTGGCGAGCTTTTGCTCTCGAAACCTTGGCCGCAATCGACAATCGCCACGACGATATGCCTGCCATTGAGATCAATATTGACCGACAAACTCGGGCTGCCGGAATACTTCACCGCGTTGTGCAGCGCTTCCTTGGCGATAAGCAGCAGATTGCGGCGAAGCTCGGGATGCAGTGTCAGGCCAGCGATTTGATCGGAAACGAAAAAATTCAGCGCGATGTTTTTGGCGCGGCAAATTTCATGAGCAAAAACGCTGAGCCGGCGCTGCAGCGCCTCTCCGGAGTCGTGTTGCGGATTGATCGACCAGACAACATCACTCATGGCGGCCGACAGCTCGCGCGCAATGCTGCCGACGCGTTCCATCGAGCTGCCAAGCTCCTGGACGGTACTGGAAGAAATTTGCCCGGTGGCGTCGCCATTAAGTTCTGACCACCCATACGCAAGGCGCTGCCGCACACCAGACTTTTGCAGCGTCACTTGTGAAAGCAGGCCGATGTGCGTCAAGCCGGCGCCGATGTCATCGTGCAAATCCGTGGCGATGCGCGAGCGGATTTTTTCGATCTCCAGCAGACGCTCCAAACGTATGACGTGGAAGGCGTATAAGATGCTGCCCAAGATCAACACGCAAAACGCGATGAACCACCAGCGCCGCCAAAACGGCGGCGCGATGGTAAACGTGAGTGCGGCAGGGGCGGCACTCTCAACGTTATCCGCGTTGATGGCGATCACTTCAAAAGTGTAGGCCCCCGGCTGCAATGACGCAAACGTGACGGATCTTTGGTCGGTTGGCCCATGCCAACCATCATACAAACCGCGCAGGCGGTATTTGTATTGCACCGGCTGGCCGCTTTTGAAACTGAGGCCATTAAAGAAGAAGGCACACAAGTTTTCATTATGCGAAAATTTCATGTTAGCTGCGACGCTACGCTCTTTGCCATTGACGCGCAAGCCGGTGACGTACACTGGCGGCGGAGAGCCTTCGAGACTTCTGTGGCCATACTCATAAATGGTCAACTCTTCGGGGCTCACACTCCAAGCCGCTTGGTGGCCAGGAATAATTCCAACCGCACCGATTTGCCTGCCGGTCAACCGGCGATGAGTGAGAAACCGGCGTGAATTATCCGGCGCAGTATATTGCAGCCCGACCGAGGTCGCGATCCACATCCTGCCGTCATCGTCTTCTGCCATTGCCCAGACCGCATTGTTCAACAAGCCGTCTTTCGTGGTGATCTTTTCAAATTTGCCGTCTCTGTAAATGGAAATGCCATCAAAACGAGAACCGATCCAAAGCTCGCCATTGCGGCGTTGGACGAGCGAACGGACTTGATTGCTCGCGAGTCCGTCTTGCGCGGTGAAGTGACGAGTTTGGGTATATTTTCCCGCTTGCGGCTTGAACGCCAACAGGCCCGATCGAAAAGTGCCAACCCAAATATTACCGTCTGAATCCTGGCAAACATCCTGCGGCGTTCTCTCAGTCAATTCTTCAATATATAAAGCGCGTAGTTTTTGCGTCTTCAGATCCACTTGCGCGAGACCTACATCCCAAAGGCTGCACCATAGCTGATCGTCGCGATCGATAAAAATTCCGACGATCACACCTTTGGGGGGATCATGGGGGAGATCCCGGCCCAATTTCAACACGGTAAGCAAAGACAACTTTGCCGGTTGGTCCGGCTCTGCGGAAAGCCTATAGCCGGCCAGCCCGCTTTCGCGATAAGCAAGCCACAGCCTCCTGCCGCCGTCGATATCGACTGAAAGCGCACTGCCCGACAAGCCGCCGCGCGCGAGCCGGTGCAGAAATTTCTGCCAATTGCCATGGCGGTCTTTCCAAACTTCCCACAACCCGGCGCCGGCAGCAACAAAAAGATGGCCGCGTTCATCCGCGACCACGCTACGATTCAATAAATCCGCATTCAGGCCTTTGAAAGAAAAGCCATAAAAATTACGCTCGGAGAGTTTGAAAAGCCCTTGATGTTTACTGGCAAACCACAGATTGTTCTCACGGTCGATCAGACAAAAATAGAACTCATCATCGTGCAGTCCATTGACGGAGATGTAATTGACGATTTCCTCACTCGCAAAATTTTGCTTCGCCACTTTCACGACACCCTGCACCGTGGCAACCCAAAGCGAACCTTCTTTATCATCGAGGATGACGCGCAAATCGCCAAATGGCAGCCGGCGCTTGGCGGTGATCCGGCCGTGTTGCAGCCGGTAGATTCCGCCTTCCCTGGCGCCAAGCCAAAGCGTTCCTTCCGCATCTTCAAGCATGCACGTAAAAGTCGTTGGAGGAAGGTTGAATTCCAGCCGTTCGGTTTGGCGCGTGTGCGGCGAGTATCTGTAAAGACTCTGCTCGACGCTGATCCAAATGAGGCTGTCCGAGGTCTGCACGATAAACAACGCCGCACCGGAATCTTTGGCCGCCGAGAAATATGAGACGCTGTCATGGCGAACTTGATAGACGCCCCAGGCGGTGCCGCACCAAAGAACGCCTTCGTGATCTTCAAGAATTGAAGTAACGACATTGGCCGCATAATTTTTGTCCAGCGCCAGCGAGGTGATTTTTCCATCTGTGAATCTGCTCAGCCCGCCGCCGTGCGTGCCGATCAAAAGCGTGCCCGGGGATTTGCGGCTCTCTCGAATGCTCCACACGTGGCCGACCGGCAAGCCCTCATCCTTTCCATAAGTTTTGAAGCTGACGCCGTCATAAACCGACAGCCCGCCATCGGCGCCGATCCACAAATAGCCGCGCGAATCTTGGAAAATGGTGGTAATCCAATTCGACGGCAAGCCGTTTTGGATCGTGTACTGATCGAACGGCAAAACCTGGAGGTGCGCTGGCCGCGACAAAAAAAACAAAAACAGCAGCGTTGTGCAAACCTTTTTTCGCATATCCTAATTTATTTGTACGGAACTCTTGCCGTCACGCGCGTGCCTTGCCCGGGCGTGGAAATGATTTCGCAAGCGCCGCCGAGCTTTTCGGCGCGGCTGCGCATATTGTTGAGGCCGTTGCCGTTTTTTGTGCCGGCCGGGTCAAAGCCTTTGCCGGAATCGGCAATCTCCACGACGAGATGCTCGCCGTTGGTTTCAAACTTGACCGCAACCCGCGGACTGCCGGAATACTTCACCGCATTGTGCAACGCCTCTTTGGCGATGAGCAGCAGATTGCGGCGGAACTCGGGATGCAGTTTCATTCCCGCCAAGGGTTCAGAAGCTTCAAAATTTAGGGCGATGTTTTTGGCGCGGCAAATTTCATGGGCAAAAACGCTCAGCCGGCGCTGCAGCGCCTCACCCGAGTCGTGCTGCGGATTGATCGACCACACCACGTCGCTCATGGCCACCGAAAGCTCCCGGGCGACGTTGCCGACGCGTTCCATAGAACTGCCCAATTCGTGAATCACGCCAACAGCCGCTTGCAGATCCTGTCCGGCTTCGTGAGCATGAGGTTCTTTTGCGTTGGCATAAAATTCCCGCACGCCGTTTTTATGCAAGACCACCTGCGAAAGCAAACCAATGTGCGTCAAGCCGGCGCCGATGTCGTCATGCAAATCCGTGGCGATGCGCGAGCGGATTTTTTCGATCGCCAGCAGGCGCTCCAAACGCACGACATGGGAGGCGTATAAAATACTGCCCATGAGCAACACACAAAACGCGATGAACCACCAGCGTTGCCAAAACGGCGGTGAAATCGTGAAAGTGAAAGCGGCCGGCGCGACGCTGGCGACGCCCTCGGCGTTAATCGCCATGACTTCAAAGGTGTAGATTCCCGCCGGCAACGCGGCAAATCTGACGGTCCGCTCGGAGGTCGGGCCTTGCCACTCCTCCTCAAGACCGCGCAAACGATAGCGATAGCGCAAAGCTTTTTCATTTTTAAAACTGAGGCCGATAAAACTCAACAGACACGAATTCTCGTTGTACGAAAACTTTGTCTGCGCGAGCAGCGGGCGCTTTTCGCCCTTGACCTCCAAAGCCGTGAGGTAAATCAAGGGCGCAACGTGAACGTGCCGGCGGCTGAAGTTGTAAACCACCAACTCATTGTAACTCACGCCCCAAACCCAATTGCCCGGCGCGATGCCGACGGATCCGAAATACTGGCCGCGCAATGCCGGAATGCTGACCAGCTTGCGCGAACGCGCCGAAGCGGTCATTTGCATTCCCACCGAGGTTGCGATCCACATGCGGCCGGAGTCATCTTCCGCGAATCCCCACACTGCATCGCTGAGCAACCCCTCTTTCGTGGAAATGGTGTCGATTTTTCCTTGCTGATAAATGCCGATGCCGCCGAAGCGTGTGCCGATCCACATTTCACCGTTGCGGCGCTGCGCAATGAAGCGGATTTGATCGTCGGGCAGTCCCTCGGCCGTGGTCAGCCTCTGTGCCAAACGCCACAGGCCGCCGGCAATATCGAATATCGCAATACCGTTGCTATAGCCGCCAAACCAGATTCTATCTTCGGACTCGCGGCAAATTGCGCGAGTCGTGACATCCAGCAGGCCGTCCTGCTGCGTGTAAAAAGCGCGTGGCGTCGAGGTGTTGAGATCAAAGCGTGCCACGCCAACGCCGCGCATGCTGCTCCAAAGCTGGCGCCGGTTGTCGATCAGGTGGGCAATGGGAAAGCCTTCCGGCATTTCGTGGCCAGGCCGCAGCATCCGCGTTCGCGCCAAAATGGAATGTTGCTCGCCGTTCATTTTAATTTGGTACCCGGCCAGGCCGCCGTTGGCGAATGAAATCCACAACATACCATCCGCATCAAGCTCCGCCTGCCAGGGACGGCCCGACAAATTGCCGGTATCCAATTGATGGAGATGTGTGCCCCAGCCGGCGCTGGCCCGGCGCCAAATCTCCCAAACTCCGAATTCGGAAACGACGAAAATTCGGCCGCGCGCATCCGTCACCGCAGCGTGATTCATGACATCCGGCCGCAAACCCGCGAGCGGAAACCGATAAACGTTGCGGTCGGATAATTTTGCCAAGCCATTGGAACTGCCTCCGAACCAGAGATTTCCCTCGCGGTCGCGCCAGCAAGCGGTGATACTAAGGTCGTGCACGCCGTTCTCAGTCGTATAGCAGGTCACGCCGCCGGCCGTGAAATTTTGTTTTGAGACTTTGACAATTCCTTTAAGCGCCGCGAACCAAAGGCTGCCTTCGCCATCATCCACCACCTGCCGCAAATCGCTAAACGGCAGCCGCAGTGAAGCCAGCAGGCGATCGTGACGCCACAGATAAACCGTACCTTCTTCATCACCAAGCCAGACATTCCCGTCGTCATCTTCCACCATGCACTGCAGCGTCACCGGCGCAATGGGCAGGTCGAGTCGCGTGGTTTGTTGCGTTCGCGGCGAATAGCGATACAAACTTTTACCCACGCTGATCCAGATCAGGCTGTCGCGCGTTTGCGTAATGAACGGCGCCCAGCCGGTGTCGCTGCCGGTCGGGAAAAAAGTGAGGCTGTCATTGCGCACTTGATAAACGCCCGAGCCGGTGCCGCACCACATCATGCCGTCGAGATCTTCATAAAAATAAGTGACGGTGTAGACTTTCGGCTGCGGGCGCAGGGGTAGGGGCGTGAATTTTCCTTGCGCGAACTTGACCGCGCCATGGCGATGCATGCCGATCCACATCGTGCCGGGCGAGCGCCGGCTCTCATAAATACGCCACACATGACTGACCGGCAGGCCATCCGCAACGCCGTAATTTTTGAAACTGACGCCGTCATAGACCGAAACCCCTTCATCGCCGCCGATCCACAAATACCCGCGCGAATCCTGGAAAATCGAAGTGATCCAATTTGAGGAAAGGCCGTCTTTGATAGAGTACTGTTCAAACGGCAGAACTTGCGGGAATCCTATTCCGCAGGCGCACAAAAGTGCCACCATTGTCAGCAGGCTTATGACTGGCGGTTTTCGCATGACTATAATTGGATTGGCATTTTCTGCGTCTCTTGGCAAGAAACTAACTACCATGCTCATTAAATGGAATTAAGCATAAATCCAATCAAAGGCAAGAGAGAAGTGCAAAAAGTCACAATGCCACGGTTACGCAATAACTACCGGGGCGCTTGCGCTGATGGAACGCCGCCCAAGCGCCCGGGCAGTACCTGGGACTGAGGCATTACAAAAGCCGATGTAGAAAAATGCACCGATTGGGCTTAAAAGACTATTGCGCTTGCAAAAACACAAAGATTTGTTATCTTTAATAGTGCGATGAAAGAAAAAGACCAAAAAACCGCCGAGGGCATTCTATTCACCGATCAGTATCAACTGACGATGGCCCAACTTTACCACCGCCTCGGATTGCACGAGAAGCCGGTGCAGTTCGATCACTTTTTCCGCGACTATCCGGATTATGGGCTGCACAAGGCCGGCTACTGCATCAACGCCGGCCTGGAGTGGCTGCTCGATTGGATGCAAAACGCCTATTTTCGCGACGAAGATATCGCTTTGCTGCGCAGCCAAACCGGCCGCACCGGCAAAAAAATATTTGATGAAAATTTTCTAAGCTGGCTGCGGCAGCACGGCAATTTTAGCGGCATCTCGCTGCGCGCCATTCCGGAGGGCCGCGTCGTGCATCCCAACGTGCCGTTGACTGTCGTGCAGGGGCCGTTGGCCATGGCGCAGATTTTGGAAACCGCGTTGCTGAATCAACTGAACTACCAGACGCTCGTTGCCACCAAAGCCGCGCGCATCCACGAAATCGGCCGCGGCCAGCTTTTTCTGGAGTTCGGCGCCCGCCGCGCGCAGGATAAAGGCGCCATCGCCGGGGCGCGGGCGGCGCTCATCGGCGGCGCGGATTTTACCTCCAATGTCGGCGTCTCGCACGTTTTGGGATTGCCGCCGAAGGGCACGCATGCGCACAGCATGGTGCAAGTTTTCTTGACGCTGGGCATGAGCGAGCTGGAAGCGTTTCGCGCTTACGCCGAAATTTATCCCGATGATTGTTTGCTGCTGGTGGACACCATCAATACACTCGAGAGCGGCATTCCCAACGCCATCAAAGTCTTTGAAGAATTGCAGCGCCAAGGCCACAAACCGATGGGCATTCGCTTGGACTCCGGCGACCTGGCCTATCTCAGCATTCAAGCGGCGAAGATGTTGAACGCTGCCGGTTTTCCGGAGGCGAACATCACCCTTTCCAACGAATTGGATGAACTGAATCTTTGGCAGATTCTCACGCAAATCGAAGAAGAGGCGCCGCGCCATGGCCTTGACTATAACGACCTGATCAAGCGGCTGGTTTATGGCGTGGGCACGCGGCTGATCACTTCAGCCGGCGATTCGGCGTTAGGCGGGGTGTATAAATTGGTCGCGGTAAGGAATGAAGAGCAATGGGTGCCGGCGATCAAAATCTCGGAAACGGCCGGAAAAATTCCGAACCCGGCCAACAAGCAGGTTTGGCGAATTTATGACCGGCGCCATCGCGCCACTGCCGATTTGGTTTGTTTAAACGAAGAAGCGCCGCGCGAAATGGATCCGGTCGTTTTGCGCCATCCAACCGATCACAGCAAATATCGCCTGCTCCACCAGCAGGATATTGTTGAAATCGAGCCGCTTTTAGTTGATATTTTCCGCGACGGCCAGCTTGTCTATGATCTGCCCTCGATCCCCGCCATACGGGATACTCGCAAAGCCGACGTCGCGCGGCTGGATGCCGGCGTTAAGCGCCTGATGAACCCGCACATTTATCATGTCTCCCTCTCGCAGCGACTGTGGAATTTGAAGCAAGAACTGATTCACGCGGTGCAGGAAAGCAATGGGGTGAAATAAAGAAAAAGTAAAAGCCTGAACTGTTAAGAATTGCTTGATGGTTGCCGCACGATTCAGATATCGAGTCTGATCGTTTTGATCATCACTGGCAGTTGTTGCAAATTTTGCAACAACTCCTTCGCTGGGGATCATGCCCATCATCTTTGTGATTTGCTTGCAGCCGCGACATTCATGAGCGGCGAACGGCCTCGCCTCGCTGTGAAGATTGCCTTTGCCAGAATTGTGCGCGCCGAGCCTTGAAACTCCTGGTCTGACATATAGCGCGTCACGATCTCGTCGTTCTCCGTCATCCGCTCGATCATGAAATCTTCGATCAATTTTCGAATGCCCAACTCGAACTTGTCCAGCGGATTGGCGAGCGCCGTCTGGATCACTTGCTTGTTCTTGCAGGCTTTTTCTTTGATCTGCTGAAAAAAGAGCTGGGCTTCCTCCATAAACTGTGTGCCGAAACGTTCGTTCAACACCTCGGTGATTTCCGACAACGGCGCTTTCTCATCTTTGGCCTTGCCAGTGCCGACGTCGGTGGGACTTTTGACTTGTTGCGTCTCGCTCTCCGCAATTTTGATAGAACTCGAGAAGATCCGTAGTCGCTTTTTGTTGGCTCTCCGCGCTGGCGGCGTAAAGCAGGCCGCGCCGCACAATGGCGCCAATTACGTCGACGGTTCGCCACCAGCGTCCGCCCCGGCAAACACGATGCGCCCCAACTGTAAACGCCCTATTTCATCGGGCGTTTTTAATTGCTCGCCTGGCAGCCGCCAGATTTTTATATGATTTTTCCATTTTTTGTCTTAACCTTATATTTGAATTTTCAAGAGGCCAGAATTCTTTTATGAAGAAAAGGTCATTTTTAAAATATGTATTGTTTTGCGCCCGAAATGGTACAAGCCTCTTGCACCGTTAGGTGCAGGCTTCGCACGGTTGTGAAATATATTGTGTATAAATTGAAAGAAAATTCTTACCACAAATTTAGGCAGGAAACTTGCTGTCCAATGCAAAGTTAGCTTCTGTCGGTCCGCAAATTAAACTGAGGAATTTGGTTATCGGACGTGTGTGATCGGATACACATCGGCAGCGTTGGTGTTAGAAAAACCTCTGCCCAACTCTTGCGCTGTGATTGGCATGAGGGGAGAATTTGTTTCCCCAAAATAACGCTTAAAATGCGGCAAGGAATTTCTTTGTCCTTTATTTTTCTCGGCGCATTTCTCAGTCATGTTTTCTGTGACCCTCAAGCCTTGCTGGCGCAGGAGCAAGCCCGGTTTGATTCTTCCCTGCAGAAATCGGCCGAAGCTTCTGCTTATGAGATTGATCGTTTCCGGTTGTTGCGCTGGGTACGCGCCCATCAAGACACCAGCGCGAAAGAATTTCTCCTTCAAACTTTAGACTTGGTCACGGAAGCGGATGGCTTTGCCCGCCAAAAGGATTATTTCACCGCGCAGCTTATTATCGGCACGGCGCTGGAGTTGACGGCGCTGCGAGCGAACCCCGCAACTGCCGTGACCCCTTCAGCTGGCGATCCCATGTCAACACCGGCCACGAGTGCGACGTCGGAATGGCGGCGGGAAATTTTGTTTGGCACCGATCTGTGGCGACAGGAATACGAACTTGGCCTCGCCTCTGCCGACACCATGTTTTCCGATGGCAACCCCTTCGTCGGAGTGCGGCTGAGCTGGAATCGTGATCCCGCCCGGAATTTGCCATTACCGAAATCTCCCCTCACCGGTTTACGGATAACGCCGGAAAATCGTGCCTTGACATTTGAGGCCTATGCGCTGCTCAAATCGAGCCGCGATTATTTCAGCGGTGAGGCCGAGCTGAACGCGCGCCAGCCGCTCGGCAATGGCTCATATTGGCGCCTGCAAAATCGTCTGGAAGGCACGAGTTATCGCCGCGATTTTGATTTGCAGTACTGGCAAAATATCACCTCGGCGTTGGTCGTGGCGGAAGTCAGCAAAAATTTCCGGTTGGAAGTGGCCGACGAGTTCCGCTGGCGGCGCTATCGCGAACAAAACGATTTCTATCCGAATTACATTCAAAATCGCGCCGGTTTGGGCGCCGTGTTCAATGCCGGGTACACCACGCGGCTGGATTCCCGTTATTATTACATTGTGCAGGCGCACGACCTGTGCCCTTCGCATGATTATGTCGAGCATCGCCTCGAAAGCTCGATTTTCCAGAACAGCGCGGCGAACGCTTCCATCACGCTGGACAATATCTGGCGCCAGCGCATTTATCCCCACACCGCAGCCAACGATGATTGCCGGAACTCTTATCAAAAAACTTATCAAGAAGAATATGCCCGCGCCGAGCTTAAATTGGGATTAAGCCAGGCGCTGGCGCTGCGAATCGATGGCGATTTCGTGTTGCGCCAATATCAAACGCCGAGCGACTCGATACCGGATTTTTTGGGCACGACCGTCAATCCGCAATTGCAATTCAATTTATCGGCGAGTTTTCAAATCCGCGCTGGTTACTTGTACTCGCTCCGCGTCTATGATGATAACATTATTCAAGGCAGCCAGCCCGCAACGGCGAGCGCGTTCAGCAATCCGTTTTATGAAGATTATTATTCGCACGGTTTCACCCTCGGCGTCGATCTGATCCGGACGGACGGCCTGTTGTTCAGCCTCAATGAAAATTTTGAAATGCGCACCTACCCGAATTCGACGGCCACCCATATTTCCGATCTCGGCCTGTATTCTTACACCGACCGCAACCTCAATTCGTTGCTGCTGTTTTTTTCCTGGAATTTTCATCCGCGCTGGCAGGCAAATGTGCTGGCCAATTTTGACAACGATCACAGCCGCGTCAACGATCAAAGCGATTCCCGCCATACTCTTTTTTCCCTCGATCTCGGCTATTCCTTTTAATTTTCTGCCGGTGGCGCTGCAACTTTGCCATTCGCTTTTACGTTAATAAGGTCGCTCAGTAGTGAGCACGTTGCCGTCGGAAAAACCGCCGGAGCTGGAAATTAAACGCGCAAAATACTTGCACGCGGATCACCCCCTCACGCGGAAAAGTTTTGCCAGAATCGAAGCGAGGCGTTTATGGAAAAAAATAAAACCCGTTTGTTGCTGGGCGCGGCGCTGCTTGGTATCGGCTTGTTGTCGCTGTTGAATAATTTGAATGTTTTCCGGCTCGACGAGGAATATGTCGTGAGCCTGATCTTTGCCGGCTGCGGCGCGGTGCTGATGCAACATGGCTGGAGCAGCAAGCCGCGCAAGTGGACGTTTTACGTCGGCAGCGCGCTGGTGATTGTCGGCGCGTGCATCTTTATCGAAGCCAGTTGGCTGTTGCCGGATGAGCTGATTGGCACGATGTTTCTTTGGCTGGGCGCCGGCCTGTTGTATTTGGTTTATCAACGTGACCGCAATCGCAATTGGTGGGTGCTGCTGTTTGCCGGTCCGATGTTCACGATCGGCACGGTGGTGTTGTTCGAAGGCTTTCGCTGGCTGCCGGGTGATACGATGGCCGTCTTGATCATGATGGGTTTTGCGGCAACCTTTGGCTATCTCTATATGCTGCGTTCGCCGGAGCGGAAATTGGATTGGGCCAAATTTCCGGCCGCGGTATTTTTTCTCATCGGCGTGTTCATCCTGCTGGCCAAGGAATTTCGTGGCACGATTCCGTTTGTGATTTCCGGCCTGTTTATTCTCGCCGGCTTGTATTTGATTTATCGCACGGTGCGCGCGGATTTTGGCTCCTCCGGATCAAATCCGCAGAACCCTGGAACCGAGATGCCGCAGGTGGGATAGTCGATGGCAATGACTGCGGTGACCGGAAAGTCAGGAAAATGGCAAGGGACGAATTTTAAACAACCTTATTTATAAAGCCGGCGTAACTATTCAGTACCGCCCGGACGCGCAAATCTGTATACAAAAATAAATGGCGCGATATAACAAATATCAAAAATAAGCGCCCGGGCGGTGAAATAGCTGAATAGTTACAAGCAAACTTCGGCACGCCTTCTAAAACCTTTTAATTTTTGCGTGAATTATTTTCGCCAGCCTTGACTTTTCCAGGTTGCTGAAGTTATATTATATAGATGAAAGCTGCTAACTTCACCTCGACGATCTTTCCTCGCGATTCCAATACGGCAGTCGTTGCGCGCGAACGATCCACTGCCTCCGCTTCTCCAAAGGAGCACGTTTTTTTTCGACGCGGCCCGGTTCATTTGCTGGCCGCCGGTCATTTTGTCAATGACGCCTACACCGGCTTATTGTCGCCGCTATTGCCGTTATTGATGGAACGCCTGCAATTCCCTTTGAGCCGGGCGGGAATTTTGGCCTCGGTGCTCTCGGCTTCGACTTCGCTGTCGCAGCCGATTTTTGGCGCCCTCAATGACCGTTTCAATCGGCGCTTTTTTGTCTTTTTGGGGCCATTGCTCACCGGCGTGTTCATTTGCAGCCTCGGCTATGCATCCACGTATGCGTTGTTGATCGTCCTATTGTTGTTGTGCGGGCTGGGCTCGGCGATCTTTCATCCCTCGGCTGCCACCATGGTGAGCCGCGTCAGCGGCCAACGCAAAGAATGGGGCATGAGCCTTTTCATCACCTCGGGCAACATCGGTCACGCCATGTCACCGTTGTTCGTCGTGCCGCTCGCATTGTCGCTCGGCTTGCACGCCTTGCCGCTCTTGATTTTTCCCGCGCTGATCATCGCCGCGTTACTCTTTCGCCAACTGCCGCACCCGGCAACGCTGCCCGTGCCGGTGAAAAATTTTTCTCATCATGGCAGCTCGCAGCCGCATCGCGTCTTGTTGTCGCTGCATCTGGTTATTTGCATTCTGCGCTCCGTGATGATCACGGCCTTCAGCACGTTCATTCCGGTTTACATGCATGCGAACGGCCATTCCTTGTTTAAGGCCGGCGTCACGATTACCGTCTTTCAATCTATTGGCGCATTCGGCTCGCTATTCAGTGGCTACGTTGCCACGCGGGTCGAGCGCCGGCGCATCATTATCGTCTCACTTTTAGCCGCGGCGCCGTTACTCGCCGGCTTCATTTATTTCTCCGGATGGCCGGCGCTCTTGGCATTGGCTTTGAGCGGCATCTTGTTGTATTTTTCATTTCCATTAAACATCGTGATGGCGCAGGAACTGTATCCGCATCGCTCCAGCATGGTGTCGGCGTTGATGATCGGCGTGAGTTGGGGCGTCGCCGGTTTGCTCATGACGCCGCTGGGCTTCATCGGCGAAAAAGTTGGTTTGTCGACCGCTCTGCTCACCTTGACGATCTGCGGCTTTATTGCCGCGTTTCTTGCCACCTTTCTGCCAAAGGGGCAGAGGTAAACCATGAAAGTTCTCATCGTCAACCAAGCCGAAGTTACCCAATGGCTGTCGATGCGCGAGTGTATCGATGTGATGGCGGAAGCCTTCAAAATGCTGGCGGCGGGTAATACGATTTTACCGTTGCGACCGATTCTGTGGTTGCCCGAACGCGTTGGCGCTCTCGCCATGATGCCGGCGTACATGCAAGAGATCAACGCGTTGGGGCTGAAAGTGCTGACGCTTTTTCCCAACAACCACGGCACCCAGTATGATTCGCATCAGGGCGCGGTGTTGCTTTGCGAAGCCACCCACGGCGGCTTGCTCGCAATCATAGATGCCTCGGCCATCACGGCGATTCGTACAGCGGCGGTGAGCGGACTGGCGACAAGATTACTGGCGCGCGAGAACGCGCATGACTTGGCGATTCTCGGCGCGGGCACCCAGGCGCGGTCACATCTCGAAGCGATGTTGCTCGTCCGCAAAATCACGCGCGTGCGGATTTGGAGCCGTAACTTTGCCCAGGCGGAAAAGTTTGCCAGACGCGAATCGCAGCGACACAACATCACAGTCGAGGCGGTGACAACGGCGCGAGAGGCGGTGATCGACGCTGATATAGTTTGTACCACAACAGCCGCAAAAGAACCCGTGGTGAAGGGGGATTGGCTTAAACCCGGCGCGCATATCAACGCCGTCGGCGCGTGCACGCCGATGACGCGCGAACTGGACACGGCCGCGATGTTGAAATCCCATTTAATCGTCGACCGGCGCGAATCAGCGCTGAAGGAAGCCGGCGATTTTATCATTCCCCAAAAGGAAGGCGTATTGGATGACACGCACATTCGCGGCGAGTTGGGCGAAGTTGGGCTTGGCCAAATTGGGGGCCGTACTTCTACCGAGCAAATAACCTTATTCAAGTCGTTGGGACTGGCGATCGAAGACCTTGCCGCGGCGCATCACATTTATAAAAAAATTTCTGAACAAGGGGGCGGTACGTGGGTTGAACTGGGTGGTCGTCGGGAAATTGACTTTTGAGTTTGCTACTACATTGACTCTCATTGATGATAGCCTTTATTTTTAAGCGCTAAGGCACTGGTGAGATTTACCGCAATATCCTTTCTTTGCCTCCGTAGGACGTGACTATCGTTTCTTCCCGTTAAAAAATTCCAAAGTGAATGGCAACCTTTGGCGAATTCGCGTTGTCTTAATAAGTGTGCTAAAAATTTAGCAACCTTTTTGAATTCGCACAGTCTATTGAAGAGAGCAATCAGCATCCCCTCAGGTCGCGGGAGCCATTCATAAAATTTCAACCAGCCATTCGCGCTGCCGAACTTTATTGCCGGAGTTCTGTTCATGAAAAGGAAACTTTTGTTACCGGGATTTTTGTTTTGTGCCACCGCCATTTTTGCCGGCGATCCGCCAGCCGAGAAAAAGATTTATCATGCCAAACACATCAATCCGCATCCGCCGGTCATTGACGGCAAGCTGGATGATCCGGTGTGGGCGAAAGCGGAATGGACAACGAATTTCACCCAACGTGAGCCGAACGACGGCGCGGCGCCGCACCAGCAAACCGCTTTCAAGATCATGTATGACGAAAAGAATCTTTACGTCAGCATTCGCGCCTACGACAACGAGCCGGACAAAATCGTCCGCCGCGTCACCCGCCGCGACCAGTTCGACGGCGATTGGGTGGAAATCAACATCGACAGCTATTTCGATCATCGCACCGGCTTTTCCTTTACCATCAACGCCGCCGGCGTGAAAGGCGATGAAGCCATTTCCAACGACGGCGACAATTGGGATGCCAACTGGAATCCGGTTTGGTTCGGCGAAGTTTCGATTGACCACGAAGGCTGGGTTGCCGAGATGCGCATTCCGCTCAGCCAGTTGCGCTTCGGAGATAAAGATGAACAGACGTGGGGCATTCAAGTGCAACGCCGTATTTTCCGCAAACAGGAACGCTCGGTCTGGCAATATATTCCGCAAAACACGCCGGGCTGGGTGAGTTTCTTCGGCGAATTGCAGGGATTGAAAGGCATCAAGCCGGCGCGGCGTATTGAGCTGTTGCCCTATTCGCTCGGCAGCACGCGCCAATTCAAGGAAGTGCCGGGCAATCCTTTTGCGACCGGCGAACTTAACAAATTGTCCGGCGGCTTGGATGCGAAAGTCGGTGTCACCAGTGATTTAACGATGGACGTGACGATCAATCCGGATTTTGGCCAAGTCGAAGCCGATCCCTCGGAAGTCAACCTGACGGCGTTCGAAACCTTCTTTGCTGAAAAGCGCCCATTTTTTATCGAAGGCCAGGATATTTTAGATTACAAGCTCGCCGGCGGCGATGGCTCCTTTTCCAATGATCGTTTGTTTTACTCGCGGCGCATCGGCCGGGCGCCGCATGGTTATCCCGCGCTCAATTCCGGTGAATACACCAAAGTGCCCGAAAATAGCTCGATCGCCGCCGCCGCCAAATTAACCGGCAAAACCAAAAGCGGCGTTTCGATCGGCATTTTGGATGCGGTCACCGATGAAGAAGAAGCGGAGATCGACAATCTCGGCCAGCGGCGATTTGAAATAGTCGAGCCGCGCACCAATTTTTTTGTTGGCCGCGTACAGAAAGATTTCAACAAAGGCGTGTCCGCGATTGGCGGCATGTTCACGGCGACGCATCGCGACCTGCGTCGTACCGGCATCAATTATTTGAACACCCAGGCTTATTCCGGCGGCATTGATTTCCGGCATCAGTGGCACAACCGCACGTATTATGTCGAAGGCACGTCAGTGTTCAGCAACATTCGCGGCAGCAAGGCGGCGATTCAAGAAGCGCAACTGGGATCGCGGCGATATTATCAGCGCCCGGATGCGGATTACGTCGAGTACGACCCGAATCGCACGTCGCTCAGCGGACACGGCGGCAATCTCAGCCTTGGCCGCGGCGGCAACAGCCGTTTGCGCTTGAACCTTAGTTTCACCTGGCGATCACCAGGTTTGGAGTTGAATGATCTGGGATTTGTGCGGCAAGCCGATCGGGCCATGCAGAGCGCCTGGGCGGGATATCGCATCACCAAGCCCTTCGCCATTTTCAACCGGTTGAATATCAATTTGAATCAATGGCAAGGCTGGAATTTTGGCGGCGAAACGGTTTTCCGGGGCGGCAATATCAACGGCGGCGGCCAGCTCAAGAACTATTGGGGCATCTGGTCGGGCCTGAACCGGGATGGAGAAAATTTGGCGACGACGGCGCTGCGGGGCGGTCCGGCATTGCGCGCCCCCGGCCAATGGAGCCACTGGTACGAGGTGGACTCGGATCAACGCCGGGCGATACAATTCGGCGTGTTTGGGTACAACAGTTGGAAGGATGAAGGCCAAACCGACTATCATGAGATCGGCGTGAACTCGTCTTTTCGCCCTTTCAAATCTCTGACGTTTCGGCTCAACCCCTTCTATAGTAAAAACAACGACGATTTGCAATACGTGAATACGCTGACGCTGAACGGCGAGAACCGCTATATTTTCGGGCGGCTCAATCAGAAAACCCTGGGCGTCACCATGCGGCTGGATTACAGCGTGACGCCAAATCTCTCGCTGCAATTTTATGGACAGCCGTTTGTCTCCGCCGGCACATATTCGCAGTTCAAGCGCATTACCTCGCCGCGCGCGGCGCGCTACCAGGATCGCTTTCACCCGTTTGTGCGTGAAATCAAATTGGATGAGCAAAGCGGCATCTTTAATGTGGACGAAAACTTGGACGGGGCGGCGGATTATGCGTTCGACAACCCGGATTTCAATTTCCGCCAATTCCGTTCGAATTTCGTCATGCGGTGGGAATACATTCCCGGCTCGACGCTTTTTGTCGTGTGGTCACAAGGCCGCACCGGATTTGCATCGCAAGGCGAGTTCTCGTTCCGGGACGATTTGAAAAATTTATTCCGGGTTTATCCGGACAATGTGTTTCTCATCAAGTTGAATCGGTGGTTTTCGCTGTAGGGTTTCCCTCCAACTCGATCGCACGTTACACGTTACACGTTAATTGTTTATTGTGATGCGTGTAACGTGCTTTTTTTATTATAAATTTCGCTTTATTGCTTTAATGGGGGTGTGGCACAAAAAGAATTTTGCCCTCTGTCATTCCACTCGCATACTGCTGCAAACCGCTGATCGCCTGTGCGAGCGGGAGCCGCGCGCGTATTTCTGTCTGCAATTCATTGGCAAGAAATTTTTGCACGTGCAGCGCCGTGCGGATTTTAAGCACGGAATTGCGCTTTTGCTGCCAAGTCGACAGCCAGAAACCTTCGACGTGTTTGTCGTCAAAAATAAGAGCACGCGGATCGAATTGGCCCGGTTGCTGCGAGAGGCCGCCATAGATAATGAGACGTCCTTGCCTCGGCAGCGCCGATAAGACCTGCCCCGCCAATTCTCCTGCCACGGCGTCGAAGGCGAGGGAAGCGTCTAATTCATGACAAAGTTTTTTCAGGTCACTGGTAAAATTGATGGCGTTGCTGTTAAGCACATGTTTCGCGCCGAGCGCCTGCAATAATTCAACTTGTTCCTGGCGGCGAACAATATTGATCGTGGGAATACCGAAACGTTGACCGAGGCGAAAAATCATGCGGCCCAACGCGCTCGCTGCCGCGGTTTGCACAACAGCACGGTGGCGGCCGCGCTTCGCCATATCCATCAACGCCCACGCCGTCAATGGATTGACGATCAAGCTTGCACCCTGCTCGAGTGAAATATTTTTTTGCAGCGGGATGCAGAATAGCGCCGAGGTGACCATATATTCGGCCCACGTACCGTCGCCATTCGGCGGTGCCGCGCACGCCACGCGTTTGCCCACGAGGGCGCGCGCCATAAATCCACCACCCGACGCCACCACCGTGCCGCTCGCTTCAAAGCCGGGGATGATGGGAAGTTTTTTCTGGACGTAGTTGCCTTGCAGAAACGAGAGATCGGAAGGGTTGATCGGCGAGGCGGCAATCCGCACCAGCACCTGCCCGGCCCCGGGACGCGGGACAGGCCGTTCGGCGAGAGCGATACTTTCAAGCTTGCCATCAAGCGCGCGAAGTTCCAACGCCCGCATGGTGGCCGGGAGAGAGGTGGACATGAAAATTTCTTGTTTCGTTTTACGACGAGTTCTGCAGCGATAATTTTTTTGAAGATTACAGTGTCTGGGCGTTCAAACCTTATATTTCATACAACTACGGACGGACACCAAACTCCGGACAAATTTCAACCATGACTCGCCTGCAACTTCGCCGCGACCTTTTCGACTTCCGACCACACCCGTAACAAGTTTCCCGAACAAATTTTTCGGATATCTTCATCCGTGTAGCCTTTTTTCAGCAATTCATAAATGAGGTTTGGATAATCCGCCACGCTTTTCACACCGATTGGCAGCGAGTCGCCGACGCCGTCGAAATCCGAGCCAAAGCCGACATGATCGATGCCGGCGAGTTTTACGACGTGATCGATATGCGCGATCACATCGGAAATATCGGCGTAACCGACTTTGTTCTCCAGGCGAAATTTTTGCAAGGCAGCTTTGCCGGCCTCGGTATTGGGGCTGATTTTGTGGTCTTGTATATACTTCCACATTTTGTCTTCAGCCAGCCGCACCGAATCGTTCAAGAATGAAGAGCCGAAGTTGATTTGAATCACGCCGCCATTTTTCGCGAGCAGCTTGATCATTTCATCATCCATGTTGCGCTCCCAGCCCGGCGTGAAGTGGCGGCACGACGAATGCGAAGCGATTGCCGGCGCCTGCGAGAGCTGCATCACCTGATAGAAAGTGGAATCCGTCACATGCGAGATGTCGATCATGATGCCGAGCCGATTCATCTCCGCCACGACTTTTTTGCCGAACGGACTTAAGCCGTTCCAGCGGCGATTGGGATCATACGATGAATCGGAAATGTGATTGCTCTTGGAATGCGCCAGCGTGATGTAACGAATGCCGCGATCATAAAAATGTTGCAAATTCTCCAGCTTGCCCTCGACCGGTGAGCCGTTTTCCATGCCCATGGGCAGCGCGATGAGACCCTTGGCAAATTGGGCTTGCACGTCGGCCACGGATTTCGCCACGGCAAATTTATCCGGCGCCTCTTTTTCAAATTTCTCCACCATGTCGATCAGCTTATCGGCGTAAGCCTTCGCCCCGCCTTTTTCTTCGTATTCCGCGGGAACATAAATCGACATGAACGGTGCGTCAAGCCCGCCGGCCTTGGCGCGGACGTAATCAAAATCGCCGTCTGCCGTGCGTTGCGAAATATCCGCCATTTTTTCCTGCAAACGATAAGGAACATCGACATGTGTATCGACGATGATAAATTCGTGCGCGAGCTGGTTGGCTTTTTCTTTCAGCTCGGCGTCGGTTAGCGATTTAGCGGGTTGCGGCTGGGGCTGTTGCTGGCAGGCCACCATGAAAAGGACAGACAATAGAAAAGCTGAATAAAACGCTTTCATCATTTGCTCCCTCTGAAGATAGGATTGTTGTTTTGGGCTGATTGTAACCGGTGTAAAGGAAGAATAATCTTTTTGGAATGAAACGCAAGTTGTTTTGCAGATTTTTTTGCGAGGCCTCAGTGGTAAAGATCACTGCCCGCGCGCTTTAATTTATGAAACGCCACAAAAACGTCCGGGCAGTATTTGTGACTTGCGGCATTGCGGTTTTTGCCAGGCGCGGGGAAAAGCAATCTGCCCACTGCAATTAAAACCATTTGTTTGGCAGGATGGGCGGCTGATAAGTGTCGAGATAAGGAAAAACGCCCGCCGGTTCCGGCACCAAATGGTAAAGCAAACGCGAATCCGGTTTGGCGAAGCGCTCGGCATAAACGTGCTCGCACAGTTGGACAAATGGATGGTAATAATTGTTGGTATTGACGAGAACGATGGGCTTGGTATGCAACTGTAATTGTTTCAGCGTCAGAATCTCAAAAATTTCTTCAAACGTGCCGAAGCCGCCGGGCAGCGCGACAAACGCATCCGCGCGCGCCTCCATAATCGCTTTGCGATCACGCAAATCTTTGGTGACAATCAGTTCGTCGGCATTGTTGTAACCAACTTCCTTGTCTTGCAACGATTGGGGAATGACGCCGATCACCTGGCCGCCATGTTGATGCACCGAACGCGCCAAAGCGCCCATCAAACCGATGCGGCCGCCGCCATAAATCAGCGTATAGTTGCGTTGGGCGATGAACGCCCCGAAATCAGCCGCGGCTTGAAAATAGGATGGAGAAAGCGCCTCACTGGATGAACAATAAACGCAAATCGTTTTGTGCATGCAAACCTCGGATGAGCGGTTGCCGGTTGGCAATGGATTAAATTACAATTTAAGGTTAAACACGATAACCGTCAAGCGAAATTCCTTGCTTTAGTAATGCGTCGGCCACAGGTACGGCCCGGGCGCTTTTGCTGCGTTCCATAAGATAAAGCGTCCGGGCCGTTATCCCGTTACTGAGGCATTATTTGCTTTCGCCCATGCAACGTTCAAAATTCATTTTCTTGCTGCTGCCGCAAGCCATGACGCGTTTATTGTCAATTCGAAATCAGGCGCGAAAAAAAAGCCCCGATTCCGCCGTGGGCCGGACAGATATCGGGGCGTAGAGAGGTTGGACGAAAATCTTAGTTGGCTTTGGTGATGTTAACCATGCCGTGGGTCACCTGTTCAACTGGCGCTTTGATTTTTTTGACGTCGCCCGTAATGGCGAGCGTCATCTCCTCATCACGCAGATATGTTTGCGCCATGCGCTGCACGTCTGCCGGAGTGACGGCAAAAACGTTTTTCACATACTCCGTCACATAGCTGTCGTCCAAATCGTGCAAGCCGAGAAAGGCGAGCTGGCCGATGATGCCGCCGCGCGCCGAGTTTTGGCGCACGAACGAGCCGGCCAAGTAGTTCTTGACGCCATTCAATTCTTCTTCCGAAGGCGCTTCACCCTGCAAGCGATTGATTTCATAAAAAATTTCTTTCAACGCCGGGCCGGTGACGTCCGTGGTAACGTCGGCGATTTGCACATAATATGCATCGCGATAACGGCTCGAAATTGAGCTGAAGGGCGAATACGTGTAACCTTTGTCCTCGCGAATATTGGCTGTCACGCGTGACGAGAAGAAACCGCCAAGCAGCGTGTTGGTCACCATCAACGCCATGTAATCTTTGTGCGAGGGATCGACGACCGGCAAGCCGAGATAAATCGTCGATTGCGCCGCTCCGGGGCGATCCACCATGTGCACCGCGCGTTGCGTCACCGGCTTGGGAATGTTGATCATAATGTCGGAACCCCTGGCCCAATCGCCAAACGCTTCGCGAATGGCCGCCGCCACGGCTTGCGCATCGAAACGGCCGGCGACATAAAGCCGCGCGCGGGCGGCGCCAAAATTTGTCGCATAAAAATTTTTCACTTTGTCCACGGTATAACTCTCAA
>JAJVHT010000046.1:0-7909 GCA_022072515.1 bacterium
CGTACATATATAGAAACGGCAATTCAACGTTTAATCTGTAAAACGTCATTCGTCATGTCACTCGTTCAAATCGCACGCACGAACCCGCAAGCGCCATTCGTACCGTTGCACAGCCTCGACGCGCTGTGGTTTCAAGTCGGTGGCACCGTTTGCAACTTGTGGTGCACCCACTGCTTTATCAGTTGCAGCCCGAAAAACCATACTTTCGACTTCATGTCGCGTTCACAAGTGCGAAAGTATCTCGACGCATCGGCGCAATACGGCGTTAAAGAATTTTATTTCACCGGCGGCGAGCCGTTCATGAATCGCGATATGCTCGACATTCTCGCCGATACGCTGGAGTTTGGGCCGGCGAGCGTGCTCTCCAACGGCATTCTCATTTCGCCACGCGTCGCAAAACGATTGCACGAAATCGCCGGCGCCAGCCTTTACTCATTAGAATTGCGCATTAGCCTCGACGGATTTACCGCGTTTACCAATGATGTGATTCGTGGCGAGGGCAGCTTTCGCAAGGCGCTGGCGGGGGTGAAAAATCTGGTTGCTGAGGGCTTTCTCCCGATCATCACATGCATGCAAAGCTGGGAAGATGCCGAGAACGCAATGGTGTTAGCAGATTTCACGAAAATGTTGCACGGCATCGACTACTCACGGCCACGTTTGAAAATTATCCCGCCGTTACGCATCGGTCGCGAAGAGGCGCGTTATCGCGGTTACACCGAGGCCGAGTTTATTGCGCCAGAAATGCTGGAAGGCTATGACGAGCGCCAACTGCTTTGTACCAGCAGCCGCATGGCCACCGACCGCGGCGTCTATGTGTGCCCGATTCTCATTGAAAAACCTGACGCCAAACTCGGCGATTCGCTCGAAGAGTCGTTTGTGCCGTATGCACTGCGGCATCAGGCTTGTTATTCATGCTATCTCGCGGGCGCGATTTGCAGCAACTTCGCGCCGGCGAGAGACGAGCAGTAATGCCAGTTAGCAGTGGTCAGTATTCAGTTGATCACTGAATACTGGAAACTGAATACCGAACACAAAATGGACCTCGACAGAACAGACTATCGCCGCATCTGCGTTTTTGGCGGCATTTACAATAATTATCTTGCGCTGAGTACGCTGTTGCGAGAAGTGCAAAATAAAAATGTCGACGAAATTTTCTGCCTCGGCGATCTCGGTGCCTTCGGGCCGCATCCGAATCGTGTCTACCCGCTGCTGGTTGAAGGTAAAGTTCATGTGGTGCAGGGCAATTACGACAACAGCATCGGGAACGATCGCAATGATTGCCAGTGCGGTTACACCGATCCGCGTGACAATTATTTCGCGCAAATCAGTTACGATTACACACACGCCAACACTTCACGTGAGTTCAAGAATTATCAAAAAGCCCTCCCGCCGTTCATTCGATTTGAATCGTATGGCAAGCGTGTTCTGCTTTGCCATGGTTCACCGCGCCGCACCAATGAGTTTTTGTGGGAGACCACAACGCCAACACCTTTTCTCGAAAAAATCTGTCAGGATTATCAGGCCGATCTCGTTCTCGTCACTCACACGGGCATCAAATGGCAACGCCAATTAAGCCTGGACAGGCGCTTTGTCAACGCCGGTGTCATAGGCCGTCCGGAAAATGATGGCAACACAAACGTGTGGTATACCCTCATTGATTTCACGCCAAAATTGCAGGTTGAATTTAAGCCGTTAGCATACGACCACCAACGTTTAGCCAAAGAAATGGCTGAGGAAAAATTGCCCACAGAATTTATTGAAACTGTGCGCACCGGCTGGTGGACAACCTGTTTGGAAATTTTGCCGGGGAAAGAAAGAGCCAAGGGAAAATTTTAAGCAAAGCTTGTCATATTAAACGCGGAGGCCAGCATTGTTAGAGATTTCACTGTTCGTCGTAGTCTTTGCGCTTTCCTACCTGAACGGCGCCAATGATATTTCAAAAGGCGTCGCCACGCTTGTCGGCGGCAAAGTTTTGCGGCCGTCCCAGGCCATTGCGTGGGGCACGCTCACGACGGTGGCCGGTGCTTTCGCCGGCATCAAGATCACCAGCGGCCTGATTAAAACATTTTCTACCGGTATTCTCGCGCAGCCTTTCCAAACTGTGGTTTTCCCCATCGCCGTGGCGATTGGCGCCGCAGGCTGGGTTCTGTTTGCAACGCGAACCGGCTGGCCGGTTTCCACCACCCATGCGTTGACCGGCGGCATCGTCGGCGCGGCATTGGCGCAAATCGGCGGCGCGGGAATCGTGTGGCCAGCCCTCGTCACCAAAATCGCGCTGCCCCTTGCGCTCAGCCCTGCCGTCTCATTTGCCGCCGCCTGGCTGATTTTTCCAGGGCTTCGCCGAGCGTTAGCCGGTGTGAATAACTATTGCCTTTGTGTTGAAGTGCAGCAGACGCAGATGATACCGGTGCAACAAATCGCCGTTGGCACAACGGCGGCAGTCGCGGTTATTTCCACGCCACCGGAAATCCAAGTTGTCGCCGATAAAGTGGAAACCTGCGAGCAAACGGTTTCGCGCAGCGGCGTCAAACTGCATGTGGCAGATTCGCTGCATTTGCTCACCAGCGGCCTGACAAGCTTTGCGCGCGGCATGAACGACACTCCGAAAATCGCGGCGCTGCTCGTTGGCGCGACCCTTCTGGGCGGAACCAGCATGATGAAGCTCTTCAGTTTAGTCGCAATTGGCATGTGTCTCGGCAGCCTGCTCGGCGGCCGCAAAGTTCTTGAAACCATGTCCGGAAAAATCACGGCAATGGATGGGGTGGGGGGATTTACAGCAAATTTCGGCTCCTCAGCATTGGTGACCGCCGCAACGTTCATGGGCTTACCGCTTTCGACGACGCATGTCACAACCAGCGCGATTGTCGGCATCGGCGTGCGCAGCCATGGCCGCGCCAATTGGAAAGTGGTTCGCGATATTTTGCTGGCGTGGCTGGTGACGCTGCCGGCTGCCGCTTTCCTGGCCTATCTTTTTAGTATGATTTTTAAAATAACGGTGCATTAAAAAAAATTTGACCGGAGCGAGACCCATGCCTAAAAATATCGCCGCGCTGACTGCGGAAAGCGCAGTGCGTGAACGTTATACCGAGGCGGCAAAAAAACGTGAAGCCGCACTATGCTGTCCAGTTGAATACAATAAGGAGTATCTCAAGATTCTTCCCGAAGAAATTTTAGAGCGTGATTACGGCTGCGGCGATCCCTCCCAATTTGTTCGCGCCGGCGAAACCGTGCTCGACCTCGGCAGCGGCGGCGGAAAAATTTGTTATATTGCCGCGCAAATCGTTGGGCCACACGGCAAAGTCATCGGCGTGGATATGAACGACGACATGCTGGCTTTAGCCCGCCAATATCAGGACGCGATGGCAAAAAAAATCGGTGCGCCGAATGTCGAATTTCGCAAAGGCAAAATTCAAGACCTGCGGCTCGATCTCGACGAAGTGGATGAATATTTGCAAAAAAATCCCGTTTATTCCAGCGCCGATTTACAGCGTCTCGAAGAATATACACAAGCGTTGCGCCTCAACACGCCGTTGATCGAAGACAGTTCGGTTGATGTCGTGGTTTCCAATTGCGTGCTCAATCTCGTTCGTGCCGAAGATCGCCGCCAGCTCTTTGCAGAAATTTTTCGCGTGCTCAGAGCCGGTGGCCGCGCCGCGATCTCGGATATCGTGAGCGATGAAGAAGCCCGCGCGCCTCTCAAAAATAATCCCGCGTTGTGGAGCGGCTGCATTTCCGGCGCGTTTACGGAGGCCGGATTTTTACAAGCTTTCGAAGACGCCGGCTTTTATGGAATGGAAATCGTCAAGCGCGACGACAAACCATGGCAGACGATTGCAGGCATCGAATTTCGCAGTATCACGGTTGTGGCGCACAAAGGCAAACAAGGCCCCTGTCACGAACGCCATCAAGCCGTCATCTACAAAGGGCCGTGGAAAGCCGTGATCGACGATGACGGTCATACGCTCTATCGCGGGGAACGCATGGCCGTCTGCGATAAAACATTTCGACTTTATGCTCGAACTGAAAGTCCGTATGCAAAGGATCTCCTCGCGGTGGAACCTTATGACAATATTCCTTTGGAAGAAGCCAAGGCATTCAATTGCGCCAAGAATGCGCGACGCCATCCCAAAGAAACGAAAGGCCAGGATTATCAAGTGACTGAACTCACTGAAGGCTCCTGCTGTGGCCCGGATGGATGCTGTTAAAAAATTTTTTGACCTGCGGCAAGACCCAATGTTTGCCCGTTAGACAGTTCGCCGGTTGGCCTGTTAACGAGCAATCAGCTAACAAGAAAACCGGTAAACAGCCTAACTTTTGGAGAAAAAATGGCAAGTTATTATTTAAGTGAAGACCTCGCGCGTTTCGGCGAAGTCGGCGGCCCCAACCCGAAGCTGTTCAAAATGTGGCTGGATTGGTACAACGAATGCCATCAGGACGGCGCACTGGATAAAAAAACCAAAGCGCTGATTGCGTTGTCGGTGGCGCATGTGCTGCAATGCCCCTATTGCATCGACGCGTGGACCACTGGTTCACAGAAAGAAGGCGCGACACCGGAACAAATGGCCGAAGCGGTGCACGTCGGTGCCTCCTTGCGCGCTGGTACTTCGTTGGTGCATCATATTCAGTCGTTAAATGTGCAAGCGCGGGACTAAAGCAAAATTGGATTGATGGATCGTTGGATTTGTGGATTATTGGAACAATGGAGCGCTGGAGCCCGGCAATCCAACAATCCATTACTCCAATACTCCATATTTTATAAACAAAAAAAACGATCATGCTCACCACACCAAACAAAAAACGCGCGGTGATCATCGGCGCGGGGCCAATGGGATTTGAAACCGCGCTGCGCGCGCTCGATCGTGGCTGCGAGGTGACGATATTCGAAGCCGGACGTATTGGCGAAAATATGCGCCAATGGCAGCACGTCCGTTTCTTCTCGCCATTCGGTATGAATATTTCGCCGCGCGTTCGCCAAGCCTTGTCGGGCAACACCCTTCCCGCTGACGACACCATTCTAACCGGCGGCGAATTTATCGAAGCGGTGTTGGAGCCCATGGCTCGGTTGCCGCAGCTTGAAGAGAAAATTCATTGCGGCCAGCGCGTCGTGTCTATCGCACGCGCGGGCCTCGGCAAAATGGGATTGCCCAACCATCCGCTGCGCACGGAGCGACCATTTCGAATTCTCACCGAAGATACGGAAGGGCGAGAAAAGATTTGGGAAGCTGATCTCGTGTTTGATATCAGCGGGGTTTACGGCCAGCCCAACTGGGCTGGAACCGCCGGTATGCCTGCGTGTGGCGAACGCCACAGTAACCAACGGATTGTCCGACATCTGCTCGATTTTGACGGGAGTGAATTCAAGCGTTATGTGGGAAAACGCATTCTGCTCATTGGCCATGGCCATTCTGCTGCAAACGCCATTGTCGCGTTAAATAACCTCTCGCAACAGGCGCCGGGGACGCAAATTTTCTGGGCGGTGCGCACGGATCGGACGAAACCGATTCTTGAGGTACCCGATGATCCATTGCCGGAACGAGCAAAGATTGCCAATGCGGCGAATGAAATTGCCCAAAAGCCTACGCCAAATATTCGCATCTTGCGGCGAGCGTCGCTTGAAGCTCTGTGGGATGTCAATTCGTGCCTTAAAGCCAGGCTCAAGGTATGGCGTAATTTTGAGGAAATCGAGATTGATGAAATTGTGGCTTTAACGGGCTATCGACCCAATTTAGACATGCTGCGTGAACTCACTGCAGAATTTTCCGGGATCAGTGAAGGCGTGAATGGCCTTTACCGCGCGCTGACGAATATTACGGATTGTCTCGCCAAAATCGACATCAAACCCCAAGCACTGCAAACGGGCGAGCAGAATTTTTTTGTGGTGGGCATTAAAAGCTATGGCCGGAATTCCGGTTTTTTGTTGCAGTCCGGGGTTGATCAACTCGAGGCGATTTTCTCGACGCTTTAATTATCTGGCGTTGATACTATCATGAACCGCGACTTTTGTCCATAAAGCCAAACATTCTTCAACAAATTTTAGATGGAGCGGATGCTTTTGATAAACTTCTTGGTCGGCTAAATGATCAAAATCGCCAACCACGAAAATGCATACGAACGGTCAATCACTTCTCTGTTGGTCGTGGCGGGCATACCGATGTGGCCTGGCGAATAGTTTTAATTTGAGCCAGACTCTCAATGCCCCTCAGTAACTTTTCGTTTTCAACAGGACTTGCCTCCGAATTCATCCAAAAATAAACGAGGTGAATAAACTGCTACTTCGGCTTTGCAACCGCCGTTTTGGCAAACGTCATGGCGCCAACCCAACCGAGCGCTGTTTGGAGAAATTTTCGACGATTCTTCATCTTTGTCGGCTCAGCGCAATCAATTCGTCACCGCCGTTCCCGAGATATAAATATCCAGGGTATCGCCGGCGGCGGCATTGAGGCCAGTGGCGGCGTCCGCCAGATTGCGGGCGATTTCCACCAAACCTTGGCTATTCAATAAAATGACATATTCTCCAGGCGCCACGGCATTATACCGATCCGCAAACTTGGCGCGGGTCGTTTGGCGGTGAATCGTGCAATCAAACGTCATTCCATTTTTCCATCCCGCTTTGGCCAGCATCGGCGCGGGAATATTTGAGATCAAATTGCCGTACCGATCGCGATGCAAAATTTCACCGCGGATTCGCCCTTCCCCTAAAACCGCGTCGGAACGTTGAAATCTTTGCAAATCGGAAATCATGGGACCGGCATCTTCGACGTTCTCTCCTTTGGCCAAATGTGCCGCGGCGGGGCCGAAAATATCACGCCCATGAAATGTCGAAGAGATCGCGCTGGTGCGAAACCACAAAACATTAGTGATTTCAAAGGCGCGCTTCACGCCGAGGGTGCGAATCACATCCGTAAACAGACCATTATCAGGACCGACGAAATATTTTTTATCCAGAGTCTCCACAATAATCGCGCGCCGTTTGCTGCCGACACTGGGATCAACCACGGCAACGAAAATTGTGCCTTTCGGAAAATCGCCGGCAGCCGTGGCCAAAACGAAACTGCCTTCGCGAATATCATAGCTGGGAACTTCGTGGGTGATCGTGACCAACCGGGCGCCAGGATTGATCGAAAGGATAACCCCTTGCAACTGGCCGAGGTAATGATCTTGCGTCCCATAATCGGTTAACAAAGCAATCGTGGGCGGCGTTGAGGAACAACCATGGAACAGCAAAAAGAAAAAACCCAAAAGCAAACAACGGGACATTTTCATTTCTTCCTCCAGAAAAATTCGGCAGGTTTCAGGAGGGCGGATAGACGCTCTCACCGCCTCGCCTCCGCCCTTTCCGCCGCATCGTTTACGACAACGATTCCATCACTTTCTTCACACGTTCAAAGGCCCAGTCCAGCTCTTCGCGCGAAATGACGAGCGGCGGCGCAAAGCGAATGACGTGATCGTGCGTTTCCTTGCACAACAGCTTTTCATCTTTCAGAGCTTCGCAGAAACGGCGCGCCCCGCCGGCTTGCGGCCATAATTCCAGGCCGATGAGCAGGCCGCGGCCGCGCACTTCTTTAATATGTTTGCTTTTAATGGTGCGTAATTTTTCCTGAAAATAGTTACCCGCTTCGGCCGACCGTTGCACCAAATTTTCATCGATTAAGACGCGCAACGCTTCACGCGCAATCGCGCAGGCGAGCGGATTGCCGCCAAACGTGCTGCCGTGATGGCCCGGTTGAAAGACTTCCAGCGCTTCACGTTTTGCCACGATGGCAGAAACCGGATAAAAACCGCCGGAAAGCGCTTTGCCGAGAATCAATATATCCGGCTGCGCGCCCGGATCATGCTGATACGCAAACATTTTTCCAGTGCGGCCCAGCCCGGTTTGGATTTCATCAAACATCACCAGCACATTATTTTT
>JAJVHT010000046.1:8009-15301 GCA_022072515.1 bacterium
AAAATCGAGATAGCGATTGCCTTCCACATCATACACCCAAACCCCTTCCGCCCGGTGAATGACGATATCGAGCGGATGATAATTATGCGCGCCATGTTTTTCTTCTAAGGCGATGTATTCTTGGGTTTTCATAAATTGTTCCATCATGTGCGCTGCGGATGGAAAGGTCGTTTGACTGACGGTGTTGAAATCTTGTGGTTTCATTTAAGCTCCTCTCGTAGTCCGATCTCATTGTTTTAAATTTTCTAAACTTTTCAATTTACGGAAAGTTGGGACAAAAGAAAAGAGAAAATTGCTGCTCGTGAAAAACAGAAACGTGCGCCAGCCGTGCTAATGCGTAAATCGCCGGCAAGCCCGTGCGCTTACAGAGCCCCTTGCCACAGAAGATTATTGCGTCTAATTTCAGTGAAACAACATAACTCCACTCGCCGTAAATTATAGATGAAAAAAGTTTGGCCTTTCAGCGGGAAACTATGGCTCCTGAAAATTTTCAACCGTCCTTCCATGCGCTGGCGATCATCAATCTTATCGGCGCGAGCCAGGCGCTGTTGAGTGCGGCGGCGCTGACCGGAGCGCGACGCGGCAATCGCCTTCCCAATCGCTATTTTGCGTTTTTTCTTGCGGCCTTATCCATTTACATTATTATGGCCGTCTTGCTCGAAACCGGCTATATCGTTCGCATGCCGTATCTCCTCGACATTGAAAATCCCTTTCTATTCATGTTGGGGCCGTGCTTTTATTTTTATATCCGCGCGGCGACCGGTGAGAGTTTCAAGCTGCGCGGCAAAACGCTGCTCCATTTTCTGCCGTCCCTGCTCTTCGGCTTATTGTGGCTGGCGAGCCTGTTCATCAACACGGAAGTGAAGATGGCTGACTATCGCAATCGATTAACCAATACCGAACAATTCGATCCGGCCCAGCTCATCGCGTTTTTAATTATTGATCTGCAAATCTTCATGTATCTTATCGCCGGTTGGAGAAAACTGGCCAACTTTGCCAGACACGGCGCGCCGGCTGCTCTCAACCGCGTGAGCACGGATTGGCGGTGGCTGAGAAACTTGCTCGTCGCCTTGTTCGCGGTTGCGTTGTTTTCAACGGTTTTAGACGTGTTGTCCTTCGATCGGGCCAACATGCGTTTCACGCCGTTCCTGCTCACGATTATTTTGTGCAGTCTGAGCTACTTTGGTCTGCGGCAATCTGGCCTCATTCCGATCAGTGTGGGCGAACACGCCAGAAAATATGCGAAATCAACTTTAACACCGGAGGCGTCCCACGGAATTTTTCTCAAGCTGCAACAAGTCATGGAGCATGAAAAACTTTTTGCCGACAGTACCTTAAGCCTGCCCAAGCTGGCCAAAAGGCTGGCCGTCCCAACACACCATTTGTCACAAATCATCAACGAACGCTTCGGGCAGAATTTTTTTAATTACCTCAGCAGCGTGCGTATCGAAGAGGCCAAAAAGCGGCTCAGCGCCTCCGAAGCTGACAGTACCACGCTTTCGGAAATTGCCTATGCCGTCGGATTCAATTCGTTGTCCGCGTTCTCTACAATATTCAAAAAACAAAGCGGCGTATCGCCTTCGCAATTTCAGAAACAGCAACAGAGCCAAGTTGGGGCTTGATAGGTAATTTTGAACAAAAGATTGACTCGTGACTTGCAACGAAAGGAGAACCGTAACAAAAAATTTTGCTGCGAGAATTAGTTTAGAACATTTGATCCCAATTTGACGACTATCCTCGTCTTTCCTTCCTTTCTCCTCCTCATTACTTCTGGACAATTTGCAAAAGCGCGATTCTTTACGTGACACCTTAAACTGCACCGTGCAAATCGCAATGGTAATCAAACGTCCAGCTTCCCTTCGTTAAGCCTACCTTGCAATTTTCGCAACTATTCAGTACCGCCCGGGTGCTTAGTTCTTGAGTGAAAATAAATTTGCAAGATTGAACAAATCTCATAGAATGAGCGCTCGGGCGCTGAATGGTTACCAATTTTCAACCTTATAAATTCGAAATTTTCGCCGATAAACGAACAAAACTTGCCCGCCGGAAAATAGTAGATAGTCGGTGTAATCAACAAAAGTTCTTCTTCACCAAAACCCAAAGGAGAAATCATGTATACGATTAATCGGCGATGGACGGCTTGGCGCGTCTTATGTCTGTTCTGCTTCATACTATATGCATGCAGTGATGACAATCCGGTCAAGCCGGATGACCCGAAGCACGACCAGCTCCGTCAGCAGTTGCAGTCGATGTTGGACAGTCTGGTAACGAAAGATGCCGCCATTCACAATACGGTGCTGCTGGTCGAAGCGCCAACAAAGAATTTCAAATTCAAGGGCGCGAGCGGCGAAGCTGATCCGAATGCCAAAATCAAAATGGAACCGGACGATCTTTTCCGCACCGCGAGCATTGGCAAGATGACGTGCGCAACGCTGGCGCTAAAGCTGGTTGAAGCCGGTAAATTAGGTTTGGATGACAAGATCAATCAGTACTTGCCCGAGGCGATCATGGCGGGTTTGCATGAATATCAAGGCCAGTCCTACGGCGCACAGATTACCATCCGGCAGTTGCTGGGACATACTTCGGGCTTGCCCGATTATATTCTTGACGGCGATCAAAATGGCAATCAGTTGCCGGATTTTATCGAGCTAATGCTGATGCAGCCTGAAAAATTTTGGCAGCCCGAGGAAACCATCGCTTACACCAAAGCCAATCTCACGCCGCATTTTCCACCGGGGCAGGGCTACCATTACAGCGACACCAATTACCAGTTGCTCGGTCTCATTATCCAAAACGTAACCGGAAAGGCTTTACACGAAGTTTATCGCGAGCGCTTGTTCAGTCCTTTGGGCATGAACAATACGTATGTCGAGTTCTACGACGCCCCGCGGCCCGCGCTTGCAGGTCGAGGGTTGTCACATGTTTATTTTGGTCCGCTCGACTACACGGACCTGCGGGCCATCTCCGCGGATTGGGCCGGCGGTGGCCTGGCCTCCACAACAGAAGATCTCAATCGTTTTATTCGCGCCTTTGTCGATGACAAAATATTTCAAAACGTAACCAGCAAGAATGCGATGCTCACCTGGAACAGTACTGGCGAATACGGCCTTGGCGTCGCCCAGGTCGATTATGCTGCCAACGGCATCAACGGCGTTGGCGTGATCATCGGCCATGATGGTTTTCCGGGATCTTTCATGTTCTACTGGCCGGATCAGGATATAACGATTGTTGGCACGATAAATCAATTCGCACCGGCAACGACCCCGGCGCTGATTTGGGTCGCCGAGATATTGAAACAGGTCAAGCTTCAGCTTAACTCGTAAACGTTACCGGCGTGCAAGCCTATGCTTGCAGTCGCAGTCTTTTTCCCAGCTAAAAGCTTGCACTCCGGTTTAATATAATGAAAGGAGTTTTGCAATGTGGAAATCACTCACGCTTGCGTTGCTCTTTGCGGTGGGATGCGCCCATCAAGCCCCCACATCCAATGCAACACTTGCTTCTCAAGTAGCGCCCTGGACGGATTCGGCGCCACATCGGAGCGGTTTCATTACGGTGAATGGGATCAGGCTGCACTATCTTGATTGGGGCGGCAATGGAGACGTGATCATGCTACTCGCCGGACTTGGCAACACCGCGCACGTCTTCGATGACTTCGCGCCACGCCTGACCGCTCACTTTCGCGTCTATGCGTTGACACGACGCGGGTATGGCGAGTCGGATCATCCCAAATCCGGCTATGATACCGCAACATTGGTTGAAGACTTGCGCGGAGCTCTCGATTCGTTAAGAATCGCGCGCGTGCATTTGGTTGGACATTCACTTGTCGGCGATGAACTCTCGGGATTTGCCGCGCGCTATCCGGATCGCGTGGGCAAGCTCGTCTATTTAGATGCCGCTTACGACCGAGCCGAACTGAAACGTCTCCTCACTTTGAGCCTCTTCACGAATCCCAAGCCTCCAGCGCCACCCAAGCCGGGCCGGCGTGATCGTGAAACGGTGATGGCATACAGCCAATATCTCGAACGCATTTATGGTGTGCTTTGGCCGGAAGCTGAAGTCCGCGCGACGAAGCGATTTGACACCAACGGGCGTTACATGGGAGAAGTCGCGAATAGTGCAACGGCGCTAAAGATTCTACAAGGCGAAGAGCATCCAGCGTATGACAAGATCACGACTTCGGCTCTCGCTCTTTATGCACTGCAAAAGTCAGTAGAGCAGGCCTATCCGTGGCCATTCGGCTCGCCGATTGCACGGCTCAACGCTTGGAACTGGTACACGGGCCGTTGGAAGCCCTTCGCCAAAGGCCAACAGGAACGTTTCGAGAAAGAGGTCGGGCGGGGACGAGTGGCACAAATCCATGGAAACCACTATCTGTTTCTTTCTCATGCAGATGAGATCATCGCACAGATCAAAAGTTTCCTCCGTGAGCCGTGAGGCCGGCAGATTAAACAAGAATATTTTCCACGGCGCACTTGGAATTAAAAATTTTGTCCTGTTAAAGCGTTCGCGCGCTCAGTGTATGGTTGTTTGGAAATGGCGGCTCTTCAGTTACAATGTCTGTTGACCTTATCGGAGCAGCAACATTTTCTTCGTCATCGTGAAACTGCCCGCTGTTAAACGGTAAAAATAGTAGCCGCTGGGCAAATGTTGGGCGTTGAAAACTACCATGTTGGTACCGGCGGCTTTTCTTTCATGCTTCATGATGGCGGCTACTTCTTTACCGAGCATGTCGTAAACTTTCAGCGTGACAAATTCTGCTTTAGGCAAAGTAAAAGAAATTGTCGTGCTCGAATTTCCCCCGCTAAGCACGGGCGATGTCGCTGCATTTCCGAACGGGTTGGGATAATTTTGTTCGAGAATGGCGGCGCGGGGAACATTCTTATTTTCGTCGACGCCAGTCATCGGCAACGGTGCATTCCAAACGCCGTGGGCGGCGGAGAGTCCGGCAAATATTTTGCCTGCATGGATAAAGAGCGCACTCACAAAATCGTTGTCAATCGGCAGATTGCCGGTCATGACGCTCCACGTGGCACCGCCATCGATGCTGAAAACAACGCCGACACCATCAACGGCTGCGAACAGCGTGCGATTGTAAAGCAAAATGTCATCGACGACCGTGTTTTGAAATTGCGCACCGAGCCGTTGCCAGCTTGCACCAAAATCTTTCGTCACATAAAGGCCATTGGAAGTTCCGGCATAAACCGTATCGGCCTCGGCCTCAAGTGTATAGACATCGGCCACATTTGCAATACGGCGATTGAGCCAGGTGTTCCCGTTATCCACACTGACCTGCACATTTCCTCGCAAACCGGCGAGCGCGGCGCTGACGAGCATAACGCCGGACTGGGTTGCCACAAATGAAGTCACACCGGCCAGCGAGGTGGGAAACCCGGTGCCGGTGCGTTTCCAACCCGCTTGCTTGACGGAAGATTTATAAACGCCGCTTGGCTGTAGGCCGATGGCCCAATCAACCGCGGCGTAAACCGTATCGCCGATTTGCTTGACGCCGATGACGAACGACTGCGTCTCGAAGCCATCGTTGAAAACGCTCCAAGTCGTTCCGCCGTTCGTGCTGCGGCAAACGCCGCCGCCGGCTATTCCCGCCCAAAGCGTATCGTTATGAACTTCGAAACCGCGTATATCGAAATTCATTTCTGCCAGGCCCGTGGGATAAATCGCGAAGCTGACGCCGCCGTTTGAACTGAGCCAGATACCGGAATCCTCGCTGCCGGCAAAAATACGCGCGCCGCTCTGCACAAAAGTAAAAACGCGATCGGCCGGCGCAGGCACGGCTTGCCATTGCGCGTGCAGAAAGCTTGTCCAAAATCCACAAAGTGCCAAAAGGTAGAAAATTTTTCGCGTCATTGGTCTCTGTTCCTTTTCTCGGTCGTGACTCATTGCGTGATCCATGCCGGTTGCGCCAGCAATTGCGCCATCAGATTGCGCAACGCCACTTGCCATTTCAGCGGGTTACCTGCGAGGTCTTCCCGGCGTTCTTCGTGCAGCAGCTTGTGTAAAGTTTCATTGCTCATGGCTTGTTGCGCTTCCAGAACCTGCACCCAAAACGGCGAGTCTTTGGCGGCGATGCCTTCCGCGCCGGCGCGCACGATGTTGCCCTCACGATCCAACAACATGCCGGTGACTTGCAAAACTTCCACCGGCTTGTCCTCTGCGCTCAAAAACTTAATGCCATCTTCGTATCCCGTTCCCAAAACGACCTTTTTTCCGAATACGCCTTTATTCGCTTTGGGATATTCGCTGAATCCGAGCTTGATCACCAACACATATTCAACTTGATTCGCTTGCACCGCGGCGCCGAGCGCGGCACGCCATTCTTTTGAGGGCTTCAGGATATGAATGACCATCGGCGGAAATTTGT
This sequence comes from bacterium, assembly GCA_022072515.1. Classification (GTDB taxonomy): domain Bacteria; phylum Zhuqueibacterota; class Zhuqueibacteria; order Zhuqueibacterales; family Zhuqueibacteraceae; genus Zhuqueibacter. Next base: position 14,389 of record JAJVHT010000046.1, read on the forward strand.
CATGCTCGTTGCGTTGCATCGCTGCTTCTGGCGGCGCCCCTTCACCCTCCGCACTGCCCACGTAAAGATACGGTGCGCCTTTTTCCGCCAGCGGCTCGCCGGACAAACGCATGCTCCAACCAAGACTATCCAAATAAGCATTCATCGCCGTGGCCAATGGCTGCAACGCTTTTTCGCGTCCGGCATAGGAAAATTCAGACTTGGTTAGCGCGTCAAAGCCGATGGCGACATAACCAGTGGCGGCTTTCCCGACGACTACCTTTTTATTGTAGGTTTTGTAAAACGGCGCCTTCTTCAAACGATCGGTCTGTCCCGAGGAGAACGCATTCAATCTTGAACTGCCCGCCAAGAGGGCAATAAATGCAACGAGGCTCATCATCCCAGCAAATTTCGAGAAGCAAAGCTTTTTCATAATCATCACCTTGTCTTGTTATTGTGAAAATCTCTGAAGTAGAAAATACGGCGCTTTTGTGCTGCAAGTTGTTAGATCAAATGGACTATTCATGCATACTCAAATTATGCAAAGCCGGGCGGATTTGCAAATAAACTTCGAACAAAAATGTTTCATGCTGTAGTTGGGTTTCAAGTTTTTAGTGCTGCGCGTGATGTCCAGCATGAAGTTGCCTGGGGTTTTCCCTTGCAGCGTTTGTTGCTGGCGCATGATGGCCGTGGTGCTGGTGCACAACCGCATGTCCACGGCCGCGCGCGATGAGCCAGCGATTGATGGGAAAGGCAGCCGCACCGGCAAGCACCAGCGATAACGCCATACTGCCCCAAAAGAGTGGTGTGGAAAGCCCAGCGTCCATTGCGCCCGGAATCACCAGCATCAGCGCGTTGTCGATGATCTCCATCACGGTAATAGACAGCGTATCCGACGCGAAAGCCAATCCGAGCGCCGTGCTGAAAGCGAGGC
>JAJVHT010000046.1:15401-24393 GCA_022072515.1 bacterium
GTGGAAAGCCCAGCGTCCATTGCGCCCGGAATCACCAGCATCAGCGCGTTGTCGATGATCTCCATCACGGTAATAGACAGCGTATCCGACGCGAAAGCCAATCCGAGCGCCGTGCTGAAAGCGAGGCGCGCACGCAGCAGCGGCAGCAAAGTAAGCGAATAACCGAACACAAAAGCGAGGCCAACCGAAAGTGCGACCGTTGCCCAATTGCTCCATCCCCAAGCCGTGCCGATGATCATACCCAAAACTTCACCGATGGCACAACCGGTGAGACAATGAACTGTGGCGCTGAAAGCGGTGTGATTCAGCGACAGCGGCTGAGTCATGTGCATTGTGTGCTTCATGAGCAATTCTCCATATTTAAACCATAGTCCTCGCCCCTTGTGGGCGAATGATAAATTTGTTTCGTTTTCTCAAAGCGACTTGCTTTGTTAATATAGACGCTAAACTTCGCGCCGGTTACATTTTTTTTAAGCCGGCCGGCCAAGGTCATTGCTATGCGGGCGAGATAGGGAAATGGCTGGTATCAAACAGCACCAACGAGAGCGCATTTTATTTGAAGCGGCGGAGATTTTCGCAACGAGGGAAAAAAGGAGATTCCTGCGACATATTCTGGCGGGTGGCGAAGCGCATGGATTAGTCGTCGCCGGGATCGACGAAATCCAGATCATTGCCTTCGATGGACAGCAGATTGCCTCGTCTATAAACATCTTCAGAAGCATCGTCTTCCGCCGGCAAGCTTTCTTCGCCAATTGCGCCGCGATTGATGAGCCGCTTTTCCAGGCTAAACATGTCGCTTTCGCGTTCGGTTTCATCCATAAGCAGGCGTATGCGCAAAAATTCGTCCATCAGGCCATATTCTTCGCGCGAGATCACCGACAGGATATGTTCACTGATGAGCCAGGCAATGGCCTCCTCGTCGGCAACTTTGTGCGCGGCACGGCGCGGCATGCGGGTGGGAAATTCGGGCGAGGCCATCGCAAAGAGATTCTTGAGTGTTTCCAGCATGCTATAAATTTCAAGCCGATACAGCGTGTCATCATAAACGTAGCCGCGATCTTCATAGCAAATTTTGCGCAGCGCATCGACGAGATCTTTGGAATTGATAACGCCGTCCGGATTGTTCTCTTCATTGGCTAGCAAGTATGATCCCAGCAATTGCAGCAAATGGGGATGGCCACCGGAAAGCGCGGCGATGCGCGCGATGACGGAGGGCTGCACCTGCAGGCGTAGACCCTGTTGCTCGGCAGCGCGCGCCGCTTGCGCGAGCTTGGTTTCGATAAGCAGCGCCGCTTCTTCCGGCGGCATGGGCGACAAGGTGATCGTCTTTGCAAAAAAACGACTGATGCCGGCGTCTTCTTTGAGCATGTTTTGAAAAAACGGACTCACTCCCGCCAGCAGAAAGCGGAGATTTTTTACGCCGTTTTGCTGGGCATGCATGGTGATACTGCGAATGAGGCGCGCGAGCGGAATCGGGCATTTGTCCGCTTCGTCCATGGCCAGAATGAAAAGTTGCCGATCAGCGAAAATCTTTTTTAGAGTTTCCGCCGCGACGATTTTTTTGAGCGCGGCGAGATCGTGGCCGGCTTTCAAGTAACCACAAACCTCGGCGGACTCCACCTCGAACTTTGTTCCCAAACTAAACGTCACCGTGTTGGCAGCTTCGTTCATTTGCACGAAAGTTTGCAAGAACAGGCGCGCGGCCTCCTCAGCCGTTTTCACGTCTTTATCGCCGATGGCTATCACGGATTTTGCGCCATGCGTCTTGCCTTCCATCAGCATGCGTGTCCTTGTCAACAGTGACGACTTTCCCATACCGATCGGGCCTTGAATGGCGACAGAACCTTTCTCCAAAGCGTGCGCGATGAGGCGCAGCTCTTCATTGCGGCCAAAAAAATCTTCCGCCTGGCCGGCTATCTCAGAAGGTGTAAAGGGATTTGTTAACATCGTTTTCGGTGATGAAAGGTATTTGGCTTTTTCAGGGCATGAACAGGGGATGTCTGTATCGGTCCTCTATTTGTCCGAGCGGTGTCTTGATTTGTTGCCCTAAAGTCGATATATTGGGTTACAATTAATTTATCACGAAATTCTCAGCCATTTACAAGGAGAAAATCATGCCCGACACCGCGTTGCTTGTCATTGATGCGCAAGAATCATTTCGTCATCGCCCATACTGGTCTGATGCTGATGCGTCTGCATTTGTCCGAAACTTAAAATCGTTGATCGACGGCTGTGTGGCCCGCAAAGTGCCGGTGGTGCAAATTTTTCACACCGAAGATAAAGGCGCCTTTGCGCTCTCCTCCGGATGGGTGACCACGCTGGAACCGGTGCAGATTAAACCCGCGGTGGTGTTTCACAAACGCTATCACAGTGCGCTCGCCGGGACGCCGCTGGCCGGTTGGTTGAATGAGCGCGGCCTCCGTCGGCTGATTATCAGCGGCATTCGGACGGAGCAGTGCTGCGAAACCACAACGCGCCACGCGTCGGACAGTGGCTTCGAAGTAGATTTCGTGACCGAGGCGACGCTAACCTTCGCGCTGACACATCCGCGTACCGGTCGCGTTTACAGCGCGGCGGAACTCAAGGAACGAACAGAATTGGTACTCGCCGACCGCTTTGCCCGCATTGCGACCGTCGAAGAGGTACTCACAAAATTATGAAACGGCAAGTGGTGTACTTCATCCTGCCGCCGCGGACGCTGCTGCTTGATGTGGCCGGGCCGGCCGAAGCTTTGAACATGGCCAATCGCTATCAAAATGAGGTGCGCTTTGAGTTGCATTACGCCGGTCCGTCGGCACAGATCAAAAGCTCGATCGGCCTGACGTTGAGCAACATCTCAACGCTGCCGGAATCGCTGGCGCGCAATGCCATGATCGTTGTTTCCGGCGCTGGCGGCGTGACGGAAGATCCGCCTTCTGAGGCGGCACGCAACGAAATCGTGGAATGGTTACGCCGCATCGTACGCCCGACCCACCGGTTGGTGTTTATTTGCTCAGGTGCTTTGCTGGCCGCACGCGCCGGTCTGCTCGAGCATCGTGCCTGCACCACCCACCACGACGACTGTGAAAAGCTCCGGCAACTCGCGACCAATGCCAGAGTGCTCGACAACCGCATCTATGTGGCCGACGGGAATGTCTACACCAGTGCGGGCGTCACCGCGGGCGTCGATCTCCTCCTGCAGGTGATCAGCGAGATTGCCGGGCCGCTTTGCGCCGTGGCTGTGGCACGCAATATGGTGGTCTATCAGCGCCGCACCGGTGCTGATCCGCAACTGTCACCATGGCTTGAAGGCCGCAACCATATTCATCCCGTTGTGCATCGCGTGCAGGACGCGACGGCCGCGGATCCGGCGCGCCATTGGACGCTTGATGACTTGGCCACGGTTGCCCATGCCAGTCCACGTCATTTGACGCGCTTATTTCAGTTGCACACAGGAACCACCCCGCTGACCTATATCAATCGCTTGCGCATTGCCCTGGTGCGGCAGTTGTTAGCCAACTCGCAATTATCCCTTGAGCAGGTCGCCGAACGTGCCGGCTTCGGATCAAGCCGGCATTTGCGCCGCATCTGGCGGCAATACAGCGCGACGCCTCCCAGCCGTTGGCGCCGCACGGAAACGGTGAAGAGATAGGTAAGGGGCACGCGGCATTATTTTGCACCTTACCTGGAAATTGTGTCTTCGACTTCGGTGTTCTTATAACAAGTCAATGCGCCGCTCGGGCATTTCTGGACCTGATTGACAATTTCCTCCATGGTTGCTCCTACGGCATTTATCCATGGGCTTGCATTGGTGTCAAACACCGCCGGCAAACCTCTGACGCAATTCCCCGAATGTATGCAGAGGGCATTCTGCCATACGATGGTTATTACGCCGTTGGTATATTCTTTTCTTACACTTCTCATTGAGTTCATCTCCTGTGCTTATGTGGTGTGTTTACTTCACCAAGGGATGATATTCCGGGTGCCGGCGAATATAACTTTTCACAAACGGACAAAGCGGAATCACTGCCAAGTTGTTGCTTTTGGCAAATTCCAAAGCAGCTTTCGCCATACGCGAGGCAATGCCCCGGCCCTCGAGTTTCTCCGGCACTTCGGTGTGGGTGAAAATGATGATGTTTTCGTTCGGCATTTCATATCCAATCATGGACAGTTTGCCATCGATCATCATTTCAAACCGCTGATCGACGGTATTATTTCGGACAGTGTTTTCCTGATTCTGGCTCATTGATGCCCTCACTTTGTAGATGCCAGCAGCGGCGGTACGTTGGTGAATTAGACGTTGAGGCCTACGGCCATCGTCGGATACGTGAAGATGGACCGGTAAACGGAAGCCCAGCCAGCATTGCCGTTTGCACGAACGCAACCATCTCGCCGGATTTATCGCCTTGTATCCACCCGCAGCCGTGCAAGAAAACGATCACCGGCAGCTTCTCGTCCCGCCTTGCGGGGCGGTTCTTCGGGAGATAAAGGTCGAGTCGATACCGAGGATTGCCGGTGTCCGCATTAACGAATAAGTTTGAACCCGAGCTTTGTCCCCATACCGAGCGTGTACCCGAGCTGGATGTTGAAGTATCCCAGCGTCTCAAGCCAGCGGGCGTTCATCAGAGGCCCGGCATCCAAGGCATCAAATCCAATGTCGCGGCCCAGATTTAGAATTTTCGCCTTGGCTTCTTTGTCGTTGCCCGCCGCAAAGAGCGTGAGCGCCGTGCCCTTCGCCTGTCCGGTTGCCATGTGCTCGGCGAAGATGGTGTTGAATGCTTTGACCACCTTCGCAGACGGCACTTTTTTCTGAAGCTCTTCTGCGCCGCTCGTCGTGAAGCCGAGGGCGAGCTGGTAGTCTGGCGTCAGGACGTTGGTTGCATCAATCAGGGTTTTGCCGCGCACGGCGTCGCCCATTTCGCGGATCGCATCGTCTACCGCCGGATAGGGCACCGCAAGAATGATGATCTCTCCCCACGCCGCTGTCTCGCGCACGCGCGCGGGATCTTTGCCGACCGACTTCACTTCATACTTGGCGGCCTCGAGTCCGCGCTGGAGCGCGCTGCCGACGTTTCCTTTGCCAATGATAGCAATCTTGGGTTTCATGGTGTAACTCCTTAGGTGAGTTTTTCACATTTCGTTAGACATTCCCATAGCTGTTTGATTGGCCTCCGTCAATAGCGATGGTTTGTCCGTTTATGTATGAGGCGCCGTCGCTTAACAAAAACGCAACGACTTTGGCTACCTCTGCGGGCAGACCCAATCGCTTGGTCGGGTTGGCCTGCGCATACTCCATCTCCGCTTTCTTGGGATTAGAGGGATTAACCTGCCGGAATGCCTCTGCCACCATGGGCGTAAGAATGGCGCCCGGAGCAATCGCATTCGTGTTGATTCCATAGCGGCCATACTCCAGAGCAGCATTCTTCGTCATTCCCGAAACGGCGTGTTTGCTGGCGACATAAGGGGTTTGATTCATGACACCGCGAATACCGCCCACTGAGGCAACGTTGACGATGCGTCCATATTTCTGATTCTGCATTATTGGAAGGACAAATCGCATTCCGTAGTAAACCCCCATCAGGTTGATGTCAATCACTTTTTTGAAGATATTCACATCATACTCCGTTATCGCTGCCTGTCTTCCCTCGATTCCTGCATTGTTGTAAAGTCCGTCAATGCGGCTGAACGCTTTGACAGTTGCCTCAACATATTTTTTTACCTCTTCCTCTTTCGAGACATCCGCGGCAATGGTGATAATTTTCACGGACGGAAATTGACCGGTGATTTCCTTCCGGGTCTCTTCCAAGGCTTTTTCATTGTAATCTACCAGTGCAAGGTTCGCCCCTCTGGAAGCAAGTTCCATGGATGCCGCCAAGCCAAGCCCCATCGCCGCACCTGTGATGATTATGGCCTTGTTTTCAAAGTCTTTCATAGCAAACTTTCTTATGAAAAAGTTAAGTAAGAAAAGAATTGTTTCTGTCTCCAGCGGCAAATTATCGCTACGCCTTCAGGCGGCTTTTGCCAATGCCAGCGCTTTGGTGAACTCGGCAAGGATCTCAATTTTGACTTCATTGCTAACCACAACGCCGCCGGCTTCGGTGAGTGCGTTCCATTGCAGCCCGAAATCGAAGCGGTTCAGCCTGGTGCGAATCTCAAATCCTGCGACCTGCAGACCATTGAAACCAGCGACAGTGCCGTTGTAAATCACAACGAGCGTGATGTCCCGAGTAACGCCGCGCATCGTCAGCTTGCCGGTCACCTGCAGCTCATGGTCGGAAATTCTCTTCACCGAGCTGGACACAAAAGAGAGCTTCGGATATTTTTTGCTATCGAAGAAATCGGGTGATTTCAAGTGGGTGTCACGCTGCTCGTTCTTGGTGTTGATGCTGTCGACTTCCGCTTCAAATGAAACCTGTGCATCGCTGAAATCATCCAGTGCAGATTCAATCGTCGCGTCAAACCGGTTGAAATGTCCGGTCACGGTCGAAACCACAAGATGTTTCACTTTGAAGCTGACTTCAGAGTGGGCGGGATCAATTTTCCAGATTGCCATGGTCGTGTTCCTTTCGTTTCATGAATGATTATCATGCATCTTCAGTACACGACCAATATAGCAATCGGGGTGTCCCGGCACATTCACATAGGTTAAGAATTGCCATGAACCCATGTTAACTTCCCATCAGCGCTTTGCCGCAAGCTCCTTGCGAATGCGGCTGAGTGATTGCGGCGTAATTCCGATATAAGAAGCAATTTGGTTTTGCGGCACTTGCTCAACCAGGCGGGGATAGGTTTCGACGAATGACCGATAACGTTCTTCGGCAGAGGCGCTAAGCGCATCGTTGATCCTCTTGTGAGTGGCGATGTAGTTTGATTCCAAAAGCAGGCGGAAGAATCGTTCCATTGCGGGAACGGCTGTGAAAAGTGCCTCGCGCGCGGATTTTTCCAGCAGCAGCACTTCAGAATCCTGCAACGCATCGATGTTGTGCGTGGACGGCGTACCGGAGAGAAAGCTGTTGAGATCGGAAATCCACCAGTCTTCAATCGCGAACTGGATGATGTGTTCATCGCCCTTGTGGTCAATCGTATACTCGCGCAGGCAGCCGTTGTTGACAAAAGCCAGATGCCGGCACACCTCGCCGTTCTGCAGCAACGCTTGCCGTTTCCTGACCGTCCGGGGGACAAAGAACTGAGCGCAGCGGTCGAATTCTTCGGCGGTAAGCCGGAGGCGTTTGTTGATGTGTGTGCGAAGCAAGTTGAACATAAGCAAATGCGTGCTGGTAGGATTTGCGAGTTAATCGCAATCACATCGGTTTCTATCCGGAGAAAACAGAAAAACGGAGATCACAAAACAAGAGAAAGTTTTCATATAAGCATTTCATACATGACTATCTCTGTTGACTCTGTTTTCTCCATGTGCATCTTTTATCACGCTTGTCTGCCTTGAGAAATAATAGTATGAAATTCCTGTGATGCAAGAGATTTCTTCAGCCGTCATAGGCAACACGCGCATCGCAGACAGAAAAGTCCGCGCTTCTTTCGTTTTCATCGCGCCAATACGTATAATGAAACTGGTCGCTCTTCACCTTTGACCCGAACCAGTCCCAAATGAACCGCATCCTCGCCGCCGCCAATCGTTTTCCACACTTCTTCCGAGATGAGCAGTTGCGATTGAAATTGCTTGTTCAGTTGTTCGATGCGCGAGGCCAGTATGACGGTATTGCCGGTAATCGAATACTGCTTGCGCAGTGAGGTGCCGACATTGCCGGTAACCACTTCACCGGCGTGAATGCCGATCCCCACTCGCGTCGGCGGAATGCTCCCTTTTTCGTTTTCCTGTTTGAGCCGGGTAATGATCTCACGCGCCGCCGCAACCGCATTGTAACAGTCATTTCCATAGGAGATTGGCGCGCCAAAGGTTGACATGAATCCGTCGCCCAAAAGTTGATTGATGAGACCGTGATGTTTGTTGATGATGTCGATCATAAAGCCGAAAACCGCATTCTGATAAGCAATGATTTCTTCCGGCGTGCGCGTCGCGGCGAAAGGGGTGAAATTTCTGATATCCAGAAACATGATGCACACCGATCGCTTCTGATTGGTCAGATCCGGCCTCTGCTCTAAGAGCACGTCGACGATTTCCGGCGACACTTGCTGGCCGAACAAATTGATGATCTCATTGCGCTCGGCAATAGCCTTGAAGGAGCTGAGAACACGCTGTTTGATCTGCATGGCCACAAAACCCGCAGCAATGCCGCCGGCAAGCAGAAAGGCGCTCCTGCCGATATAGTAAATCGTCGCATTGAGCATCGGACCCAACACCGGTTCACGAAAGTAGGCCAGATAATGAAATGCCAGGATCACATATTCAACCGCCGCCACGAATCCGGTAAAGACGCAGAGCATGAAATCCAACCGCAGGGTCGACAGAATAACAAAGAGAAAATAGGCAAATGAGACTGGTCCCAGCAGCGTATGAAATGGGCCGGCCGTACCGGCAATGATGATGATCAGAATGGTGGGCGTGCTCGTTTCGACGAAGGCATTCCAGTAGCGCATCCATTCGAACACTTTTCTACCCGTCCTCATGCGAAAACCAATAATAAACCTGATGCCCAATTCGTACAGCGCCACCAGGCTGTAAAATATCAGCACCGACTGGATGGAAGAGGGCGAGCGCAGGATGCGGAGATAATCTTCACGAAAAAATAGATAGAGAAAAGCAAAGCCTGCTGCAAAGAGACCGAAGAGCCCGGCCAAAATCGTCGCGCGCAACCTTTCACTGTGCAACGTCTCAGTGGCAAGCTCCTTTTCGAAGAGCTGCCTCGTCATCGGCTATACCGCCCGGTCTGAATCAAATAATTCACCACTTTGATCCGGTAATTGGCTTTGGCCTCAACCGTCTGATCCCTGGCCTGCTGGGCCAGCGCTTGCGCTTCCAACAAGTCGGCCACGGAGATCATACCGTTGTCGTACCCATCCTGATTGACCTTCAAGTTTTCCTCGGCCTGAGCCT
>JAJVHT010000099.1:0-5309 GCA_022072515.1 bacterium
ACGCCGGTGGGAATCAATTCCACCACCGGCATTGCCGGCTTGACGCTGGGTGGCGGATTCGGTTGGCTGACGCGCAAGTACGGCATGACGATCGACAATCTGATTTCCGCCGAACTCGTTACTGCGGACGGAAACAAAATACGGGCAAGCGCCAATGAAAATGCCGATCTTTTTTGGGCGATTCGCGGCGGTGGCGGCAACTTTGGCGTCGTCACGCAGTTCGAATTCAAGCTCCATGCCGTGGGGCCCGAGATCTTCGCTGGGTTGGTCGTTTTTCCATTTGCGCAAGCCAGGCAGGTGCTGACGCAATATCGTGAATTTGTGAAATCAGCGCCGGAGGAACTGAATGTGTGGGTCGTGCTGCGCCTGGCGCCGCCGCTGCCTTTTCTTCCCGAAAATGTTCACGGCCAGCCGGTTATCGTACTGCCGGTTTTTTACGCCGGTAACCCGGCAGATGGCGAGAAACTGATCGCGCCGTTGCGCCGCTTTGGCAACGCGCATGGTGAGCACATTGGCGCGATGCCTTATGTGCAATGGCAGCAGGCGTTTGATCCGTTGCTCACGCCCGGCGCCAGGAATTATTGGAAATCCCACAATTTCACTGAGCTGAGTGATGGCGTCTTGAACACGGTGCTCGAATATGCCGGCAAGTTGCCCACGCCGCAGTGCGAAATTTTCATCGCCCTCCTCGCCGGCGCCGCCAATCGCGTTCCGACGAATGCCACGGCTTACAGTCCCCGCAATGCAAAGTTCGTGGTGAATGTGCACGGGCGCTGGGACACGGCTGCAGACGATGAGAAAGGCATAGCGTGGGCACGGGCATTCTTCAAAGCTGCAGCGCCCTTTGCCTCGGCGGGCGCCTACGTCAACTTCATGACTGAAGATGAAGGCGGCCGTGTCGCCGCGGCTTACGGTGCGAACTATGATCGCCTCGTGCGCCTCAAGCGGCAGCACGATCCCGAAAACGTTTTTCATCTGAACCAGAATATCAAACCGCAATAACGGTTTGACCGAAACCTCTGTCACTGCACTCACGAGCAACAGCGCCGGGCATCTCTTCGCCAGAACCAACGCCGGCGTGTTTCGCTCGATCGACCATGGCGATTCCTGAGATGACGTCAACGGCGGTTTGAGCGCAGTGATGGATGTTCGTGCGCTCGCCATCGATGCCGCGGGCCAACTCGACAAGATTGTTTTCACACCCAATGGTTGGCGGACGGTGTGTATTTTTATCGCATCGAGGCCGGCGAATTTGCCCAGACGAAGAAATTGCCATTGCTCAAGTAACCTTGAGGTGATCGGATTCGCGCCGGTAGAACCTGGAAATCGTCCGGCATACCGCGTGGTAAATCGTAAGAGCAAATTTCAACCCAACAAAAGAGCGGCAAACAACGTATACGGGTAACGGCGTGAGAACTGAAATAAAGATAAAATAAAAATGCTCATCACCAACAACTTGCTAAGCTAGACATGAAAACTGCTTTTCTTTGCTTTTTGCTTGTTTGTATTTTCTCGTTCCTGAGTTCTGCTCAGGGCATGCTCCACGCGCAGACGCTGAGTCCCCTTGCCCCACCCACGGCGGGACTTGAGCAGATGATGAATCTCGACGGCACTGTTCGGCTGAACGGGCAGTTGGACACACAAGGCCGGCGGAGACGCGCATACCTCGATAGCCTCCAGCACCTTCAAGACCGGGAGACTGGTGGGCAAAAAAATATCATCGTCGAATTCACCGATGAGCCGATGTTCGTCGCGCGAAGAAAATCATCGGGACTTCAAAAGGCCGTTTCACCTGATCTTTATTTGTCACGATTTTCGCAATTTGCCGCCGATGCCGGGGCCCTGCAGCAATCGTTTCAGTCCACTTTGAACAATCCTGTTGCGATACGGCATCAGTATTATAAAGCTTTTTTCGGCGTCAGTATAACGGTTCCCTCCGCGATGCTCCCGATGATCCATCGCCTACCGTATGTCAAGGCCATACATTTCGACCGCGAGGTCCGGGCCGCGGTAGAGCCGGCGATCGAGCTCATCGGCGCTAACACTGTGTGGAACACATTCGGAACTCAGGGCGAAGGAATTCGTGTCGGCATCATCGACTCCGGCATAGATTATCTTCACCCGGCGTTGGGCGGAGGATTCGGACCCGGCTTCAAGGTTGCCGGCGGGTACGATATTATTAACAATGACAGCGATCCGATGGACGACAACGGACACGGGACGCATGTGGCCGGAATCGTTGCCGCGGATGCGGAATCTTTCAAAGGCGTTGCTCCCCGGGCTACCCTGTATGCCTACAAAGCGCTGGATGCGGCAGGGAGGGGGCTCGACAGCGACATCATCGCAGCCATCGAACGGGTTGTCGATCCGGACCAGAACGGCGATGATGCCGACAGGCTCGACATTGTGAACGCGAGTCTCGGCAGCGCGGCAGGCAATCCCACTGACCCCTCCAGCCTCGCGGTCAATAATGCGATACAGCTTGGTGTCGTTTTTTGCGTCGCCGCTGGAAATTCGGGAGGCACGACGCCGGTTCAAGGGAAGGAGGACAATTACTTTTTCGATGGCTCCGCTACCATCAACAGCCCGGGCACGGCGGAACTCGCCATCACCGTAGGCGCTTCAGATCTTTCGGACAAGCTTGCGCATTTTTCCTCGCGAGGACCGAACAGAACGTCGTTCAGCATCAAGCCGGAAGTGCTTGCGCCGGGGGTTGACATCAACTCGACGTATCTGGGCTCGGGCTTCAAAGTGCTGAGCGGCACGTCGATGGCAACTCCCATGGTCACGGGCGTCGCGGCATTGATCAAAAGTGTCCACCCGTCCTGGAGTCCTGCCATGATAAAGTCGGCGATTGTGAACAAAGCAAGGGATATTGGCCTCAGCGCTTATCTGCAGGGAGGCGGCAGAGTGCGGGCGGTGAATTCAGTATCCGCAAAAACGCTTGTCAATCCTCCGACCTTATCGTACGGATTGGACGATCCTGCGGTGTCGGTCTGGACCTCACCGCAAACGTTGTATGTCTTTAACCAGCATGCTGCAACTCAATCCTATGCCGTTGGGGTCAAGGGAACCTCATCAGGAATTTCCCTGAATGTGTCTCCATCGGTCTTTTCAATTCCTGCAAACGATTCGCTTCTGGTCACGGTCACGCTTGCGGTGAACAACGCGCTGGTGTCGATCGAGGATGAAAACATTCTCCGCTTCACCGGGAGCGTCTCTTTCAACGGCAGCGTCGACACGGTGCGAGTGCCCTGGGCATTTGTGCGCACCAACCGGCTGGTGATCACCACTAGCGAGCCGAACGCTTTCTTTTTCGGCTACTCAAATGCCTCTTTCATCGCCAGTACGGATAAAAGAACAGTCAGCTTCACAAGTCCCACCCGTGCGGAAGTGTATGCTCCGCTCAAAGGCACGTATGAATTCTTCACCCTGTTCCGCACCCCGGCCAGCGTTTCGAAGATCGTTATAAATGAAGGGATTTCCATCGGCAACAATGCCGCCGATCTTTTCCTGGATGGAGCACAGGCTACCCATCCGCTGATTTATCGCGGCGTCGATCACCAGGGGAATTCTCTGGATGCATATCGCGCCCCGCAACGGTCGCTGATTACCTCGCTTCCCAATTTCGGAGATTTCACAACCACGCTTCCGGGAGGGTCCGATACCCTGTTGCTGTCAGCCGTGGCAAACAATCACTCCTTCAAGCCGGTTGAATTTCAGATCGACCTCGCAAACACAAAGACGTTTCATATCATCCAATTCGACAAGTTCACCGGCATGATCGGGACGAGAACGGCAATCAATTCCCCCACGAACTTTATTCAGCAACATTTCGTGGTCAAGGTTCCTCCCGGCACGACTGTATCAGCGCAGCTCACCCAGATTTGGTCTTACACCGACATCAACGGATTGGGCGGGTTCGGCGGCATCGGGGCCGATGTGGATACCGTTGCGGTTGACGGCGACGAATACACATTCACCGGATATTTCGGGAAATCGTCCAGCCCGCTGCAGGATATTGTTGCAAAGTTCTACACGAGTTACACGAATGTCCCGGGGCTCTCCCTCGATTATGAGTCACCGTTTGTCATGTCGTACAAGGACAGCATCGTGGCAACGGCACGGGAGCTTGTCACGCCTGCCGTTCCCCGTTTTGAAAGCGGCGCAACCATGACCTTTGGCGGCGCACCGGCGCACCTCCTGATGGTATGGCTCAACAATACGTTTGGGACGAACTCGCTGCACTTCCGGACGCTCTTCAGGGGCATGCTGCGCGAGGACCGCAACAACGATATCACCGCCGGCACGTATTCCATATTCGACAAGCAGGGGACGAAGCTGTTTACCAAATCGCTGGCCGAGCCGCGCTCGCCTCTCGAGCTCACGGCTGACACGTACAAAGTGGTTGTCACTTCCAGCAACTATTGGTTACGGAACACGCGAGGAACCGTAACGCTTACCTCAGAATTCAATCTTGGCGCCGGATTGTCGGCGAACCCTCCGAGTGTGACGTCGTTCATGGTGCTCGACAAGAATCGCCAGCCAGCCAATGCATTTGCGAAAGGCGACCAGGCCACGCTGCTATTCTCCGTCAATGTGACAGACTTTTCAGCCAATAATTTGCCCATCTTTGATTCCACTAAAGCCTGGTACCGAAAACACGGAACCACGCCATGGGTGCGGCTGGCCCTGACCAAAGTTGGCCAAGTGGCCGAGAATGAAGGAATCATTGTGCGGGCAGATCTCAGCGCCGCAACGGCGGAGGATTCCATCGCCGTTGATCTGCGGGTGGCCTCGACAGGCGCCAATGGATTTACTGTCGACCAGGTTGTTTCACCCGCTTTTGCGATCGGCAACTGGGACAGCCTAGCAACCCCGGTGGACTCCCCGCCGGATCCCGAACCGCCAGGACAATTCACCCTGGAGCAGAATTATCCGAATCCGTTTAATCCGACAACTGAAATCCGCTATCAGCTTCCCGCCTTCGGTAATGTGGTATTGAAAGTGTACGATGTGTATGGTCGTGAGGTGGCGACCCTGGTGAACGAAAAGCAGGAAGCGGGAAAACACTTCGTGACCTGGAACGCGACGTCGATGTCAAGCGGAGTTTATTTCTACAGGCTTCGCGCCGGGCGGTACAGTGAGACGAAGAAACTTTTGCTGCTGAAATAGCCTGATGGAGATCATGAATTTCAAACGCCTTCTAAAGAGCAGCAACCAACATAACGTTCGTGACGATGGACTTGAGAAATATCCCCTTTGAACGTGGACTGGCGGGTGACACGCCAGGCTCAGCTCCGCCGTAC
>JAJVHT010000099.1:5409-24365 GCA_022072515.1 bacterium
GAGATCATGAATTTCAAACGCCTTCTAAAGAGCAGCAACCAACATAACGTTCGTGACGATGGACTTGAGAAATATCCCCTTTGAACGTGGACTGGCGGGTGACACGCCAGGCTCAGCTCCGCCGTACATCGCCTTATGCCATTATCTATTTGATTCAGTGGAAGACTTCTTGGCAGCATTCATGCCGCATGCTGAGTTACTTCAGGGTGATATGCCCAATTACACCGACATAACGCCAGCGATTCAATTTAGTCCAGTGGAAATTGCGCGATAACGCTGCTTGGCGGAAAAGACCGGACCCGGAACGTTGCTGATTTTGGCGTCGCGCACTTTTTGATACAACTGTCTCGCGTTCACCGATTGACAAACATACAAGGATCGCGTGTACTTATTTCACCTTCACCACCACCAAGGTCACATCATCTTTTTGCGATTGGCCGTTCGCCCAGACTTTTCCGGCCCTGACCAGATGTTCGATGATTTGCGCCGGCGCGCTTGGCCCCGCTTCCTCGAGCAGCTCTTTGGCGCGGTCTTCACCCAGCACCTCGCCTTGCTCATTAAACATCTCCGTAAAACCATCGCTCATAAACAGCACCGTGTCACCCACCTCGAGTTTCAGGTCTTTCCATTGATACTGCACATCGGAAAAGCTTCCCAGTGGCAGTCCCTTGAGCTCCACTTCTTCAACGCAACGCGCCGTGGCGCGATAAATCAGCGGATATGGCATGCCGGCCGTTGCCAGCCGCATGCGGCGCTCCTTGAATTTCGCGATGGTCATCGCCATGTACATGTTGTGAAATCCCATCCCTTTGAGCGCATGTGAGGCTTCGGCCAAAATCGGAACGGGATGCGGCATGTGCGCCAGGGAGTTGAACAAGCTTTTCGTGGCCGCGACCATGATGCCGGCTTGCAGGCCGTGGCCGGTGGCGTCGCCAATCGCCGCTGTCAACGTGCCGTCGTCCTCGAACTTGAAATCATAATAATCGCCGCCGACTTCATTGGCGGTTTGCATGTAAACCGCAATGTCAAAATTGGGCAACGCGGGAACAGCTTTCGGCAGCATCGAGAGCTGCAGCTTGCGTGCTTCATCCAATTCGAGCGTCTTGCGCTCATTCTCCGCTTGAATGGCGCGGGCCTTTGCTTCCGCCGCCTCCGCCCGCAATTCCGCCTCACGCAGATAGGCGTTTTCTCTTTCCTTCGCCAAGAGGCGCGCGCGATGCAGCCGCTCAATGATCACAATGCCCGCGGCCAAAAGCAAAGCGTACATCACGTAGGCCGCCGTCGTCCGCCACCACGGCGGCGTGATGGTGATGCGAACGGCAACGCCGGCTTCATTCCAAACGCCATCGTTGTTGGAGCCTTTGACGCGAAAAGTATAGTCGCCCGGATCGAGATTGGTGTAGGTCGCCACGCGCTGTGTTCCGGCTTGCCGCCAGCCGGTGTCATAATTTTCGAGGGTGTAGGCATACCGATTATTCTCGGGACGGCCATAGTGCAGCGCCACAAACTCGAATGAAATATCGTTCTGCCAATAGGCCAGCGCGATGGAATCGGTTTCCGAAATATGCTTCTGCAACGGTGATTTGCCGCCGATGGCAACCGATTCATTAAAAATTTTTAAATCGGTCAAGGCAAGCTGCGGCGCAATGGGGTTGTCTTTGACGCTGTCCGGATGGAACGCATTCAAACCGATGATGCCGCCGAAGAACATTTCGCCCGTGGGGCTTTTGAAATAAGCCTGGCCGTTGAACTCGCGGCTTTGCAAGCCATCGTCCACATCATAAATTTTGAACGTATGCAAGCGCGGGTTGAATTTGCACACGCCGGCATTCGTGCTCAGCCACAGGTTGCCGTGCGCGTCCGGCAGCGTCGCATAAACCGCGTTGTTGCTGAGGCCACTGTTGTTTTCCGTGTAAACCGTGAACTGTTCGGTTCGAGGATCGAAACGATTCAGCCCGCCGCCATACGTGCCCAGCCAGAGCGCGCCCGTGGAATCTTGATAGATCGACTGCACCATGTTGCCGCCCAAACTGTTGGGGTTCGTTGCCTCGTGCACGTAATGTTTGAAGCGATTGGTTGGGGGATCAAATTTGTTGAGGCCAGCCAAGGTGCCCAGCCAGAGCACGCCCGTTTGGTCCTGATGAATGGCGCGCACCGAATTGTTACTCAAACTATTCGGATTCTGCGGATCATGTTGCCAAAGCGTAAAGCGATTCGTTTTCACCTCGAACCTATTGAGGCCGCCGCCATCCGTCCCGATCCACAGCACGCCCGGCGTCACGCGATCTTCATAAATGACGCGGACATTGTCGTTGCTCATACTGTTCGGATTGGCCGGATCATGTCGATAATGTGTAAATGCTTTTTTATGTCGATCAAACTTATCCAGGCCTCCTCCCAATGTTCCCACCCACAGTTCGCCGGCACGATCTTGATGAATCGCCCACACATTATCGTTGCTCAAGCTGCCCGGATTTTCAGAATGGTGCCGATAAGCCGTGAACCTGCCGGTCTGGCGGTCGAGCTGATTGAGACCGCCTTGCGCCACCCCGATCCAGAGTATCTGCGGCGCCGAGCGATCTTCGTGAATCGCCCGCACCATAAAATTGTTCAAACTATTGGGATTGTTCGGCTCCGGCACAAAGGCCGAAAATTTTTCTGCATGCTGATCGAGCTTGTTCAACCCTCCGGTTTGCGTACCAATCCAGAGCACGCCCGAGCGATCTTCAAACATGGCGAAAACGACGTCATTGCTCAGGCTGTGCGGATCAATTGGATCGAACCGGCAATGAATAAACGCACCCGTGCGCGGATCGAAGCGATACACGCCATCGTTCAAGGGTGTTCGAATCCACAAGTACTCTTTGGAATCTGCAAAAATGAAGGCGACCGCATGGCTCAAGAAATTGGGGTTGCTCGAATTGAGCGCGAAATGCGTGAACGTGCCAGCGACGCCTGCTGGAGTTGGGCGATCAAACCTATCGAGACCAGCCAACGTTCCGACCCAAAGGGTGCCGTGCTTGTCCTCGTACACCGGCCCCACAATGTCGCTGCTGATGCTTTTGGGATTTCTCGGATCATGCCGATAATGTGCGAATGTTCCGCTTTTCGTGTCAAACCGATTGAGGCCTCCTCCTTTCAGCTCACCATCGGCGGGACCTGTTCCAATCCACAGTATGCCCGGCGCCGTTGCGGCTTCGTAAATGGACAAAATTCCATCAAAGCTCAAACTATTGACGTCATCACGCTCGCGCCGGTAACGGGTAAAGCCTCCGGTTTTCGTCTCAAAGCGATTGAGGCCGGAAGGCGTTCCGAGCCAGAGCACACCCGCTTCGGTCAAAGACTCGTGGAAAGTCGTAATGCGATTATGGCTCAGGCTGTTGGGATTAGTGGGCTCGTGGCGATAATGTGCAAACTTGCCGGACTTGCGGTCGAGTCGGTCAAGGCCGCCGGCGCCGGTGAGTACCCAAAGATTTCCCGTGCGGTCTTCATAAATCTGTCCGACAAAATTATGGCTCAAACTGGCCGGATCCGCCGGGTTGTGGCGAAAATGTGTGAAGGTCTCGGTCTCGCGATCGAACCGGTTGAGTCCGCCCGTGCCGGTTCCAATCCACAACACTTTGGGTTCTGAGGGCGCTTCGTAGATCGACCAAATATCATTTTCCGACAACGACGTTGAATCAAACGGATCATATTTGTAGACGGTGAATTCGTAGCCATCGTACTTGTTCAACCCGTCTTGGGAGCCAAACCATAAAAACCCTTTGCTATCTTGAAAGATGGTGCGCACGATGCTTTGCGAAAGGCCGTGCTCCAAAGAAATGTGCTCGAAGCGGACACGCTGTGGCTGCGCCGGCAAATTCACCGGCAACATCAGCGCGAGCGTCAAGCCGGCAGCTTTCATCCACAAATTTTTTAAGTTTTGGAAATATTGATAACAGGCCATTTAGCATTTAGACATTAAAACGGTGCAAATCGAGGTTCGAAATATTTATGCCAGACCGGGTTGATGGGAAAGCCAGTTGTCACAATAGTATAACAGGCCTCACCGAAAAAAGCAAGCGCTTTAAAAAAGAAAAACCCAACAGATGCAAAAAAATCTGTTGGGTTTTTATTCGTTGGAAAATTTTCGCCTGCCTTACAACTCGGCAACCTCGCAGAACACTTTGATCGCACCTTTGGCCGTCGTCAGTTTGTTGAGCAGCTCTTGATAATTCTCCAAACCTTTGACCGGGTGCGTGAGCAAGCGCCGCAGCCAGCCGCGATATTCGGCTTCGGCATGCGCCAGATCTTTTACGCCCATTTCAAAGTATTCACGATTGGCGTTGACCGTGCCGACCGTCACTTTGTTGCCCAGCACGAATTCGAGATTGATTTTGTCTGCCGGTATTTCGATGCTTTTATTGCCGCCGGTGACACTGGAGAGCACCAACACGCCGTTTTTGCCGAGCGCTTGCATGCTTTCAAACACCACGGCAGAGGCGCCGGTCGCTTCAAAGATGATATCGAATGGGCCGTATTTTTTTGCGCTTTCAACGATCGGCAAATCCGCCGTGGACTCGTAACGTGCTCCGAGCGCTTCGATCAATTCGGAATTGAGATACGGTTTCGGGGTGCGGCCAAGGGTCACCACTTCCAGACCACGCAAGCGGAGGGCAAGAGTGGCAAGCAAGCCAATGGTTCCGGCGCCCATCACTGCGGCCCGGCGCGGGCGCCACACTCTGAGGCGGCGTTGAATTTCGTAAGCTTGGGCGATGCCTTTCTCAACCACCGTGGTTGGCTCGAGCAAAACGCCGACTTCTTTGAGGCCGCGCGGGAATTTAACGATGTATTCCGGATCGTCGACATAATATTCCGCGAGAAAGCCGTGGCGCAAATTGATGCCGCGCTCGTAATACATGTCGTCGGTGGTCATGTCGTAGGTGCCGATCTGATCATAGATCGAGTGCCCCGGCCGCCGCACCGTCGCGACAACATAGTCGCCCGGCTTCAATTCCACGACATTCGGGCCCACCTCTTCAACAATGCCAAAAGACTCGTGCCCGGTGATGAGATAATCGTATCCTTGCGGCGCCGCGCCGTATTCCGCTGCGTTAATCTCTTTGTCCGTGCCGTCCACACCGACACGCAACACTTTCACCAATACCCCGCGGCCATTCGGGATATCGGATACTTTGGGTTTGGGCACTTCGCGCAGGTGCATGGAATTGGGTTTTCCGGGAAGAACGGCTATTGCTTTCATTTTTATTTTCTCCTTGAGATAAAAACTTGAGGACAGGTTCGTTATTTGCTTTCTGTACGACTATAAATTGGTCGTGCCTGGCTCAACAGCCTTACATCTCGAATCCATTGCTAGCAAAGAAACGCTGCATATAAAACCGCAAAGAATAAATAAGTAAAGCCCAACAGATAAAAAAAAGACCAACAGACAAAGTAAAATTTGTTGGTCATTTTTTTATCCATTGGCCTTCATTCGTTCGTATCTAGCGATAACGTGCAGATTGCGGCCACAGAGAATTGTCTACTTCTGTGTATCTCAATGCGCCTCGTCACCCCAAAGCGCCTGCAACCGCCGATCCCGGCCGCAACCGGCGCGATAGGCCTTGTAGCGCACCGGATTTTTCTTGTAAAAATCCTGATGATACTCTTCCGCCGGATAAAACGTCGAAGCAGCGACGATCTCCGTGGCAATGGGCCGGTCAAAGCGGCCGGACTGTTCGAACTCTTGCTTCGAAGCTGCGGCCAAACGTTTTTGTTCGTCGTCGTGATAAAAAATTGCAGACCGATACTGCGTGCCGGCGTCACAGAATTGCCGGTTTACCGCCACCGGATCGATGTTATGCCAAAACACTTCCAAAAGCCGGGCATAGCTGATCTGCGTCGAATCATAAACAATCTGTACGGACTCGGCGTGGCCGGTGCCGCCCGCCGAGACTTCTTCATAAGTGGGATCGAGTTTTTGGCCGCCGGTGTAACCCGAGGTTACGGAAATCACCCCGGCCAATTTTTCAAACGGCGGCTCCATACACCAAAAGCACCCGCCGGCAAAAGTCGCGGTCGCCAGATTTTTCTTATCAACCGGCCGGGCTTGAGCAGAGCCGGGGTTTTGTCCATTCTGCTCGGAGCTTTGGCAGGCAAACAGCAGCAATGCAGTAACAATGGCAAGCATATTCATCAGATTGTTCCTTATTTGAAATTTTAAATTGAAAATTTACAATTTTAAATTTTCAATTTCTTAGATGTGGAAGCGATTCTCCCTCGGGAACGAAGATCAGCGCCACGCCGTTGTTGCAATAGCGCTTGCCTGTCGGCGGCGGGCCATCGTCGAACACGTGGCCCTGGTGCCCGCCGCACCGGATACAATGATACTCCGTTCGCGGCATCATGAGCTTGTAATCCGTCTTGGTGCCGATATGACCGGTGAGCGGCTGAAAAAAACTCGGCCAGCCGGTGCCGCTTTCAAACTTGGCGCTCGATGAGAACAGCGGCAGATAACAGGCGGCGCAAATAAACGTGCCTTCCCGCTTCTCTTTATTCAGCGGACTCGAAAACGGATATTCCGTGTCTTCATCAAAGAGCACGCCGTACTCTTGCGCCGTCAGCAATTGGCGCCATTCGTCGCGGGGCTTCTCGAGCTTTTCAATACTCCGGCCCATATCGTCGATGCTCGTTTTATGGTTAGCCATTGCAGCCTCCTCACGAGGACGCGTGCAAGCCGAAAACAGCAGCAAGGCGGCTGACAGCGCGAATAAATGCTTTTGCAGGATCAGTCTGTTCATATTTCATGCACCTGGATCAATGGATTTCTGGATTGTTGGATTACTGGGTTCCAATATTCCAGCGCTCCCATACTGCAACAATCCCTCTTAAACCTTCTCCGCCGCCCTTGGCTGTAACAACTTCGCAACGAGACCCGTCCAGCCGGTTTGATGTGAAGCACCGACCCCGCGGCCGTTGTCTCCGTGAAAGTATTCGTGGAACAACACGTAATCGCGGAAGTGCGGATCGGTTTGAATTTTCTCACTATAGTTGAACACCGGCCGGCGGCCGTTTTCATCCCGCAAAAAGAGGCGCGTCAAGCGGCGCGTCAGCTCGTTGGCAATCTCATTAATGGTGAGGAATTTCCCCGAGCCGGTCGGGCACTCGATTTTGAAATCGTCGCCATAATAATGATGAAACTTCTGCAGCGATTCGATGAGGAGATAATTCATCGGCATCCAAATCGGCCCCCGCCAATTGGAATTGCCGCCGAACAAGCCGCTGTCGGATTCCGCCGGCTGGTACTGCACGGTGAAGCTGTTGCCGTTGACATGGAAAACGTAGGGATGATCTTCGTGAATGCGCGACAACGCCCGCACGCCGTAATCTGAAAGGAATTCAGTTTCATCCAACATGCGTTTGAGCAAACGTTTCATGCGATGCCCGCGCAACAAGGAGAGCAAGCGCCGCTCGCCCTTGCCGTGTTCCTGCCAGCGCGAGACTAAACTGGCGAGATCCGGACGATAATTGAGAAACCATTCGAGACGTTGTTTGAACTCCGGCACTTTGTCGAGCAAATCCGGCTCCAGCGTTTCCACCGCGAAGAGTGGAATCAACCCCACCATCGAGCGCACTTTCAGCGTAATTTTCTGGCCATTCGGCAAATGCAAAACGTCATAAAAAAATTCGTCTTGTTGATCCCAGAGATTAATGCCTTCGCCGCCGATGTTGGCCGTCGCGCCGGCGATATAAAGAAAATGTTCAAAGAATTTGCTTGCCATATCTTCGTAGACATGATTGTGCAACGCCAGCTCCAACGCGATGCGCATCATGTTGAGCGAGTACATCGCCATCCAGCTCGTGCCGTCGGCCTGCGCAATGTGACCGCCGGTCGGCAGCGGCGCGCTGCGATCGAACACGCCGATATTGTCGAGGCCGAGAAACCCGCCTTGAAAAATGTTCATGCCATGCGCGTCTTTGCGATTGACCCACCAGGTAAAATTCAGCAAGAGCTTTTGAAAAACGCGCTCGAGAAAAACAAGATCGCCTTTGCCATTGTTGAGTTTGCGGTCGATTTGAAAAACGCGCCACGTTGCCCACGCATGCACCGGCGGATTGACGTCGCCGAACGCCCATTCATACGCCGGCAATTGGCCGTTGGGATGCATGTACCATTCGCGCGTCAGCAACACCAATTGTTCCTTGGCAAAATCCGCATCAATCCGCGCCAGCGGAATGCAGTGAAACGCCAGATCCCACGCCGCATACCACGGATATTCCCATTTGTCCGGCATCGAAATGATTTCGGCGTTGTTGAGGTGCAGCCACTCGCTGTTGCGGCCGCGTTTACGGTTCTCCGGCGGCGCCGGCTGGCCCGGATCACCGTTCAACCATTGCGGAACATCGAAATAATAAAACTGCTTCGACCACAACATGCCGGCAAACGCCTGGCGTTGGACGTTCTTGGCGTCTTCGTCCTGCATCTGCCATTGCACATCCGCATAAAATTCGTCGGCCTCATTCAGGCGCGCGGCGAAGATGCTATCGAAATCGGCAAACGCTTTGTCCGCCATCGTTGCCACGTTGGTTAAACGCAAACGAATCGTCGCGGCTTTGCCGGCGGGAATATTAAGCCGGTAATGCGCCGCTGCTTTCGTGCCCATCTGCGAAGGATTCACCGCCGCGACGTTGCCATGTACGATATATTCATTAATGCCGTCTTTAAAATAGCCGCGACCCTCAATGTTGTACAAGCGCTTGACGTTCGTTTCATTATCACAAAACAAAAATTGCGGGTCGCCTTCGCAGAGCAGCCACATCTTGCCGAGATCGGTTTGATTGATTTCGATATCACCTCGTGCCGTAACACCCATGCTGGGTTTGTGGCCGTTCATACCCCACGCCCAAGTGTTGCGAAACCACACCGTCGGCAGCAAATGCAGCGTCGCCGCTTCCGGCCCGCGATTGTGCGCCGTGATACGAATCAATATATCATCCGGCGCGGCTTTGGCATATTCAATGAACACGTCGAAATAACGTTCGTCGTTAAAAACGCCGGTATCGATCAACTCAAACTCTGGCGCGCCTTTGCCGCGGCGACGATTTTCCTCCACGAGCCACGCATACGGAAACTCGGCGTGTGGATATTTGTACAGCATCTGCATGTACGAATGCGTCGGCGTGCTGTCGAGATAATAGTAATGCTCTTTCGCATCCTCGCCGTGATTGCCCTCGTTACCGGTGAGTCCGAAAATGCGTTCTTTCAAAATCGGATCACGGCCATTCCACAGCGCCAAGGCAAAACACAGCAACTGCCGGTCGTCACATATTCCGGCAATGCCTTCTTCGCCCCAGCGAAAAGCCTTGCTGCGCGCCGCCTCATGCGAGATATATTCCCACGCATTGCCATACGGGCTGTAATCTTCGCGCACCGTGCCCCACTGCCGCTCGGTGACATACGGCCCCCATTTTTTCCACGCCGCCTTTTGTCCCGTTTTACGGGAGGCGTCTGCGAGACGTTTTTTCTCCGCGTTCATATTTTACTCCGGATCAATTCTATTTTGACAGGGCTCTTGAACTTTAACAGCAAATTGACTGAAAAGATTCCATTGTGAATGACGTTTTATTCCTTTATGCAGATTCGTCGCCGCCATGAGGCAATCCTTACACTTGGAAATTGGAATGAGGGATGCGATAAAGATGCGAACCCCAATCGAATGTCTACGCTGGAAAGCCGCTCCAAGGTTCAGAAAGGGGGTATCCCAATAGCGGAATTGTTATAAGAAGTTAAAGAAATCGCTCGGCGCCATTGCCCCCGATCTTTTCTGCGAATTCAAAGTTGAAGTTTAAATTTGAAGGTTCGCAGTTTGATTGGAGGCCATGCCAAGTCGGCTTTCTGTAAGTTCAATTAATGCGGGATGGCCTGGGAAGGATGCTCGCTGGCGGAAGGGCGTGAAATAGTTACAGGCGGCGCTTCCAGTTTGTCGCGCAACTTGCCGCCATTTTTCCGCAGGGAAATCCACGAGGCTAAAATCGAAATGGTGAGCACACCGCCGATCACGGCCAGAGAGAGGCCGACGGAAATTTTGTAGAAATCCACAATCAACATTTTGACCGCGACGAACGCGAGAATGATGATGATACCGGGCTTCAAATATTCAAAAACGCGCGCCATGCCGGCCAGCACAAAATAAAGCGCGCGCAGGCCGAGGATGGCGAAAATATTCGAGGTGTAGACGATAAACGGATCGGTGGTTACCGCAAAGATAGCGGGAATGGAATCGAGGGCGAAAATCAAATCCGAGCTTTCGATGACGACGAGAACCATGAGCAGGGGCGTGGCAAAGAAAGTCTTGCCTGCGCGCACAAAAAAGTGCTCGTCATAATAGCGCTTGCTGACCGGCATGATCGCCCGCAGCAACTTCAAGGCGAAGCTTTTTCCGGGGTCGAATTTCTCATCGCCTTGTAAAATCATTTTGACGACGGTCATCGCCAGCAAGCCGCCAAAAACATACGTCATCCAATGAAACTGGGTAATCAGGGTGATGCCAGCGGCAATCAGCAGCGCGCGCATGATGATTGCGCCGATGATGCCCCATTTCAAAACCCGGGGTTGCTGCAAGGGGCTGACGTCGAAATAAGCAAAAATCATGATGAAGACAAAAATATTGTCTGTGCTCAGCGATTTCTCGATCAGGTAGCCAGCAATAAACTCCATGGCTTTGGCTTTCCCCTCTAAATAATATATGCCCCAAGCAAAGAGCAGGGACGAGACGATCCACACGATCGACCACAGCGCCGCCTCTTTTATCGATAGCACGTGGGCTTTGCGGTTCAATATGCCCAAATCCAGCAGCAACATGCCCGAGATAAAAACAGCAAAGACGGACCAGAGAATCAACTCGCTCAAAATCGTCTCCTTACTTTATTCAAAAAACAAATTTTTCTTTCACACCAAGATGGACAAAAAACATTCGGCGAAACCTGGTCCCGTTCGGAACACCTCAGCGGAAGCTCTGCTCCACCGAAATTCTCCGCCGTCACCGAGTATCGCCGATGCTTATGCTGATTGACAAAATGTTCCTCGTTGGACGTAACGCCGCTTCCCGTCTGTGAACAAAAGTAAACTGGAAGCGTGCGTCACAAAATTGTCACGATCGCGACAATTTTCTCCTGGTTATGCTCTAAATGCCAAAGTGCAATTTACAAAGTAATTTGTGAAAAAGCAAGCTATGGTTTTGGCCAAAATAAAAAAGCCAGCCTGAAGTAAGCAGGCCGGCTAAAAATCGGGAGGCGATTGCAGCCATTCACCAATTTATCATTTCATCTTTTTTGCCGTCTCACCCGCCGTATTCCTCCCAACTCTTGATCTGCAAATCAGCCACCCCTTTCGCGACGATGGTGTCGGCAAAACGTTTCGCGAGTTGCAGCTCGGCAATGAGGGGAATGGCAAAATCAACGGCTTTGCGGCGAATGAGGTAATCGTTCGTCAGCTCTTCTTCCTGATAATTTTTCGGAATGTTGATGACAAGATCGATTTTGCGCTCGCTGAGATATTCCAACACATTCGGACTCTCTTTTTCCGTCGGCCAATTCAAAACTTCAGCGGTGACGCCGTACAATCGCATAAATTCCGCGGTGCCGCGCGTGGCATAAAGCTGAATGCCGGCATTTTGCATGGCCTTCGCGCTCGCGACAAATTCAGCTTTGCCCTCGAGCGGCCCGGTGGAGAGCAAAACGCTGCGGATCGGCAATTTGTAGCCGACCGACAACATCGCTTTGAGAAAAGCTTCGTTGAAATCATCGCCGAGGCAGCCGACTTCGCCGGTCGAGCTCATTTCCACGCCGAGTGTCGGGTCCGCACCCTGCAAGCGCGTGAAAGAAAATTGCGGCGCTTTTACACCGACGTATTCAAGCTCCATAAACGAACGGTCGATTTTATGCACCGGCGCGCCCATGATCACGCGTGTCGCCAGCTCGATGAAATTGACGCGGTACACTTTCGAGACAAACGGGAAACTTCGCGACGCGCGCAGATTGCATTCGATCACTTTCACATCATTGTCGCGCGCGATGAATTGAATATTGAATGGGCCGCTGATCTCCAACGCTGCCGCGATTTTTTTCGAGATCAAGCGCACGCGGCGAATCGTTTCGAGCGAGGCGTGCTGCGGCGGCAACACCAGCGTCGCGTCGCCGGAATGCACGCCGGCATTTTCGACGTGTTCGCTGATCGCATAAACCAGCAACTCGCCGTTTTGCGCGACGCCGTCAAACTCGATTTCTTTGGCGTTCTCGATGAATTTGCTGATCACCACCGGATGTTCGGTGGAAATCGCCGCGGCTTTTTCTAAAAATTTTGCCAACTCTTGATCATTCACCGCGACGCTCATCGCCGAGCCGCTCAACACATAGGACGGCCGCACGAGCACGGGATATTCGACTTTTTGCGCAAACGCTTTGGCCTCGGCAATCGAGCTCAGTTCCTGCCAAACCGGTTGGTCGATGTCAAGCTCGTCGAGCAGCGAAGAAAATTTGTGACGATCTTCGGCGCGGTCGATCATCTCCGGCGAGGTGCCGAGAATTTTCATGCCGGCTTCGTGCAGCTTCAGCGCGAGGTTGTTCGGCGTTTGTCCGCCCATCGCGATGATGAGGCCCAGCGCTTTTTCTTTTTCGTAAATTTCAGTGATCGTCTCGAAACGCAGTTCTTCAAAATAAAGCCGGTCGCATTCATCGTAATCCGTGCTCACCGTCTCCGGATTGTAGTTGATCATGATGGTGTTGTAGCCGAGCTTCTTCAGCGCCATCACGGTGTTGACGCAGCACCAATCAAACTCCACCGAGCTGCCGATGCGATACACACCGGAGCCGAGCACGATCACGGTTTTTTGCTCACTGGCGGTGAGATCGTCGGCGCTGCCGTTGTAGGTGAGATAAAGAAAATTCGTGTGCGCCGGATATTCCGCGGCGAGCGTGTCGATTTGTTTGACGACCGGCGCCAGGCCGTAATTGCGGCGCATCGCCTGCACATCAGCGGCATCGGTGCCGAGAATTTTTGCAATCTGCGTGTCGGAGAAGCCCAGCTTTTTCGCCTCGTGCAAAATGCCGCGCGGGCAAACGCCGTTGGCGTAAACTTGCAGCTTCGTGGCGACGTCCAAAATGTTTTTGAGTTTATACAAAAACCATTTGTCGATGTCCGTCAATTCATAAATGCGCTCAATGGAAACACCGGCCTGCATCGCGAGTGGAATGGCAAAGACGCGCTCGTCGGTCGGGTTTTGCAGCTCGCTTTCCAAATTGTCAAATTTGAGATGGTCGTTGCCGATCAAGCCGTGCACGCCGATTTCCAACATGCGCAGCGCTTTTTGCAACGCCTCTTCAAAGTTGCGGCCAATCGCCATCACCTCGCCGACGGATTTCATACCGGAGCCGAGACGCTTGGAAACGTTGCGGAATTTCTTCAAATCCCAGCGCGGAATTTTGACCACGACGTAATCCAGTGCCGGCTCGAAGCACGCCATCGTGGTTTGCGTGATCTGATTTTTGAGATCGACCAGACTGTGGCCGAGCGCCAATTTGGCCGCGATGAACGCGAGCGGATAGCCGGTCGCTTTCGAGGCGAGCGCCGAGCTGCGTGAGAGCCGCGCGTTGACTTCGATGACGCGATAATCCTCGGATTTCGGATCGAGCGCGTATTGAATGTTGCACTCGCCGACGATACCGAGATGGCGAATGACGCGAATCGCCAACTCGCGCAGCTTGTGATATTCGTTGTTGCTCAACGTCTGGCTGGGCGCGACGACGATGCTCTCGCCGGTGTGAATGCCGAGCGGATCGAAATTCTCCATGTTGCAGACGGTGATGCAATTGTCGTAACTGTCGCGCACGACTTCGTATTCGATCTCTTTCCAGCCTTTGAGATATTCTTCGACGAGAATCTGGTTGGTGTACGCGAACGCTTTGTCCGCCAGCTCGCTCACTTCCTGCTCGTTGGTGCAAAGACCGGAGCCAAGCCCGCCGAGGGCGTAGGCAATGCGAATCATCACCGGAAAGCCAATCTCTTTTGCGACGCGAATCGCTTCGGGCCGCGACGTGACAGCGACACTGCGCGGCACTTTGACGTCGATCTCGCGCAGCTTGTCGGCAAAAATCTGGCGATCTTCCGTTGCTTCAATCGCTGAAATCGGCGTGCCGAGCACTTGGAGATTGTATTTCTCGAACACGCCGGTCTTGGCCAACGCGAGGCCGCAGTTCAACGCCGTCTGTCCACCGAAGCCCAACAAAATGCCGTCGGGCTTTTCTTTTTGGATGATCTTCTCGACAAAATACGGATTGACCGGCAGAAAATAAACTTTGTCCGCCAGATGCTCGGAAGTTTGTATCGTCGCAATATTCGGGTTGATCAGAATCGTCGCAATATTTTCCTGCTTCAGCGCCTTGATCGCCTGACTGCCGGAGTAATCGAACTCACCAGCCTCGCCGATCTTGAGGGCGGAGCTGCCGAGGAGGATTATTTTTTGAGGGGGTTTGTGCATGCTCAGATTTAGCTGGTTAAGCGTCTATCACAGAAATGGCGAATCTTCATCAACTGGTAAGTACTTTTTTATGTATTCTATGTTCAATTTGCTTTCTAAAAAGTCCTTTGCAAGATAATCCTGGGTGATGATTTGATGTTCCTGGAAAGAGCAATTCCCCAACTTTTCTATTAATTCAGCTCTTACTTGTCTTTCAGGCTTATCAAAATATGGGGCAACAGCCAGAAGTCTTCGATTTGGAGATTGATTTAATGCTTGGGTAATTAGACTATTCATGTATTCATCGGAAAAACTATACCCAACCGTCAAAATTAACTTACAAGCAATATCAAGCGACCATTTTCTAAACTCAAATACATAAAATAAAAAGGGGTCAATCGATTTTAATTTAGAATCAGTGCCAAAGATTATCTCAGAATCTCGTGTAGGATTATCACATCTTATGATGTCATTTCCTTGCTTTTTCCAATCAATTGAACCATGAAGTTTATAAAGGTAAAAATCCAAATCGCGGGTACCGTCATTCTCAAAGTTTGAATACTTCCATTTCTTATCATGTGGACTAAAACCAAGCTCAATATTGAAAAAATTACCAAGAACCCTTTCAAAAATCAAGTCGTAGTTGAGTGAAAATATCCTTAAGGGCTTTCCTATTTCTTTCTTGAGTATGCCAAAACCACTGTAGTAACTTCCCCCATCATAATGATCAATATTAATCCAGTTGTAAAGTTGATCATGAATTAACTCCTTGAATTGTTTTAGGAGTTCAAAATTCTTACCAGCAACTTCAAGCAATCTATTGTTCCAGTTTCCAATGAAAGGGTAAACAAGATTCTTTTCTTTTTTCTCCAATTCATTGATTATTAGAAGTAGCTTCTCAATATTGAATTGTGTCTGAAAATTTCCGAAGATACCTTCAGAGAATTCTATTGAGCTCCTCAAGTAGTAGTATAATTCAGCGTACCTCTTCCACTGATCTTTATTGCGAACCATTGCATCGACATCTACAACCATGTCGCTGGCTATCTTGATGCCCACCTCTTTGCTACAACCAGCACCGATCAGAAAAAGTATGTTATTCTCTTTGATCTCCATCCAATATCCTTACAAAAACCAAGGCAAAGTGTTCAAAAACATCTTTTCATCGAAACCTGGAAAGTGCTTGAAGGCTCGAGTGTATTCTGCCAGTAGCTTTGAATAATAAATTGATATAGGAATTTGTTTAGAATTAAAGCCTCTCCAATTAGCACCTGAAAGATTTATAACGTCCTGGAGATAGCTCAAATTTTCAAACTGGTTGTCATTGTTCACGTCCGTGTCCAAGAATTCGACATGTATTGGATTACCAATTTTTTGATAGACATTTTCTTTCCCATAATTGAGGCCGTCGAACCACACAAGATACTCATTATGGGATAGGCGGATAAAGCTGCTTTCATAAGGTACATATGTATTGTGAGCGCTAAATCCAAAAAATCTATGCTCGGTGTTAATCTTTAGGACCTTAAATTCAACCCCGCTGATTCTTCTTATGACGTTTCTAATTGATTTAATTTCCTTCCTTTTGATTTTAAAGGGGAGATGAAGTGCACATTTCTGGTAATTTTTTTTTTCATGATTATTGACGATATCAAACAATTTTTTTTCAAATTTGGACAAGTAAGTATCGCGGTCTTTGTCTTCTGCCAAAACTTCCAACTTATGATAGATCCCCGATGAATCGAGGCACACAGTATAAGCAAAGTATTTTTTAATCTTACCGTCTGAGTTTTTTTCGTGTGCGCTACCAATCCCCAAGATTAGGCAATTTTCGTTAGTTGGTTTCAATTTCCATGGGATACCACCACATTTTGCAAATATCTGAAGCCCTATGTTTGAAGTAGACCATTTTAGAGCATGATTAGTATTCATTTTCTCGTAATTGACACATTGAAGTGGTATTGCTTCCAAAGTAGAATAGTACTTGAGGATATAATAAGGTGACTTACTAGCTGGAATGCTTTCGTCACGAGCAGGTTCAATGAAAATGCCCACTACTTTTTTAGTTTCATCCGCATTTCTTATTTTTTTTATTTCCTCAATTGCGTTAAAAAGAGTGATTTCCTTATAATCTTTTAGTTCAATTTTTTTAACATCATCTTTTGAAAAATTTAACCGAAACATCTGCTGCATACCTGAAAATGTTCCAGGATTGGTCTTGCCTAATAAGCTGAGGTAAAGCTCGTTAGCAAATGCCTTGAATTTGTCTTCAAAGATAAAAATATAAGTTATCTTTTGCTCTATGGATTTTAGAACTCCAAATTGCCGGACACCTTGAAACTGAGAGTTGCCTTCCATGTTATTTCGAAAAATATATCGCTTCTTTTCAAGCCTCTCTTCCTTTAGTTGCTTTAATTCCCCAGACAATGAAAATAAAAGCCCATTGCTCTCGAAGGGCGAAAATTTATGAAGGGATTCATTCAAAAACGACTCCAGAATAAAATATTTATCCGAATAAAAATTCCGATTTGATTTATAATTCCTATCTAAACTCAAACTCAATCTTTGAATCTCACTACTGAAGGCAACGTTTTCGAGTTTTCTAAATCGGTAATCAAGTAAGAACCCATAGGTCTTCGTAGATTTCAGATAATAAGGTGATAGAACGATAATTTTACTTCCATAGCTCGTTTTTTCAATTTCGAATTCAATTCTTTTATGAAATTCACTTTCAATCACAAGGTACGCTGTCTTGTCAAAACTGGATTTAAGCATTTCAGCGAAAGCTGAAAACAAAATCTTGAGCGTCAGATTAACATTGGTCCGAGCTTGACAATTGAATTCTTCAAAGCTCTCTAGTTTTTGAAGTGCGACAGAATACTCTGCATAACTACTGTCGTCTCCTTCCATGATAGGCAATCTATATCTATAAACGCTCGAAGAAATATCAGATTGTGAATACGGCTTTCTATAGACAGTAAAATTAAAAGTCTGTGGTGCAAGTTCCAAGAAGTTTAATCTTAGGAAGCTCATGTCAGTTATTCTGTTGTTATTAGAATCGTCTTCAAACAGTTCAGCTAATAGGTACTATATCAACTTCACAAACGCATCAAACAAAAACACCGTATCCACCGGGCCGGGCGAGGCTTCGGGATGGCATTGCACGCCCATAAACGGCTTCGTGCGGCGACGGATGCTTTCGTTGGTGCCGTCGTTGACGTTGAAGAACCACGGCTGCCAATATTGTTTTTAGGCGTTCTTTAAAACGGTGTGAAGATCATTTTCCAATTTAGGCAAGTGGGTCTTCATGATCTGCCATACTTCTTCTGCATCGATTCCGAAATAGTCATGCGCCACAATATTCCTAAATCCTCGGATTTTAAACCAGTCGATTTGGCTATTCTCTTCAATAAACTTTTCGGAAAGCCGCGCGACCATCTCTCCAATGATAATGAAGTTCATCATCGAAGCATCAAAGTCTCGCCCATTTTCATAAAATTCATCCGCATTTTTGTAACCCGCAGAGTATTTGGCAATCTTCTCGATCGCCTCCAAAAGCGCCAGCAGGTTGAGTTTATCTTTCTTAGACATAAATGGCCTCTTTTGAAAGATAGCGCTTGATATAAGGCTTCATATATTTTTCACGACAAATGTCAACCTCGCGATCAAAAGATGTTTTTAGCAGATCTTTCAATTTCAACTTTTTGCCAAAGAGATCATCCGTGTCCGGCTCAAATTCTACCAGTAAATCGATGTCGCTATCCGCAGTTTGTTCGCCTCGTGCAAATGAGCCAATGAGGCCTAATTTCACAATGCGCAAATCAGATTTTAACGTTTGGCGGTGGTTGCGCAAAAATTCAAGAACTTCGTTTGTATTCAGCATCAACGCTCCTTTGCTTACTAATGCTGATTCGATTTAAAGGTAACGCTAATGGCGCGCATAATCAACAAAAGATTTACTGGTGGCTGGTTGCTCGTTGCTGGTCACAAGAAAACAACTACAAGCAACAAGCTACCAGAATCAAGCAACCAGCTCACAAACTCATCAAACAAAAACGCCGTATCCATCGGGCCGGGCGAGGCTTGGGGGTGGAATTGCACGCCCACAAGTGGTTTCGCGCGATGAGGGAGTTAATCCCGTTGAACGATTCGTTTGGCGCTACGCCGTAATCTCAGCCTCAACCAATTGCGCCAGCAGCGTGAGCGATTCTTGCCAGCCGAGATAGCAAGCCTCGGGGGGAATAGCCTCCGGTATTCCTTCTTGCACGATGTTCACCTCGGTACCGCAGGACACTTTTTTCAAGGACACCGTCGTCTGCATTTCACCGGGCAGGTTCGGGTCGTCGAATTTGTCCGTGTGGCGGATGCGTTCGTAGGGCACTAACTCAAGATACTCTCCGCCGAAAGAGTGGCTGTGGCCCGTGGTGAAATTCGTGAACGACATCTTATACGCGCCGCCGACTT
>JAJVHT010000133.1:0-9740 GCA_022072515.1 bacterium
ATTCGCAAGCGCGAGGCGATTGTGCATGAAACGCCGGGCGTGACGCGTGACCGCAATTATGCCGAGGCCGAGTGGACGGGCTATGAGTTCACGTTGATGGACACCGGCGGCTATTTTCGCGACAGCGACAATGTCATCGAGCAGGCCGTGCTCAAACAGGTTTATGACGCCATTGAAGAAGCGGACTGTTTGATTTTTGCGGTCGATGCGCAAACCGGTGTGACCGCGACGGACGCCGAAATTGCGCGCATTCTGCGCCGCAGCAACCGGCCGCTCGTGCTCGTGGTCAACAAAATCGACGATACCCAGCACGAGCCGAAGCTGGCGGATTTTTACGATCTCGGCCTCGGCGAACCCGCGCCGATTTCCGCGACCAGCGGCCGGCAAGTCGGCGATTTTCTCGACCGGCTGGTGGCGCTGCTGCCGGCTGCCGCCAAACGCCCAGCTCGCGATGATGAAGCCGAGAAAATGGATGAAACCGGCGCGTTACATCTGGCTGTCATCGGGCGGCCCAACGTTGGCAAATCCTCGTTGGTCAACGCCATGCTCGGCCACGAACAAGTGATCGTCACCAATATTCCCGGCACGACGCGCGATTCCATCGACACGCGGCTGCGCTACAAAAATCAAGAGATCGTGCTCATCGATACCGCCGGCTTGCGCAAAACCTCGCGCGTGAAAGAGTCGATTGAATATTACAGCACGCTGCGCACCCGCGAAAGCCTGCGCCGCTGCCATGTCGCGCTGATTCTCTTCGATGCGCTCGAAAAAGCCGTCGACCAGGATTTGCACATCGTCAGCGAAGCCGCCAAATTGCGCAAAGGCATCGTCATCGGCGTCAACAAATGGGATTTGGTTGAGAAGGATGCGGTG
Source organism: bacterium (assembly GCA_022072515.1). Taxonomy (GTDB): domain Bacteria; phylum Zhuqueibacterota; class Zhuqueibacteria; order Zhuqueibacterales; family Zhuqueibacteraceae; genus Zhuqueibacter. Next base: position 874 of record JAJVHT010000133.1, read on the forward strand.
ACCGCCAAGGGTTTTGAGAAAGAATTGCGCGAAGCCTTGCGCATTTACAGCTATGTGCCCATACTTTTTATATCGGCGAAAACCCGGCAGCGCGTGTTCAAAATGCTCGATGTCGCGCAGACGGTCGAGCGCGAGCGCCAAAAGCAATTGCGCACGGCGGATTTGAATGCGTTCTTGCAGGAAGCGCTGCAAAAGTATCCGCCGCCGGCCATGGACAAGCGCGAAGTGAAAATCAATTACTGCACGCAAGTCAAAAACGCGCCGCCGGTGATTGCTATTTTTTGCAATCATCCCACGTCGATTCGTCCGAGTTATCGGCAATATTTGGAAAATCGTTTTCGCGCCCGTTTCGGATTTACAGGAGTTCCTTTAACTTTTAGCTTTCGGAGAAAGTGAATTGTTTATGATGCGTTTATTGAGCTGGCTTCTCGTTGCCGGTGTTGTGACGGCCTGGGGACAGAACCGCGAGGAAAACTTGCTGCACCACGTTTCAAATACGACTGCTGATCCGCAACTGCATAGCAAATGCGGACTTCCCGAGTTTGCGGCGCTGCAACAATCCGCGGCGCGGCAACCGCAGTTCCAGGCGCTGCTAAAGGCGACGTTTCAACGCCCGAGTCTGCCGCTGTCGTATGTCACGCCGGATGGCCGGTTTAAATTTCATTACACCACCACCGGCCCTGACGCCGTGAATCCGGCGGCGACCCAGGTGCAGAACGTGCCCGATTATATTTACGAAGCCGGTTTGGCGGCGCAACGCGCTTATGATTTGCTGCACAATCAGCTCGGTTTCGACCTGCCGCTGAGCGATCAGGGCGTCGATGGCCCGGAATACGATTTCTATGTGAATAACCGCCCCAACAGCGAGTACGGCAGCACCGCTTGGGAATTTTTGGACGCCAATGGCCGGGCGCCGTCCTATTCTTTTGTCGACAATGATTTCGTCGGCTACAACACCACCGGCATTCCGGCGCTGCGGGTGACGGTGGCGCACGAATATTTTCACGGCGTGCAATTGGCATATCGCTACCGCAGCGAAGATACGTATTTTCTCGAAATGTCTTCAACGTGGTTTGAAGATTTTGCTTATGACGAGGTCAACGATTATCTTTTTTATTTGCGGGCATTTTTCAATAATCCCGATACACCGTTGCATGAAACCAGCGGTTATGAGGCGGTGGTGTGGCTGCATTATTTAGTCAAACGCACGGGCACCTCGCGCATCATGCTCGATTTGTGGAAGAACGTCAAACTGGCGTCGGCGATACAAAGTTTTAAAACGGTGTTGGAAGGGGCGCCCTACGCCATTCCATTTACGCAGGCGTTCAGCGAATTTAACACCTGGTGTTATTTTACCGGCGCCCGCGCGGATGCGGTGCGTTATTTTGAGGAGGGGGCGAGCTATCCGCAGCTCAAAATTGAGCGAACCGTCAGTGTGTCGCGCGACAGTTTGATCAATGACGGGCTTTCTTCCGTTTCCGCGTTTTTTTATCGCGCCATTCGCAATCCGCAGGCTATCCAGGTGGTGCTGCAAACCAGCGAGCCGAGCCGGTGGATGGTTACGGCGATTTCGAAGAACAGTCAGCAGCAATATGTTTCGCAGAGCGGCGCCGGCTTGACGCCGATTAACGTGGCGGCGGCCTCCCGTGAAGACACTGTTATTGTCGCCGTCGTCAACACCAGCTTGCCGGCCAGTAACGGCCAGTCGATTTTTTCCAATTTTCAATTGCAAGTAAAATTGGCCGGCAAATTGGAGATCGCCAATTTGCTGGAAAAACCGCGGCCGAATCCGTTTCGCGGCAAAGGCTTGCTCTTTTTTCCGTTTCGCCTCAGCTCGCGCCTGTCGGTGCAGGCCGCCATTCTGCGCGAAGATGGAAAAGTCATTCGCAGTTTTAAATTGGGCGAGTTGGGCGCCGGCGTTTATTCCAACCAACTCCTTTGGGATGGGCGCGATGACGCCGGTAACCCGACGGCCAGCGGCGTTTATTTTCTGCGTTTTTGGGCCGGCAGTTTTCAGGAAACCGCCAAGTTTGTGTTGATCAACAATTGACGTGTTGACTTTTAGGTGATTTTTGTTTATCATTCAATTGGTTGTGGGCGAACCTAAATTGGGCCACAGCCGAAATCAGTTCAAATTTTAAATTGTCCATTGCCAATTTACAATGGGCAAGAATCTTCATCGGGAAGAAGGATTTTGTATGGCGCGTGGGCGAGATTGGTTTTTGGGCTTGCTGTTAATCGCGGCGTTGGCTGTTTTTGTCTTCTTTTTTGCCTCGCTGTTTTTTGGCATTTCGGAAGATAATTTCGATTTGCGCACGGGCCAGCGCGTCGGCGTCGTCGAGGTCGAGGGCGTCATTCTTGACAGCAAACATGCGGTTGACGAGTTGGCGCGTTTTGAAGAGGACGGCTCGATTGCCGCCGTGATTCTCCGCATCAACAGTCCCGGCGGCGGCGTGGCCGCGAGTCAGGAAATTTACGAAGCCGCCAAACGGGTGCGGCAGCGCGGTAAATTTGTCATTGCTTCGATGGGTTCCGTCGCAGCTTCCGGCGGTTACTATGTCGCGTGCGCGGCCGACACCATCATGGCCAACCCCGGCACCACCACCGGCAGCATCGGCGTCATTTCTGAAATGATCAACATGACGGAATTGCTCAACAAAATCGGCGTCCGCTTCGACGTGATCAAGAGCGGCAAATATAAAGACAGCGGCTCGCCGTTTCGGCCGATGACGGAAGAAGATCGCAAATATTTTCAGAGCTATGTCGACGATGCGTATCAGCAATTCGTCGGCGTGGTCGCGGACGCCCGGCACATGGAAAAGGCCGAAGTATTGAAACATGCCGATGGCCGGGTTTTCACCGGGCAGCAAGCGCGGGAACTCGGTTTGGTTGATGTGCTCGGCACCTATCAAGATGCGGTGGCGCTCGCGGCGGCGGTGACGGGTATCGAAGGCCGACCGCGCGTGGTCACCTCGCACAAACGCAAAGTGACGATTTGGGATTTGCTGTTCGGCGATCTGGAAGAACAGGTGATTCGCTTGCAAACGCTGCCGGTTTTGCGGTATCAGTGGGTGTTGTAGAAATGCGGCTGGGCAGTCCCGCCATGGCGGGATTTGCCGGTTCATGGTAGCGGTTAAAGCGGCCAAAGAAAAATTTAATCCGGACGACGATTCGGAGCCTCTGAATACTAACAAGCGCAGTGGAGTTTGTATGCCAATTTACGAATATTATTGCCCGGCGTGTGAAAAACGTTTTGAGGAATTGGTTTTTGAGACGAAAGCGGCGGTGGTGCAGTGCCCCCAATGCGGGGCGCAGGAAGTCAATCGTTTGATTTCATTGTTTGCGGCAGCGTCCGGCGCCAATGACGCGATGCCAACGCGCGGAGAAGGCGGCCATGCTTGTGGCTGCGGTTCATGTTCGTGTGGGCATGGATGAGAGTCTGACTAATCCAAGTGATCAGAACGAATTTAATCGGCTAACAGACCAACCGACTAACTTCTCCACGGAGGGTCAAGTGAGTGAAAATAAACTCGTCACTAAAACGCAGATTGTCGACATCGTCGCTGAAGGCACCGGTTTGACCAAAGTTGAGACCACTGCGGTCATTGATGGCTTTTTAGCGACGATCAATTGGGCGGTGAGCAATGACGCGCGCGTGACGCTGCGCGGTTTTGGCAGTTTTAATCCCGTTCACCGCCGCTCCCGGCTTTCGCGCAATCCGCAAACCGGTGAAAAGATGGAAATTCCTGCCTATCGCGCCGTTGTCTTTCGTCCTGCCAAAGAGTTGCGCGAGAGCGTCAAACACGGCTTGCCGGAAAAAGAGCCTGCGCCGGCGCTGCCTTAAAATTTCTGCTGAGATTATGGCAATGATAAGCCGAAATATAAAGACGGAAATAACGCTGCAACCGAGTCTTACCAAGTTGCCGAGGCGATATCTCCATCCCCAATGACGAACAAAAAATCAATTTGCATTCATAAAAAAATAACAGTGAAGGAGGTGAAAAGCTCTTGCCCAGCGGTAAAAAGCGTAAACGGCATAAAATTGCCACGCACAAACGTAAAAAACGTCTGAGAAAAAATCGCCATAAAAAGAAACTCAGATGAGTGTGGTTTCATCCCGCCTTTCCAAATGGCAATGGAAACGGCGGGATGGAAGCTCTTCAAAGGGAGGTTTGATGTCCGCTAGCGAACCCCTGACAATTCTCATGATCGACGATGAGGCGACGCTGCACGATCTGGCGCGCGTTCATCTGCAAAAAGTCGGTTATCGTTTGCTTTCGGCGTATGATGGCGCTGCCGGCCTCGCCCTTATTCTTCAAGAAAAACCCGCGTTGGTGCTGCTCGATTTCGTGCTGCCGGATATGGATGGCGAGAAAGTTTTTCACGAGCTGACCACCAATCCGCTGTATGAAACGGTGCGCGCCACGCCGGTCGTTATGCTGACCGGGCATGGCGCAGACGAGAATTTAAAGAAAAAACTGATCGAGTGCGGCGTCAGCGCTTATTTGTACAAGCCGTTTGGCTTGCGCGAACTGGCCAATATTATTGAAAATATATTCATCCTCAGTGATATCCGCCAGCGCAACCTGCAACTGCGCGCTGAGGTTGACGCCACGCGTGATTATTTGGCGCTCATTCTGCACAACGCCCCCATCGGCATTTTTTCTACCGATGCCCACGGCACTGTTCGCAAAGCCAATCCTACGCTCTGTCAATTGTTGGGCCTGACCACGGAAACTCTGGTGGGCGGCAGCGTTTTTGCGCAGGACAACTTACGCGAAACTTTTTTGCGGACCGCCGTCGCGCGCGTCAATACCGGCCAAAAGGCGTGGAAGGTGCATGATTTCAATTTTCACAAACCGGATGGCCAACTCGTGGTGCTGCATATTCACGCCGTGCCCCTGTGGCAATCCGAACAAAAAATGGACGGCGTGCTGGGCATCGTTGAAGATGTGACGGACAGCCAGAAGCATGAGTATCAGTTGCGCATGCTCACGACCATCGGCCTGGCGTTGCAGGGGGCGATCAATCTGGATGAATTGTTGCATTTGATTTTAACCGGTTTGACCGCCGGGCCGGCGCTCGGTTTCAATCGCGCCATGATTTTTCTGCCGGATGAAACCGGTTTCTATTTCGTGGGACGGATGGGCGTCGGGCCGGCCGATGGCGAAGAAGCGCGCCGCATCTGGGAGAAGCTGAAGGACGAGCATCTTTCGCTGGAAGATTTTTTGATAAAATATGGCAGGCGCCGGCCGGAGGCGGACAATGTTTTTAACAACCGCGTGCGCGCCCAAAAGCTATTGCTCACCGCGGAAGATTCCGATTTTGTCGCCACCATTCGCCGCAAACGCCACTATCACGGCACGCCGAATCAAAGCGTCTGTGCGAGTTGCCAAAAGTTTTTTGAGAACCTGGAGCTGCGTGATTTCATCGCCGTGCCGTTGGTGGCGAAAGACCGGCTCATCGGCATGATCATTGCCGATCATCTTTACAGCACGCAGAAAATCGATGACGATGCGATTGCGACGCTGGAGATTTTTGCCAGCCAGGCGGCGCAGGTGATTGAACGCGCCGATGCGAATCGCCGGTTGGAGCAGGAAAAGCACAAGCTCGAAGCCGCGTACAAAGAGCTGCAGACGACGCACGAACGCCTGGTGCATGCCGAGCGGCTGGCGGCCATTGGCAACATGGCGGGGCATGTCGCGCACGAAATTCGCAATCCGCTCGTGGCGATTGGCGGTTTTGCCCGTTCGCTGCGGCGGCTGGCAAAAGATAATGAAAACATTCTTAACGTCGCCGAGATCATTGCCGAAGAAGTGATGCGGTTGGAACGGATTCTCGCCAACGTCATGCATTTCACCAAATATCCCAAGCCCTCCTTTCAGTTGGCGGAGGTGAATCTCATTATTGAAGATGTCTGCAATTTGCTGCAAACCGAAGCCGAGCAGCGGCAGGTGAAGTTGATCAAAACGCTCGCCGCCGGTTTGCCGCAACTTTTGTTCGATCCGATTCAAATCAATCAAATGCTGGTTAATTTGCTGCGCAACGGCATTCAATCCATCACCGGCTCCGGTGTGGTTGAAATTTCGACGCAGTCTTTTGAGCCCAATCAAGTTTTAATCGTGGTGCGTGATACCGGCAGCGGCATCCCGCCGAACGTTTTGGAAAATGTCTTCAACCCGTTTTTTTCCACCAAGCCGGATGGCACGGGCCTCGGCCTGGCGATTTGCCAGCACATTGTTGGCGATCACGGCGGCCGCATCACCGTTGAATCGCGAGTGGGCTATGGCACGACTTTTTCTATTTATCTGCCTTTGCCGCACCTGCTCAATTCTCCCAGTAATGGTATTTATGCCAAAAACATTTTGCAGAAAAAGGACAAGATCACGTGAAAAAATTACAGCCGTTTTGGCAAATTGGTTTTATTCTCCTCGTGCTGATTTTTCCGGCGGCCATTTGGAGTTGGGGTTTCGTGGCGCATAAATGGATTCACCGCGAGGCGATCAGGCTGCTGCCGTTGCCGCTGCGCGGTTTTTATCAAAGCGTTGCCGATTCCGTCATTGAGAAATCCACGGAGCCGGACCTGCGGCGCCGGCGTGTGAAAAATGAAGAGTTTCATCATTACATCGACATCGATCATTACGGGCGTTATCCTTTTGTGGAAATGCCGCGTGATTATCAAGCCGCCGTGCAAAAATTCAGCGCCGACACCTTGTTGCAGTACGGCGACGCGCCGTGGAATGTTGCGCGAGTGCTGGATTCGTTAGTCGTGGCGATGCGCCAAAACCGAACCAAAGATATCATTCAATTCTCGGTTGATCTCGGCCATTACGTCGCCGATTTGCACATGCCGCTGCATTCCAGCGAAAATTATGACGGCCAAATGTCGGGCAATAACGGCATTCACAGCCGCTTTGAATGGCAAATGATCGAACGCCATCAGGGCCGCATTCAGCTCACGCCGAACGGCGTCGACTCGATTGCCAATCCAACTGCGGCGGCCTTCGAAATTATTTTAAACAGTTACATTTGGGCCGATAATCTGTTGCGTGCAGACACGCACGCCCGCGACCCGCAACGCATTTATAAAGCGCGCGAAGATTTTGACGACGCCTATTATGAAAAGCTTTTTGCCGTCGCCGGCCCGATTGCCGAGCAGCAAATGAGCGCCGCTGCCACCGCCGTGGCGAGTTATTGGTACACCGCCTGGTTGCGCGCCGGGCGCCCGCAACTCACCGGCAAGTAATATAATTTGGAAATGGCTTGCAATGAAAAGAGAAGCACAACACAATCTAATGCCTTTTTCGTTGCGGTTCCCTTTTCGTTGCATATTTTATTAGGAACGTGGGTTGGAATTCTTTGATTTTCGCCGCGCCGAGCCCAAGCCGGAAACATTGACGGTTGCGGGACTCACGCAGCAAATCAAAATGCTGCTGGAGACCGGACTCGCGCCGGTGTGGATTACCGGTGAAATTTCCAATTTCAAGCGCCACACCTCGGGGCATTTTTATTTTTCGTTGAAAGACGAATACGCGCAAATTCCCTGCGTCATGTGGGCGGGGCGCAATCGCGGCTTGCGTTTTCTGCCGCAAGACGGCATGCAAGTCTTGGCCTTTGGGCAGGTCACGGTTTATGAAAAGCGCGGCCAATATCAATTCGATGTGGCGGACCTGCAACCCGCCGGCGTGGGCGCGCTGCAAATGGCGTTCGAGCAGCTCAAACGGCGCTTGCATGCCGAAGGCTTGTTTGACGAAGCGCATAAAAAACTGCTGCCGCCATTTCCCGGCACCGTTGGCATCGTCACCTCGCCGACTGGCGCGGCGATTCGCGATCTGGTCAGCATCCTGCGGCGGCGCTGGCCGGCGATAAAAATTATTTTGCGGCCGGTGCGGGTGCAGGGTGAAGGCGCCGCGGTGGAAGTTGCCCGGGCCATTGCCGAGTTTAATGAATACCGCGAAGTTGATGTTTTAATTGTTGGCCGGGGAGGCGGCTCCTTGGAAGATTTGTGGGCTTTTAATGAAGAGATTGTCGCACGCGCGATTTACGCCAGTTCAATTCCCGTTGTCTCCGCCGTCGGCCACGAAATTGATTTCAGTATCAGTGATTTTGTCGCGGATGTGCGCGCGGCAACGCCCTCGGCGGCAGCGGAGCTGGTGGTGCCGGAGGTGGTGGAGGTTAAACGGCAGTTGCAATTTCTCGGGCACAAGCTGCTGTTGCATCTGCAAGGTTTTGTGCAAATACAACGCGAACGTTTAAATCGTTTCGCCTCGAGTTATGGTTTGCGGCGGCCTATTGATCAGGTGCGCCAACGCAGCCAGCAGCTTGATGATTTGCAGCGCCGGATGTTGCTGGCCATGAAAAACCGGCTGGCGGCTTGGAAACAACAATTGCAGACCAAAGAACAGCGTTTGCGCGCTTTAAGCCACGAAAACATTTTACAGCGCGGTTTTGCAATTGTTTATCGTGAGCCGGATAAAAAATTGGTGCATGCGGCGAAAGAATTGCAGGCCGCTGACGTGATTCATATTCAGTTTGCCGTTGGCAGCGCCGACGCCAAAGTGGAGAAGGTGAAGAAATCGATTAGATAATTTTCCCAGCGCGAACTTTTTAAGGATGGAGCAAGGACGGATGAGTAAAAAAATGTCGTTTGAAGCCGCGATGAACCGGCTCGAAGCGATTGTCCAACAACTCGAACAGGGCCGTATCGGGTTGGACGAGGCAATCAAAGTTTTTGAAGAGGGCATGACGCTATACAAACAATGCCAATTGCAATTGCAAGAGGCGGAGAAGAAAATCGACGTGTTGGTCAAAACCGATGAAGGTTTTCAGTTGGAGTTGATGGAGGTTGAAGCGTAACCCGGACGGCC
>JAJVHT010000133.1:9840-23929 GCA_022072515.1 bacterium
TCACGGGCGCACGGCAAAGCCGCGGAAGTGCCGCTGGCCGGATTTCCACATCACGCGCTCGATCCCTATCTCGCCAAAATGATTCGCGCCGGCTATCGTGTCGCGATTTGCGAGCAGGTGGAAGATCCGAAGTTGGCGAAAATCGTGGTCAAGCGTGAAGTCACCGAAGTGGTGACGCCGGGCAGCATTTTGGCCGACGATTTGTTGAGCAGCCGGCGCAATAATTTTTTGTTGGCCATTCACCCCTTGCAAAAAATCGCCGGACTGGCGCAGCTGGATATTTCAACCGGCGAATTCATGGTCGGCGAAGTTCCGCTGGAATCGGCGGACGGTGGCTTGCGCGAAGCGATTTTGCACATCGAACCCGCCGAAATTCTGATTGCCGAAGAACACGCGGATTGGCTGCGCCAAAAAGTTTTGACGAACGCCGCGCTTCTCGTCACGCGCCGCGAAGGCTGGCAGTTTGCCTATGACTATGCCTACGAAAAGCTAACCAAGCATTTTCAAACGTTGACGTTGAAGGGCTTCGGCTGCGACGACTTGACCGCCGGAATTTGCGCGGCGGGAGCGGCGTTATCTTATTTGAAGGAAAATCAAAAAAGCGAGCTGGCGCATTTTACCCAGCTTACGCGGCTCAACAACCGCGAGCACGTCGCCATCGATGTGGCCACCCGGCGCAATTTGGAATTGGTGCGTTCGCTGCGCAATGATGATCAAAGAGGCACGTTGCTGAGTGTGCTGGATCGCACACGCACGGCGATGGGCGGCCGGCGGATGGTGCAGTGGATTTTGCAGCCGCTGCGCGAGGTCGATAAAATCAATGCGCGGCTCGACGCGGTTGAGGAGTTGATCGAAAAGAAAGCCGAGCGCGCCAGCATTGCCGAATTGCTGCGCGGCATGGGCGATCTTGAACGCCTGGTCGCGAAGGTCACCACCGCGCGGGCGAATGCGCGCGAGTTGCTGGCCGTGCGTTTCGCGCAACAGAAAATTCCCGAACTGAAAAAAAGTTTGGAGAGATTTGAAACGCCGCTGTTGCGCGCGGCCTTCTCCGGCCTGCAAGAGTTGGCCGCCTTGACCCAGGAACTGGCTGCCGCCATTGTTGATGACCCGCCGCTCATCGTAACGGATGGCGGCATCATGCGCGCCGGTTATTCGGAAGAATTGGACCGCTTGCGCAGTTTGTCCTTGTCTGGAAAAGATTGGATTGCTAAATTGCAAACATCGGAACGTGAACGCTCCGGCATTGGCTCTTTGAAAGTGGGCTACAACAAAGTCTTCGGTTATTACATCGAAGTCACCAATCCCAATTTGGCAAAAGTGCCGCCCAATTATATTCGCAAACAAACCCTGGCGAACGCCGAGCGCTTCATTACGCCGGAGCTGAAAGAGTACGAAGAGCAAGTCTTGCAGGCCGAAGAAAAGATGGTCGCGCTCGAATATGAATTGTTTGATCGCCTGCGGCAAAAAGTTGCCGGGCACGCGACCGCTTTGCAAGAAAATGCGCGCTTGATGGCCGGGCTCGATTGTTTGCTGGCCTTGGCGGAATTGGCGGGCGAGCAGCATTATTGCCGGCCCGTCATCAAGGATGAGGCGACGATTGAAATCAAAGATGGCCGGCATCCGGTGGTGGAAAAATTGTTGCCCTTTGGCGAGAAATTCGTGCCCAACGACACCTATCTCGACGACACCGGCCACCAGATTATCATCATTACCGGCCCGAATATGGCGGGTAAATCGACCTACTTGCGGCAGGTGGCGCTGATCGTGTTGATGGCGCAAATCGGCTCGTTTGTGCCGGCGGCAAAGGCGAGCATTGGCGCCGTGGATAAAATTTTTACCCGCGTGGGCGCCTCGGATAATTTGGCCGGCGGCGAGAGCACGTTTCTCGTCGAAATGAATGAGACCGCGAATATTCTGCATAATGCCACCGCGCGCAGCCTGGTGATTCTCGATGAAATCGGCCGCGGCACCAGCACGTATGACGGCCTGTCGATTGCCTGGGCCGTGGTCGAATATCTGCATGACAACGCAAAAGTCGCGGCGCGCACGCTGTTTGCTACGCATTATCACGAATTGAATGAGTTGACCAATCGTCACTCACGGGTGAAGAATTATAATGTTTTGGTGAAAGAGTGGGGCGATCAAGTGGTTTTTCTCCGTAAGATTGTTGAAGGCGGCAGCGATCACAGTTACGGCATTCAAGTCGCGCAGCTCGCGGGCTTGCCGAAACCGGTGATTCAGCGCGCGAAACAAGTGCTGGCCACTTTGGAGCAACAGGCGATTGAGCGTGACGAATTGCCATCTGTGCAAACGAACCATCGTCCGCGCCCTCAACAAATGGATATTTTCGCTGAGCATGAGCGGCATCTGCGGCAGGCTTTGTTGGAGTTTGATGTTAATCAAATGACACCCTTGGAAGCTTTGCAAAAACTGGCAAGCTTGCAAAAGTTGGCCTCGGAAGGAAACTCTAAATAAATTGAGCAGTTGAATTTAAGGTAAGATTTGTCTTATTGGGCAAATGAGGTTTGGGTCTGCGAGCACAAGGGGTAAAATTATTAAACGGACAGTTCGTCCGCCGAATTGAGAAATCAAACGCGCTGGTTGCATGAGTTCAAGTAGAAACTAATCATTTGTTGGAGTTTATAATGCGTATTTTTAGATTGAGTTTGTTCATTGCCATCACATTGATTTTTTCCAGTGCCCACGCTGCCGGCGGTTTCAAAGTCGCCAAATATGGCGGTGAATTTCTCAACCTCGGCGCGGGTGGCCGCGGGCTTGGCATGGGCGGCGCATACAGCGCCCTCGCCCGGGATGTGAGCGCGACGTACTGGAATCCCGCGGGCTTGGTGAATATCGAATATCCACAATTGATGCTCATGCATGCGGAGCAATTTGCCGGGGTGGTGAAATATGACTTCGGCAGCTTCGCCATTCCGTTTGGGCCGCATCGCAGCCTCGGCCTCAGCTTGATTCGACTTGGCGTTGACGACATTCCGGAAACCAAGTTAGAAAATCCCAATGCCAAATTAAGCCCCACCAACCGTCCCTATATCGCGCGTACTTTTTCTGACGCAGAATATGCGCTTTTTCTCAGCTACGCCGTCAAACGCACCGGCAATCTTTCTTTTGGCGCGAACATTAAGATTCTCCACAAAAGCTTGGGCGATCACTCAGCGTGGGGACTCGGCTTTGATATTGCGGCGCTTTACAATCCCTTGGGAAATTTGCAGTTCGGGCTCAATTTGCAGGACATTACCTCGACGATTCTTGCCTGGGATACGGGCCGCCGGGAGTTGATTGTTCCGGCAATGAAAGCCGGCGTCAGCTATCCCCTGGCGGTCCCCATGCTCGGCGGCTCCATGTCGCCGGCAATCGATTTTGAAGTGCGCTTCGAAGGCCGGGATTTTGCATCGCAATTTTCCGCCGGCCCGGTTAGTTTGGATTCGCATTTGGGTTGGGAATACCAACGCGATGCTTTTGCCTTTCGCTTTGGTTCGGATGTCGGAGATTTTGCTGCCGGAGCGGGCATCAGTTTGCCCAAATTACAGATTGACTATGCCTTCCTAAGCCACAGCGATCTCGGCGACACCCACCGAATTTCGGCCCGCCTATCCATTGAAGAATTGAAATACCGCCGGCCACGGTAAGTTTATTCTTGTGAAGCCTTTAGAAGATTTGGACAACGGATCACGGATTTAATCCGTGATCCGTTAGTGCACGAATTTTTAAAACATTAGAGTTGCCACCGTTTGGCGTGGTCCAAAGGCTGGTTTTTTTCTGTGGTGAACGCTTTTTCCTGCCAGCACCTTCCTTAACCCGTACCCTTAAAAAAGACAAAAATTCTGTTGAATCTTAACGCTATTTTTCGTAAAATCTAAGTTGAGTTTAAATTGTGACTTATTTAGCTATGGAAGGGCTTGTAACTTCCCGGCTTCCCTTTTCAGAGACGCTCCGGCCAGCTTGAAATTAAATTAAACGCAGCAGGCCGGAAAAAGTCGGGGTGGCGGAGATAATCATTACTAAAAAGAATTGGGTTATGATCATTAGCATGACCGGCTTTGGGCGGGGGCAATACAGTGTGGATGGCTATGAGGCTGTGGTTGAAGTGCGTTCACTCAATCATCGCTATCTCGACGTTGCCATGCGCCTGCCGCGTGGTATGGGCGCTTATGAGCAGGCCGTCAAAGATTTGGTACGCACCAAAGTCAACCGCGGCCGGATCAACGTGGCCGTGACGCTGAAATCGGAAACGGAAACCGAACTGGGGCTGAGCGTCGACGAGGAAACCGCGCTACGCTACAAGCATCTGTTGGAAACGCTGATCAAAAAACTCGATTTGGCGGGACCGGTGACGCTCGAGCATCTGCTGCAATTCTCGGATATTCTGACGATCGCCGAAGAGGGCGCGCTCCCAGAGCAGGCGTGGGCGTGCGTCGAAAAAGCGCTGGCGCTCGCCATCGATGAAATGAATACGATGCGCGTGCGCGAAGGGCAGGAGATTATCAATGATTTACGCGCTCGCATCAGCGGCTTGCAGGAAAAGCTTGAAAGTATAAAAACTTGTGCCGCCAGCCGCAGCAAAATCGAATTCGAGAAACTCTACAAACGGCTGTGCGCGATGGTCGATACAAAAGAGCTGGATCGCACCCGGCTGGAGTTGGAAGTGGCGTTGCTGGCGGATCGCGTCGACATCACGGAAGAGTGTACGCGTTTTCAGAGCCATAACACGCTTTTTCTCGAGGCCTTGGGCGATCCGGAGCCGGCGGGACGCAAACTGAATTTTCTGTTGCAGGAAATGAATCGCGAGGCCAATACGATCGGCGCGAAAGCCAATGATGCGCAAATTGCTCATTTAGTGGTGGCGATCAAGGAGGAAGTCGAAAAACTGCGCGAGCAGATTCAAAACATCGAGTGAGACCATGTCCCGCAGCTACGACAACGACAGCAATGGCAATGAAAATCGGGATCGCGAAACAATGGCTGGATACGACAGCGCCGGCCACAGTAAGAACGGCTATCTCGTGGTGATTTCCGCGCCCTCCGGCGGCGGGAAAACAACCCTGATCCGACGGTTGTTGGAAAATTGTGAAGCGGATTTTGTTTATTCGATCTCGGCCACGACGCGCGGGCCGCGCCCCGGCGAGCAGCATGGCCGTGATTATTACTTCTTGTCGCCCGAGGAGTTTGCGGCGCGCACTTGCGAAGACGGATTTATCGAATGGGCGCGCGTGCACGGCAATCTTTATGGCACGCCCAAAGCGCCGGTGGAAAATTGGATGGCGGCGGGCAAGTTTGTTTTCATGGACATCGACGTGGAAGGCGGGATTAACGTCAAAAATCAATACGGTGCGCGCGCGATTTTGATTTTTATCCAGCCGCCGTCGATGGCTTCGTTGCGTGACCGCTTGTTGGGGCGCAACTCCGATTCTCCGGAAGCGATTAAAACCCGCTTGGAGAATGCGGCGCTGGAAATGCAAAAGGCGAAATTTTATGACCACGTCGTGGTCAATCATCAATTAGACGATACGGTGGCCGAGGTGAGAGCGATTATTAACCAATATCGTTAACCGGCAAACCAGCCATCCGGCAAACATATTTTACACGGAGATTTTACATGGCAAGCACCATTCCTATCGAAGAATTAAAGAAACACAGCACCAACATTTACGAAGCGATCATGATTATCGCCAAGCGGGCGCGTCAAATCAACGACGAACAAAAGCGCCTGATCGAACAGGAAACCGGCTATGACAGCAGCATGGACAATGTGAACGACGACGACAGCGACGATGACAGCATGGAAACGCAGGAAGAGCGGCAGGCGCAGCCGGTCAAATATATCAAGCTGCCGAAACCGACAACGCTGGCTCTGGAAGAAATGATGGCAGGCCGCTTGAATCATCGTTATGCGGAAAAACCCGCTGAAGATGAGGCGAAGAAATAGCTTCGCCCCTTTATTTTATTTTTTCTGTGCTGACAAGCGGAACGATCGGCAATGCCCTTTAGCGGAAAAAAAATTTTGGTGGGGGTCAGTGGTGGCATCGCTGCCTACAAAAGTTGCGAATTGGTGCGTGAGCTGAGGCGGCGCGGCGCCCATGTGCGTGTGATGATGACGTCGCGCGCCACGGAGTTTATTGCGCCGTTGACGTTCGCTGCTTTGAGTGAACAGCCGGTTTTAACCAATCTTTTTGCGCCGGCCCCGGCTTCCTTGGAACATCAATACGGAAAAGCGGGGCAAGAACCAAATGCCGCCATTGAGCATATCGACTGGTCGCGCTGGCCGGAAGTGATCGTCCTTTGCCCGGCGACGGCCAATCTGCTGGCGAAACTGGCCAATGGCTTTGCCGACGATCCGGTGAGTGCGACTGTCCGCGCCAGCCGGGTTCCGATTGTACTTTGTCCTGCGATGAACACCGCCATGTGGGAAGATCGGCTGGTGCAGCGCAATGTTAGTTTATTGAAAGAAAACGGCTATCTTTGTGTTGATCCGGAATTCGGCGCTTTGGCCACGACGGCGGAAGGCGAAGGTTGGGGACGATTGGCCAGATTGGATTGCATTCTTTCCGAAATTTTAGCCGCGCTGCAACAGCACAAACCGTTAGCCGGCAAAAAAGTTTTGGTAACGGCCGGGCGCACGGAGGAATATCTCGATCCGGTGCGCATGATCACCAACCCCGCCACCGGACGAATGGGATTTGCGCTGTCCGAAGCGGCGCGCGCGCTGGGCGGGCATGTGACGCTGATCAGCGGCCCGACCCATTTGACGCCGCCTTATGGTGTGGCGTTCGTGCCGGTTGTTTCCGCGGCGGAAATGGCCGATGCCGTCCAGCAGCATTATCCCGGCGTGGATGTGCTGGCGATGTCCGCGGCCGTTTCCGATTATCGGCCGCGCCGCGCCGCGCCGGAAAAAATGAAAAAAAACGCCGCGAGTTTTCAAATGGAATTCGAGCGCACCGTCGACATTCTCGCGACGCTCGGCGAGCAGAAAAATCGTGCGCTGCACATCGGCTTCGCCGTTGAAACTGAAAATGAGCTGGACAACGCCAAAGACAAACTCCGCCGCAAAAAGCTTGATCTGATCGTGCTCAACAATCCTCGCCACGCCGGCGCCGGCTTCGGCGTGGAAACCAATCGCGTGACGCTGGTGGATCGTTCTGGGCAGATACAGGAATTGGCAGTGATGTCCAAATTGGCCGTGGCGTTCAAGATTTATGAGCGGGCGTTGGAACTAAATTGATTTGTTCCAATGGATTTCAAAATCATCGGGAAGATTACCGGTATTGAACCCATTGCAGTTGGACATGGGATTCGTGATGCAAAACGGCTCAATAAACAGTAGGGCAGAGGGCGCCGGCGAAAATTGAAAGGGTTTGCAACAGTGATTCTTGAGGACAATACGATACACAAAGCAGAAATATATTGGTATGAAGCGCATGGTATAGGAAAGAGAGAGCTTAAACTTCCTTTGCTTGATTAGACATGAAAACCAAAATGACTTCAACGCTGCATTACGCCGTCTGTATCAACAATGAGGGCAACAAAGCTTCGCTTGAGAAGGGAAAGTTATATCGCACTTTACCCGACGATAATGCTGCTTTACATGGTTACATGTGTGTGATTGACGAAAGCGGTGAAAATTACGGATATTCGGCTTCGCGGTTTATCCCAATCAAGCTGCCGCGCGTCGTGGAAAAGGCGCTTTTTACAGAGGCTGATAATAATTTGCATCCGTCGCGTCATCAATCATTGCATCAGCCGCACGCAAAAACTAAAAAAAACGCGTAAAACTAGAGTAGTAACGCTGCACTCAAAGTAAAATCTGTTCAGTAAAATAATGATCCCCGCTCGATGAATTCGCCGTTTTTTTAAGCGGATTAAGCCCATTCAGCGGAATAAAAAATATGCCCCGTAAAGAAAACAGCGCCGGAAACGGCAACGTCACCACCGCCGATCAAATTATTGATCGGCTGCCGCCGCAGGATCTCAACGCGGAGGTGGCGGTGTTGGGCGCCATGCTGCAAGAGAGCAACGCGGCCAGCCGCGCCTTTGAGATTCTCGAAGACTGGTGCTTTTACAAAACCGGCCATCAGCACATTTATGTGGCGATGTCGGCGCTCTTCGAGCACAACGAGCCGCTCGATGTGTTGACGGTCGGCGCCGAGCTGCAGCGCCGTGGCCAGCTTGATGCCGTCGGCGGCAATTACTATTTGACGGAACTGGTCGCGCGTGTGCCTTCTGCCGCCAACATCGAATATCACGCCCGCATCGTGCTGGAAAAGGCAATCTTGCGGCGCTTGATCGGCGTGGCGACGGAAATCAGCGCCGAGGCTTTTGAAGAAAAAGACCGCGTCGATGATATATTGGACAAAGCTGAGCAGCGCATCTTCAGCCTCTCCGAGCGCCGGCTGCGCCGCGGCTTCGAATTCATCAATCCGATTCTGCACAAAACGTTCGATACGATTGAATCGTATCATCAGCGGCGCGGCGCGGTTACCGGTGTGCCGACGGGATTCTCTGAGCTTGATGAAATGACTTCGGGCTTGCAGCGCTCGGATTTGATCATTGTCGCCGGCCGGCCGTCGATGGGCAAGACGGCATTTTGTTTGAATATCGCGCGCAATGCCGCCGTCGATGGCAATGTCGGCGTGGGCATTTTCTCATTGGAAATGGCCAATTACCAGCTTGCCTTGCGTTTGCTTTGCAGCGAGGCGCGGGTGAATTCCCATGCGGTGCGCACGGGACGATTGCCGCGCGAACAATTTTCCAAGCTCGCCCTGGCTGTCGGCAAGCTAGCGGAAGCGCCGATTTATATCGATGACACGCCGGCGCTGACGGTGATGGAAATTCGCGCCAAGGCCCGCCGTCTGGTGGCTGAAAGAAAAGTCGGCTTGTTCATTGTTGATTACCTTCAGCTCGTTCGTGGCCCGCGTAACGTCGAGAGCCGCCAGATTGAAATTTCGATGATCTCGCAATCCTTGAAAGCGTTGGCCAAAGAATTGGATGTGCCGGTGATTGCGTTGTCGCAATTGTCACGCGCGGTGGAGCAAAGAGGCGGCGATCGCCGGCCGATTCTTTCGGATCTGCGCGAATCCGGCGCCATCGAGCAAGATGCCGACGTGGTGATGTTCATCTATCGCCCGGAAGTTTACGACCGCGTCGAATTCGAGGGCATCAGTGAGATTATTATCGGCAAACAACGTAACGGTCCGACCGGCACGGCGAAAGTGATGTTCCTCAAAGATTACGTTTTGTTTACCAATTTGGCGAAAGACCGGGCTGATTTTCCGGCCATGGAATCATCGCCATTTTGAGACGCGGTGTTGCGGATCGTTCATTCTTAACCGGGAATTTCTTGCAGCGCAAATTTTCATGTGGTCCGTTTTACGAAATGCGCTTTATCATTTAGTCGTGGATAACGTCCGTACAAGGATGGCGTGGCGCTATCGCTCAACATCTTTTGATTTGCTCCGGGGAGAGCTGTGCCATGAATAATAAAGATACTTATGAAAAAACTTTTCGCTGGATCGTGCGCAAGCTGCGCCGTTACAGCCATCATGCGGTCGACGCGGATTTGTTGATGCGCGCATATCGTTTTGCCGAGGAAGCGCATAAAGATCAACTGCGCAAATCGGGCGCGCCGTATTTTGAGCATTGCGTCGAAGTGGCGAAAATTCTTTGTGATTTGCGCATGGATTATTTCACCATCGCCGGCGGCTTGTTGCACGACGTGGTGGAAGACACCGGCGTTTCGATTGCCGAAGTTGAGGAAAAATTCGGCAAAGAAGTTGCTGTGCTGGTGGATGGCGTCACCAAAATTTCCGAGCTGAAATTCGACAGTCTCGAAGCGCGGCAGGCGGAAAATTTCCGCAAGATGCTGTTGTCGATGGTCAAGGATATTCGCGTCATTCTGATCAAATTTGCGGACCGTCTGCATAATATGCGCACCATTGAATATTTGCCGGAGAAAAAGCGCGCGCGCATCGCGATTGAAACGCGCGACGTTTATGCGCCCCTGGCCCACCGCCTCGGCATTGCCAAAGTGCGCTGGGAACTGGAAGATTTGGCGTTGAAAACGCTGGCGCCCAAGGCGTATTGGGAATTGGTCCAGAAAATCGCGGAGAAGCGCGAGGAACGCGAAGCCTATATTCGCCGCATTACGGCGCCGATCCGCAAAGAGCTTAAACAAGCCGGCGTGATCGCTAAAATCACCGGCCGGCCCAAGCATTTTTACGGCATTTATGAAAAGATGCTGCGCAAGGAAAGGTCGTTCGAGGAAATTTACGACCTGCAAGCCATTCGCATCATCACCAAGCGGGTCGAAGAATGTTATTTTGCGCTTGGCATCATTCACAGCCTGTTTACGCCGGTGCAAGAACGCTTTAAGGATTACGTCGCCACGCCCAAGTCCAACATGTATCAGTCGCTGCACACCACCGTGATCGGGCCGGGCGGCAAAATGGTAGAGATTCAGATTCGCACCGAAGACATGCATCGCACCTCCGAAGAAGGCATTGCGGCGCATTGGCGTTATAAAGAAGGCAAACAAAAGGACGACGAGCTTGATAAGCATTTGGTGTGGCTGCGCCAGATGATCGATTGGCAGCACGACATCAACGATCCGCAGGAATTCATGGAAAACCTGCGTATTGAATTGTTTCAAGATGAAGTTTTTGTGTTCACGCCGAAAGGCGATCTGTTCAAGTTGCCGCTCGGCAGCACGCCGGTCGACTTTGCTTTTGCGGTGCACACGAAAATCGGCTATCATTGCCTCGGCGCCAAGGTCGGCGGCAAGATCGTGCCGCTCAATTATAAGCTGCACAGCGGTGATTCGGTGGAAATCATCACCGGCGCGAATCAAAAACCGAATCCGGAGTGGATCAAGTTCGTCCGCACCTCGAAGGCGCGCTCCAAGATCAAGAAATGGGTTAAGGAATCCATGTTGGAGCAGAGCCAGAAACTGGGTGAAGAGATTCTCAGCCGGCAATTCAAGCAGTTGAACATCAAAAAGGACGAAGCCGATCTCAAGGTGATTGCGCAGAGTTATGGGTTGGGCGAAGTGGCGGCGCTGTTTAGCGCCATCGGCTGCGGCGATATTTCCGCGCAACAAGTGGTGAATCGCATCGCGCCGGAAAAGCGTGACAATGGGAAGAAAGATGAAAATTTCATCAAGAAGTTTCTCAATCGCGCGCGGGGTTCGGCCAAGGGGGTGCGGGTGCAGGGTATTGAAAATTTGCTCATTCACTTCGGCAAATGCTGCCAGCCGGTGCCGGGCGACCGTATTCTCGGCTTTGTGACGCAGGGACAGGGCGTGGTGATTCATCGCGCCGATTGCAAGAATATCCTCAAGCACATGGAGAATCCGGAGCGCAACATCGAGGTGGAATGGGACGTTGAGGAAAACAAAAAATTCATGGTGCGCCTGCACATGCTGGGCGAAGACCGCAAGCATTTTCTGCGCGACGTGAGTGATTCGATTTCGCAAACCGATACGAACATCGTCAGCGTCGAGATGCGCGCGCAGGATGCGCTGGTGCACAGCAACATTATTATCGAAGTCGAAAATTTGCAGCATTTAACCCGTGTGATCAATAAAATCAGCAAGGTCAACGGCGTGATCAACGTTGAGCGGCTGGACGGAGCCGGCGAGCCGGTAGGTGATGCTTACGGCGCCGTCTCCGATCGGACAAACGCAAACTGAGGAGTCTGTATGAAAAGTACGATCACCAAAAAAGATGTAGCCAAACGCACGGCCAAAATCGTCGGCGAAAAAATTTACCTGACGGAAAAGATCGTCGATGGCGTGTTTACGGCGTTGCGTGAATTTATGGAAGCGGCCAATCCTGAAGTCCGTATCGAAATCCGCGATTTTGGCGTCTTTGAAGTGAAAACGACGAAGCCGAAACCGAAAGCGCGCAATCCGAAAACCGGGGAGATTATTTACGTGCCGGCGCGCCGCAAAACCCATTTCAAAGCCGGCAAGATGCTGAAAGAAGTGTTGAAGCAGCCGCTCACCGACATCAAGCCGCGGCCCGATTTAATGGAAGGTTTGGACGACGACGAGGATTGGGAAGAAGATTGGGATGAAGACGACGAGAAAGATGACGACGAGATGGAGGAAATGGATACGCCGGAAGCCGAACCGGAAAAGCCGGCGCAAAGTTAACTCCACAGCGATTTGACGCATTGACAATTCTTGAATCAGATAATTCGGCGAAGCCGTCCGCAACATACGCCGGTCGCATCATGGCCGTCGATTTCGGCCTGAAACGAGTCGGGTTGGCCGTGAGCGATCCGCTGCAGATCATTGCGCGCGCTTTGGAAACGTTGCACTATCAATCGCGCAAGGAGTTGCTCCGGCGCTTGGTTGCCGTCATTCAGCAAAATGAAATCGTTTGCGTCGTCATGGGCCTGCCGCGCCACATGGATGGCCGCGAAGGCGAGATGGCAAAAATGGTGCGGGATTTGATGGGCGAGCTGGCCGCGCGCGTGCCGATTCCCATGGTGGCGTGGGATGAACGCCTGTCCTCGGTGCAGGCAGAGCGGGCGTTGCGCGAGATGGGCCGCACGGCGCGCCACACAAAACGCGGCGAGGTGGATCGTCTGGCCGCGGTGTTTATTTTACAGAGTTATCTCGATAGCTTGAAACGGACGTAACGAACTAAACGGACTTAGGTGAAAGGCAAATTGGAAATTTAAAATTTTCAAGTGAAAATTTTAAATTGACGCAATCATGGAAAAGGTAAGGGTCGCAATTATCGGCGCCGGCTGGATCGCCCAGGTGGCGCACATCCCGGTATGGAAAAAATTGGAAAATGTGGAGCTGGTCGCGGTTTGTGACACCGTCAAAACGCGCGCGAAGGCCGTGGCGGAAAAATACAAGATTCCGCAATTCTTCACGAAAGATGAAGAATTGCTCAAGCGCGACGACATTGACGCGGTCGACATTTGCGTGCCGACCAACTTGCACGAGCGCTTGACGATCGATGCGCTGTCGGCCGGCAAACACGTGGTCGTGGAAAAGCCGATGAGTCGCACGGTGGAAGAGGGCGAGAAAATGGTGCGGGCTGCCCGCCAGCACAAACGGCAATTGATGGTGGCCATGAACGTACGGTTTCGCTACGACGCCGCCAATCTCAAATCGTTCGTCGACGGCGGCGAGCTGGGCGACGTTTTCTACGCGAAAACCGGCTGGCTGCGCCGGCAAAAGAAATATACCGAGCACGCCTGGCTGTTTCAGAAAAAAATTTCCGGCGGCGGCGTGCTGATGGATCTCGGGGTGCAAATGCTTGACATGACGCTGTGGCTGCTCGGCAATGCCAAAGCCAAAAGCGTGAAAGCCCATACCTACAGCCACGTCGCCAAATTTGAAGTTGAAGACACCGCCGTCGCCCTGGTGCATTTTGACAACGGCACGACCCTCAATTTGGAAACGAGTTGGACGTTCTTGCGGGAGGAAGACTTGTTTTATGCCAATTTGGTGGGCACGCGCGGCGATGCGCAATTGAACCCGTTTCGCGTCACCAAGGAACTGCACGGCAACCTCGTCAATCTTACGCCAACCAAAATGGAAACGCCCACGAATCTTTATAAAAATTCCTACGAAAACGAGCTGCGGCATTTCATCGCTTGCCTGCGCGACGGCGTGCCGATGCTTTCCAGCGGCGAAGAAGGCCTCGAACGCATGCGCATTATCGCCGCGATGTATGAATCGGCCAATCGTAAAAAAGAGGTTGCTCTATAATGCGCCGGGATTTAGGTTTGACGTTGCTCACCACCGCGGCGCTGACTTTTGCGTTTCCGCCGTTCGAGCTTGGCTTCCTCGCGTATTGGGGTGTCATTCCGTTTTTGCTTTTAATTGAGAATAAAACCACCGGCGATGCCTTTCGCTGGGGTTATGGCGTCGGCTTGTGCCTCAGTGTGGCGACGCTGTATTGGATTGGCTGGACGACGCTGCCCGGCGCGATTGCGACGATTACCGTGCATCCGCTGTACTATGCGGTGTTTGCCGTTGTGATTTTGCCGATGCGCCGCTTGTGGCCGAACGGTTATTTGATTGCCGTGCCTTTCGTGTGGACGGCGATTGAGTATG
>JAJVHT010000128.1 GCA_022072515.1 bacterium
TTGAATTATTGACCAACACCGGAAAACCGGCGTCGAGACTGTAGCTCTTCGACGCCGAGCGATAGCTATAGCGGTAGAGCCGGCCGGCATCGGCATCTTCAGCCGGCCCCGGGGTGTGCGTAAAAATTTGGGAAACGATATACAGATATTTTCCCTCCCACAGCGCATCGGCTTTTGAATTCGAACGTTCATCGATCGCCGTGCCCGTGCTCGTCCAGCTTTGTTTCGCCGCATCGAATTGATGAATCGTGTTCGTGTGGCGAATCGGATCCCACAAGACTCCCCACCATCCACCGTCGTTCCACCACAGCTTACTTTGCGGTTTCTCGCCGGTCGGCGTGTTGTTCACCGACTTGCCAAAATAAAAATCACGATAACCCGCCTGGACCGGAACGGCTTGCGTCAGCGCCGGCCGCGGATTCGACCACATGGCGGCGCTGAAAAACATCGTCCCGAAAATGGCGAGCGATGTGCTTACCCTCACTCGCTGCAAAACTTTTCTGTTCATGTCTGTGCGATGAAATAGGTGTTTGTCCAAAAGAGAAATTGACCGGCCACTCGGCATGACCGGTCAATACCTTTTCGAGGTTTTAAGAACACAATCCATATCCGGTTTCGGACTTTGGATTTTCGCTTCCGACTTTTATTTCAATAACGTCATGCGCTGCGTCTGCGTAAACAGATGGTGGCCATCGGCGCTTTTCACGTCGATTTTATACAAATACATGCCAGCCGCCACCGGTTGGCTGAAATTATCGCGGCCATTCCACCGCGTCGAATAGGCTCCCGCGGCCATCTCGCCGGCAACCAGCGTGCGCACCAATTTGCCGGTGATATCATAAATATTCAATTGCACCTGGCTCGCTTGCGGCAATGAGAAATTAATCATGGTGCCGGGAATTCCCGCCATCCGCGAGGCCGCTTCGCTCCAAAATGGATTGGGATAATTCGCTCCCAATTGAAAAGTGGCCGGCAGCGCGGAGCTAAGCCCGGTCGCCTCCGTCGCGCGCTTGCTCATCGAGAGCTGCGGCTTCAGCTCGATGCCCACCACCGCCCAATCATTGTTGCTGCCGAACGTACCGTTGAGAATTCCCGTTCCCGCCGCGGCCACGTTTTTATCTTGCACAGCCACGGTGGCCGGTGAAGAACTGCCTTGCACGATCTCGATGCGTTCTGTATAACCGGCGCCCGGTGTATGCGTCGTGCTGCGAGTGGCGGCGGCGCCATAAATTACCGCGCCATTGCCCGTCACCGTAAGATTAAACGAGTACGCCGCATTGTCAGTGCCGCCGGAGCAAACGCCATTGACGCCGACCGTGTTACCCGCAACGACATTGCCCAGCGGATTCACCGCCGCAACACCGGCATATCGCGACACGGCAATCACGGCATTGCTCGGCGCGGACGCAAAAGTCGCGGTCACCGTGCCGTTGCCGGCCGGTATGCCTTGCGCCATCCACACTTCTACACCAGTGAGATTGCGCCCGGAGCATTGCGCTTTGACCAGCGTCCACGTCAAACCCAAACCGCTCACGGAACTCACCACCCGCCGGGAGCGGCTGACAATCGCGGCCAAATAAAGATCACCATTGACACCCACAAGATTTGCCGACGTGGCGACCGTTACCGAGCTGCTCGAACTACCAGTCACGGTTTCTTGATGAACGACCTGGCCGCTGCCACCGCTGATCACAAAATTGGCGGTGACGTTTTTATTGGCGTCCATCGTGATCGTCGCCGGGTTCGTTGCGCCGCTCAAATCGCCGCTCCAGCCAGCAAACTGAAAACCAGCCGTCGGCGTCGCCGTCAACGTCACCATTGTATTGGCAGCATACACGCCGCCGACGGGATCCAATGCCACACTTCCCGAACCCACCGTGTTCACCGTCAACGAGTGCTGGGGCGGTGGCAAGGCCGTGAACGTTGCCATGACATTTTTGTTGGCGTCCATTGTCAGCATCGCCGGATTGGCGCCGCCGCTCAAATCACCGCTCCAGCCGGCAAACTGAAAGCCGGCGGCAGGTGTCGCCGTCAACGTCACGTTTTCACCATCATTATACACACCGCTTGACGGCGTCACACTGCCTGAGCCAATCACATTCGTCGCCAAGGTATATTGTATACCGCCGCTGCTCGACGGCGGTTTGATTTCAAGTCCGACAAACGCCCAATCGACACTGCCGCTCAACTTACCGTTGATCGTTGTGGAGGAAGCCAGCGTGACCGTTTTATCTTCCACCGCCACCGCTGCTTTGCTCTTTTTGATTTCGGCACGCTCGGTAAAACCGGCGCCCGGTGTGTGTGAGCGGTCGCGCAAAGCCACGGCGCCATAAACGACCGCGCCATTCACGGTCGTGGCGAGATTGAAGGAATAAGCTTTATTATCGACGCCGCCGGAGCAGGCGCCATTGACGCCGGTGGTATTGCCGGCGATAAGATTACCAATCGGGTTCGCCGCGTTCACATTGGCATAACGTGAGACCGCAATCACTGCATTGCTCGGCTTCGCGGCGAAAGTTGCCGTCACTTTGTCGCTGGCGCTCGGAGCGCCTAACGCCATCCAAATTTCCAAACCGGTCTTATTTTTGCCTGAACATTGCGCCTTCACCAACGTCCAATTCAACCCCAGGCCGGAAACCGTGGTCACCGCAACTTTGGGGTCAGAGGAAATGGCCGCGAGATAAAGCTGGCCGTTCATGGCGGTGAGATTCGCCGCAGTCGCAACGGTTATCGCAGTGGAACTGCCGGTTGCCGATTCCTGATAAACCACTTGCTCGCCGCCGCTTGCCGTGCTGAATGTTGCGGTGACCGTTTTATTCGCGTCCATCGTTATCGTCGCCGGGTTCGACGTTCCGCTCAAATCGCCACTCCAGCCATCGAACTGATAACCAGCGCCCGGCATCGCCGTCAAGGTGACCATTGTGCCGGCATCATACACGCCACCGGAGGGATTCAACGTCACACTTCCCGTTCCAAACGTGTTCATGGTTAACGCGTATTGCGTCGCCGGTGTCGTCACCGTGAAATTATTGGCGCTATAGGCGGTTTGGCTCGATTTGGTTACGCTGATTTTTCCCGTCGTTGCGCCCGCCGGCACCGTGGCGGTAATCTGTGTATTCGAATTCACCGTAAAACCGGCGGCCGTTCCATTAAACGCCACGTTCGTCGCGCCGGTGAAGTTGTTGCCGGTAATCGTGACCGTCGCACCTACATTGCCGCTCGCCGGCGAAAATGCGCTGATCAGCGGCGCCCCACTGTTGCTCGTCAAAGCAACATAATTGTGATAATAATAACGATTGACTTCATCACTGGCGAGAATGAGCAAGCCGGTCGCACCGTTGACGTTGTGCTTCGCGGAGGTGGCATCGTTAATATCACCGCTCGAGCTTTGGATAAAAGCATCGCCCTTGCCCGCCGGAAAGCTAATGTTATCCAAACTGACTTTTTTCTTGTAAATATTGCTGCCGCTCTTGCCAAACACATACAGCTCGCGATTGTCATCATCGATCACCACGATCGGCCGCGTGTAGTCATCGGCTTTCGTAGCCATAACGTATTTTGACCAGACGCCGCTGAAACTGCGTTTGAGCAAATAGATGCCGGGATCACTCGAGCTGCTCAAACTCGTTTTGGTCGTGATATACAAATTGCCGCCGCCATCGTTCGACATTTTGATATTCAAATGATCATCCGCGACCGCGCCCAAGCTCGGTTCATCCAAAGCGATTTCATGGGGTTCCCAATCCGTATCGGCTTTACTATCAACGTGGGTCGCAAAATAAATTTTTTTGTCGCTCTGGTTGCTCCACACCAGCGCCAGCCGGCCATTATAAGCAAATATTGTTG
Source organism: bacterium (assembly GCA_022072515.1). GTDB lineage: Bacteria > Zhuqueibacterota > Zhuqueibacteria > Zhuqueibacterales > Zhuqueibacteraceae > Zhuqueibacter. The sequence continues at coordinate 3,847 of JAJVHT010000128.1, forward strand.
AAATGTCATCGGAGCTGGTATTCGGACCTTGCGTCGGCAGGGCGAACGGTGTGCCCCAGGTCAAATCATCGCCCAGCGAGCGATTCAAATAAACTTTGCTGGATTGCGTCCACGTCACCCAAAGCTGTCCGGTCGAATCTTTATCGAGCACCAACGCCTCGCAGATGGCATTGTTCACAATCACCGGAAAACCGGCATCAAGGCTGTACGAATCCGTGGCGGCGTTATAGCTGTAGCGATAGAGCCGGGCCGAGTTGGCCGTCGAGGCGCCACCGCTGGTTTGCGAGCCGCCGCTATAAACGTGCGAGGCAATGTACAATTTCTGCCCGTCCCACAGCGCGTCCGCCAAAGATTCCGGGCGGTCATCGATATCCGGCCCGACATTGATCCAGCTTTGGGTTGGCAAATCAAAACGGTGGATGCGATATTTATTGACTGCCGGCTGCCACAGAACGCCCCACCAGAAGCCGTCATTCCACCATAATTTGCTCTGCGGCTTGTCGGCCGTCGGCGCTTCAAAAACAGTCGAGCCATAGCTAAAATCACGATAGCCCACGGTGATCGGCGTCTGCGCCTGCACCGCGGCAATATTCGCAAGCACCGGCAATAAACCGGCGCAGAAAAGCAAAGCGTGACCAAAAATATGGGCAAGGATCCCCTGGGCTTCCGTCCTGACCAACCATCTACTGTTGTTGTTCATGTTGTGACTCCCGTCAAAAGTTCTCAAAGCCGTCAATTGAATTCGCCGGCGTTTACATTGCCGTGACTAATGAGGTCGGAAAGAGGTGGTCAAGTAAAGGCGTGCTAAAGCAAAAACAGTTTGAAGCTGGGCTGCGACGGGCCGCTTTTCCAAATTGAGGTCATCGTCGTCCAAGTCCGGTTCACAAAATCATTTATCGCGTCAGCACCATCCGCCGGGTTTCAACAAATTGATCGGCGCGAAGCTGATAAAAATAAATGCCGCTGCTGACGAACGCCCCTTTGTTGTCCTTCGCATCCCAGCGGGCGGTGTGCGCTCCCGGCGCCAGCGCGGCGCTCAGCAAACTCCGCACTTCTTCGCCCAAAACATTGTAAACCGTCAAGCGGACCGTCCCAGCTTTCTTTAAAACAAAGCGAATTTCCGTGTTCGGCTTGCCGGAGGCGCCGCTTAAAGACAAAGGATTGGGCGAATTCTGCTGCAAGAGAATAAACGCCGGATTGGCGTGGGCCGCGTTCGTTTCCACGGCCGTCGCTGTGCCGTTGCAAATCGTCAGCGTTTCTTGGGCAATATCTTCCCATCCATAAAGCCGAAAATTTTTTCCAGCCTGGTTATGCCAGACCACCAAGCCTTGCGGAAAAGTATCGCCATGCGGCAAATTGGTCGCTTCCAGGCCTTCACCGGCAACGGCATTCACGTCTTGAATGGTCGTCACGACGCGATGCTGATGCGGATCACCGTTTTCACCTTCGCGACGATAGATTCTGATGCCGGCAATGGGCGGGCAAGTGGCCAATAGATAACCGGTGCCATCCTTGCATTTATACAGCGCCAAACCTTCATATTTGCTGGCGAGGTTGTCTTCATTTCCCAAAAAAACCAAACGGTTATTGCCTTTTTGGGGATCCGCGTAATGTTTATGTATACCCACTTTTTCTTCCATTGCGTAGAGGTACCCCAATTCGTCGTCCGCCACCATGGCTTCGACGATGCCATTGAAGGCGCCGAACGCGCGAACGAAGACGCCTTTCACATGATTGGGACCGTCCGCCTGCAACTGAATTTGCCAGAGCTTATCCTTGAAGGCATCATCGCGGCTGCTGGCAATGACAAATACCGCGCCGTCAAGCGGACGCCGGTACAGCGTGAGCCCATAGGGTGATTTGAACATTTTATTGAGGACATTGCTGGTATCAGGTGTGGTAATATCCGTCAGCGTGAGGGTAATCGGGTCGACTTTAAAAATCCGAACCTGCCGGTTATCGCGCAGCGTCACGGCAACGATATCCAGTGATTGAGTACCCAATTTCAGCCCGGCGCGCACATCGACGCTGTTGGGGCGATCAAGGTTGATCCGTTGTTTCTGGGTGCCGTCCAATTTCCAGGTGACCAGACCGCCATTCAAATTACTGCCTTTGTCCGTGCCGATGATCAAGCTTTTCGACGGATCGGTGGGGTGAGTCCAAATCGCCGCATCATCGGCATCGGTGATCACCGGGGAGGTGCTCACACGCGGCTCGACAGTAATCGTTTTGGCCGTTTGCGCGAATAAACCGGTCGCTCCCAACAACAAGCTCAATGCCATCCTGGTAACATACTTCATGACGACTCCTTAATGGTCAATATTTGCCGTTTTCTCGCTTAATTTTGCTTCCTCTTTTTTGGGTGCATCTTTTGAGCCAATGATCACATTATCGGAAACCTGCACTTGACTGTCTTCGCCAAGATCAATCGCTTCGTCACCGCAATTCTCAAAGCGGTTGTGGCTGATTTCGCCGGCGCCGCCGTCAAAATCCACCCCGTCTTTAAATGTGTTGCGAAAAGCATTATATCGAAAAACAACCTCGCCGCCGTGAACTTGTGCGCCGTCTTTACCGTAGAGATCGACAAACTCGCTGTGCGTTACCTCCGCGACGGTTTCCACCAAAGACAACGTGCCGGGAAAATCAATGTCATTGACCAACGCTTGCCGTCCCTGCTCGAATCGTACGTGCTCGAAAACCGCCTGGCTGGCGCGCACCACACCGACAACGCCCCACTTCAACCATGGATTTTTCGCGGTAAAAATGATCGGCTCGCTCTCCGTCCCGCGCGCGATGAGCGGACTGTAAGAAATAAATGAGCAACCCGCACCAAATTGCAGCACCGCGCCGGGCGCAATCGTCACGGTGAATCCCGCCGGCACGACGATGGTCTCATCAATCGTATACGCGCCTTTGGCGATGTGCAATTGGGCGGCATCCTGCGCCTCAATGGCAAAGAGCCGGTGGCGCGCCACCAAATCAACGGCGGTCAGCTTGAGGCGATCCGCCAAATTCTCCGGCAGCGTCTCATTGTAACCGGTGAGCTTGAACCACAGCCAACCGGCATGGTCAATACGATAAACCGCGACGAGCGTCGCCACCGTCACCACGCTGCAGCTCAGCAGCCAGATGGTCAGTTGCGTGACGGCCGAGTTCCTGCCCGGACGCTGCAAGCCCCAAAAAACAATCGAACAGACGCCAAACGTGGCGCCGATAAATTCGAGCAACGGATTGGGAACTTTGTAAAGCTCTTTGGCGATGGCTAAACCCGCCACCACCAGCAACGTGACGGGGATAACCAATTTTAAATTTATTTTCTGTAGCATCGCTCACCCTGCCGAGTGAAAAAACGACAATGATAAACTGGTAATCTAAACAGCCAATCAACATGACCGGCTATTTTCACTTTTTTACAAAATCAGATTGCAACAAAATCCACCGCGCCGCTTTCTGCAAATTGTCCGCAACGAAATCCGGCTGCCAGGGGTAATCGGCAAAGACTTTTTCCTCCTCGCCGCCGTAGCCGGTTCGCACCAGAATATTCCGGCAATCCACGGCGCGGCCGGCAGCCAGATCGGAAATTTTATCGCCGACGACGAACGAGCGGCGCAAATCGATATTCCACTCCCGGGCCGCCTGCTCCAACATGCCCGGTTTCGGCTTGCGGCAATGGCAGTCGGTTTTGTAAATCCCCACACCCGCGGTCGGATGATGCGGGCAATAATAAAAGGCGTCAATCTGCGCCGGTTCGAGCATTTTGCGCAAAGCGTCGTGAATCGCCGGCACCATGGCTTCGGAAAAAAAACCGCGCGCGACGCCGGCCTGGTTGGTCACGACCACCACTTTGAAGCCGGCCCGATTGAGCGAGGTGATCGCCTCGACCACGCCGTCAAGCAGCCGCAATTGCTCCGGCCGGCTGAGATAATTCACCTCTTCGTTGATCGTGCCGTCACGATCGAGAAAGACACCACGATTGAGCATAGCATCAAAATTATTTTGCCACCATCATCTTGCCATTTTTTTAATCGCAGACTGGCAGTCGGCGCTACGGGTTCAGTCGCGGACTTCCCAGGTTTGCAGGCCGTGATGATCGAACGTAAACTCCACGACCTGGCCGCCTAATTTCTCCAATTCTTCCGCGACGATGTGTTTTTTGTCAAATTCGCAGTACAGCAGTAAATAACCGCCGCCGCCGGCGCCAAGGATTTTGCCACCGAGGGCGCCGTGCTGCCGCGCCGTTTCGTACAGCGCATCAATCGTCGTGTTGGTAATCTGCCGGGCCATTTTTTTCTTGTTGATCCAGGCCTCATGCAACAGCCGGCCAAAATCATCCAGGCGCGCCTGCAGCAGCGCATTCTTCAGTTCGATGGTGATTTTCTTCAGCTCCTCCATCGCGTCCATCACCTCGGCTTCCTTTTTCGTATAGGATTCCACCTGGCTCGAAATGATGTTCGCGGACAAGCGCGTGCGGCCGGTGTAACACAGCAACAAGCGATACTCCAGCTCATTGATGACGCTGGTCTCGATGCGCAGCGGATTGACGACGACGTTCGACAAGCCGGGGCCGCGGCCGAATTCGATAAAATTAAAACCGCCGAACGCCGCGGCGTATTGATCCTGCATGCCGCCTTTGATGCCCAAATCCTCGCGCTCGATATAATACGCAAGATTGGCAATTTCATAATTGGTCAACGGCAGACGCTGCAAATGTTTGAGCAGGCCGATAAGCGCCACGACCATCGTCGAAGACGAACCCAAGCCCGATCCCGGCGGCGCATCGCTATGAATGAAAACATCATAACCTTTTTCAAAGCCTTTGTTGAGATTTTTGTTTTTGATGACGGCTTTCACCAAATCCAGCTCGCCGTCGTAAGTCATCTCCTCGTCGAGATTGTATTTCGCCACGATGTCGTAATCAAGCGAGGTGACCGCGATCTGGCGATCATCGCGCGCGCGCAATGAGCCATAGGCGTATTTGTCGATGGTGGCGCTCAATACCACGCCGCCGTATTCATCTTTGTACGGCGACACTTCGGTGCCGCCGCCGGAGAAACTGATGCGCAACGGCGCTTTGCTGCGAATGATCATGATCCTATCCCTTCCCTGCGATATATTGTTGGAAGCCCTGGTAACCGGCCGGGGTGCCGATATCGACAAAGTAGCCCGCGGTGTGATACCCAAACAGCCGATGCCCTTGATTTAACAACGCCGGAAAAATTTCCTTTTCCAGCGAGCTTTTGGTTTCGGCCGGAATGAACGGCAAAATTTCCGGCGCCAACACATAAATGCCGGCATTGATCAACTTGGAAGCCGCGACGCCGGCAGATTTTTCATTGAAACTCGCAATCTCGGCTTCCGCATTGACGGTCACCGAGCCGTAGCTGCCGGCATCCGGCACCTCGGTCAACGCCATCACGCCGAAGGCGTTGTGTTTTTCTTTTTTCTCCCGGTAAAATTGGAGGAGACGGCGCAAATCAACATCCAGAAACGTGTCCCCGTTCAACACCAAAAACGGCCCGTGAATAAACCGCTCCGCCAGTTTCAGCGCGCCTGCCGTTCCCAGCAGCTCGGTTTCAATCGAGTAGGAAATTTTGAGATCCCAGGCGTCGCCGTGGCCGAAATAATTTCGAATCTGCTCATAAAGATAACCGACGCAAAATGTCACCTCGGTGATGCCGTCGCGTTTCAGCAGCTCCAGTTGATATTCGAGAAAAGGCTTGTCCGCGATGGCGGCCATCGGCTTGGGCTTGTCGCTGACCACGGCGCGCAGCCGCGTGCCCAGACCGCCCGCTAAAATCAATGCTTGCATGTTGTTTTTAATTTACGAGTAAATTTTGTGCAAAACAGCAAAAAAGTTTGACGTCATCACCTCGAGCGCAACCTTCGGGGATTTTCTGTTTATCAAGTAAGAACGCCGGAAGGCGTTACTGCGGACTCGCAATACGGCCGCATCTTCGTGTATAATTCTTCAAACGACAGCGGATACGGATGCCGCACCATGTAGGCGTCTTTGCCGGACAACGCGCGCTGCAAAATTTCGTATTGCAGCTCGTGCACGTTGTCGAGAAAGGCGTTGGCGCGCGCCGGAAAGGCGAATTTGAACGCGAGATAATGCTCCATAAACGGCAGTTGCTCAAAGCGAATCGAAGAAATCATGTGCCGCGCAATCGCCGCCGGTTCCATCGGTTCGACCGTGGTGGCCGGATCCGCATGGCTCAACGCGAAAAAAACTTTATCCGGTTTGGCGGAAAACGGGCCGAAGCGATCGCCGAAAACGATTTTAGGCTCGACGCGCACATTGAGCTGGCGCTTGATGCGCGGCATGCCTTCACGCAACAGCTTGATCGGCAGCATTTTGCCGAACGGCCCGTTCAAATTTTCCTGAAAGCGATCCAGGCCGTGAATCGCTTTGAACATCAGCAAATCTTCGCGTTTGATTTGGCTCCGCACGTGCGGCAAATTTTCAATGTGCCAATCCCACAAGCGAATGATCTCCGGGATGCCGTACATTTTCTGGCCGTCGCCGCTGAGCAAAATCCATTCGTCGCCGACGTAGCGGCCACCGTGCGCGGCAAATGACAGCAGGGTTTCGGTTTTGCCGCCTTTGGCCCAGCCGGTGACAACGACGCCGGTGTTTTCATACACAAAACCGGAAGCGTGCAACGCGACGCAATCCTTCCGCAACATGGTGAGATTGACGATGGCCAGCAGCAAAGGCACGGCGCGCAAGCCGGTTTCACAGACGATTTCACATTGCCGGCTGCCGATCTGCTCGAAAGCGATTTTAACACGGGCGGATTTTTTACTGCTGCGCAAAATAAAAAAGCTGTCGTCGGTAAAGCCGCTTTCATTTAAAATCAAATGCCGCAAACCGGAAATGGGGAGATGCTCGACGAAACGCACGAGAATATCCGGCTCGCGATGCAACGGTTTCTGTAACGGGCCGAGTTGTTTGAATACGGCTTCGGCATCGCTCGGCGCGGGATCAAGCAAACGAATGCCGACGAGGCCGTGAATATCATAATCGACGTGCTTGGAGGAAGCAGAAGAAACGCCGTTAGTTTTTGACATCGAATTTTACCCTTAAAAAAAAAAGTTAGCCAGTTTACAGTTTACCGGTTAGCCCCACTTTTCATCTGTTGCTAAAACCAAGGAAAGTCGAGACAAACGGGCTAACCGAGAAACCGGCTAACATTAAAATCACGCCACCGAACCGTGGCGCTGCGGCTGCCAACGTTCAACTCGTTTACCGCGCAGCACCCGCATGACCGCAATAAAGGCCGCGGCATTGGCGAGGCAGTAAAAGAACGGCAGATAAAGAAATTTGAGCCGACCCAGGCGATGGCCGCGCAACAAATAGCCGACACCGGCTAAAACATAAAACATGGTTTGCGCCACCGCGGCGCCGAGATAAAAACGCTGCCCGCCGCTCAACGCCCAGCTCGCGGCAAGCAACACCAAAAGAAAGATCGGCACGAGCCGGCGCAATACTTTGTGCGAAAATAAAACAACGGAATAAAAGCCGTACCGCCAGGGATTCAGCAAACGCCGGCGCAGCAACACGCCGCGCAAGCCGCGCGTCATAATGCGCACTTTGCGGCCGAACTCGAGCGCGGCCGAAGCCGTTGGCTCTTCGTAGGCAATCGCCTCGCTTTCAAAAACGAGCCGGTGGCCTTGCGCGATGACGGCGGTCGAAATCGCAAAATCGTCGGTCACGGCGGCGCTGGCGGGCGGCTGATATAATGTGCGGCGAATCGCATAAATCGCGCCGTGCGCCGAAACGATGCTGCCGGTCAAGCTTTCCAGATTCTTCAGCCATTTGTCGAAAGACCAATACAGGCCTTCACCTTCGCTGGTCGTGTCGGCCTTCTTCGCCTTCAAATAAACTTGGTTGCCGCAAACGCCGCCGACTTCCGGATCAGCGAAGTTGCGCATGAGCATGCGCAACGCATCGCTTTTGTACATGGAATTGGCGTCGGAGAAAACGAGAATTTCGCCGCTGGCTGCGGCGACGGCATCTTTCAGCGCATAAATTTTTCCGCGCCGCGGAAAGCTCATCAAGCGCACGCCGCGCTGGGCATAACTCGCGACGATCTGGTGCGTGTTGTCATCCGAGCCATCCGACGCCACGATAATCTCGAGACGGCCGGCGGGATAATCCAGCGCCAGCGCATTATCAAGGCGTTCGGCAATGGCGCGCTCCTCATTCCACACGGGAATGATCAAGCTGACCGATGGCGTAATCGGCTGTTGTTGCACGCGGCGCTGGCGCAGGTGGGCGACGATGATCGTGAGCAAGGTGAAGCCGCCATACGAATAAACGATCAAGCCGACGGACAACCAAAATGCGAGCCCCGAGAAGGAAATATCCGGCATCTCAGTTCGCTCCGCGTCCGGTAAATACGGCGCCGACAGTACGAAACATAATCTGCCAATCCAACCACATGCATTGATTGCGCAAATAAGCGATGTCAAGGCGAACCCGCTCGTCAAAATCAAGCTCGTTGCGTCCGCACACTTGCCACAGCCCGGTCAAGCCCGGTTTCAGCTCAAGCCGCGCCGTGTGCCACAAGCTGTAGGTGGAAGCCTTGAACGAAGTGGGGCGCGGACCGACGAGCGTCATGTCGCCGCGCAAGACGTTGAAAATCTGCGGCAACTCATCGAGGCTGGTTTTGCGCAGAAAACGGCCGACGCGGGTGATGCGCGGGTCATTGGCAATTTTAAAATCCGGATAAGTGAGCAGATTCAAATGCATGTATTTCTCTTTCAGCTCTTCGGCGTTGCGCACCATCGTGCGCAGCTTGTACATTTTGAAGCGCTTGCCGCCGCGCCCGGTGCGAAGCTGAAAAAAGAAAATCGGCCCCGGCGAATCGATTCTGACCGCCAGACAGCAGAGCAACAGCACGGGTAAAATAACTGGCATGGCCGCGAGACAAACCAGCACGTCGAAAGTGCGCTTGAGACTTTGAAAGAGCACACCTTGCCCCAAAATTTTTACCGCTGCGGCATTTTCATACCACGGCTGTTTAACCTTGCCATTGGTGGCATGATTAACGGCCTCCGGCAACTGATAAACACTGGAGATCCCTTGCATTGATAACCTCCTGACACAAACTCCGAGTAAAAGACTGAGACCTGGCAATGATTTCGCCTCAACACTCGCGAGAAACCGTGCGTCGAACAAATGTTCTCTCTACCTTCCGGAGAACGCAAGCTTCCAGAAGGACATTTTTGCAAAAACGGCATCCCGGCAAGGTGAGTCGCGAACAATTGCCGACAAAAATTATTTAGCCAGAGATTCCTTGCGCTGCGCACCCTGGCTGGATCTGGCAGCGTCTTTTGGAGGTGGGTTGTCAGTCGCCTTCCGATGGCTTCTGGTATGAGCATGGCTGACGAGATCTTCAATGGTCAAGCCGTCAGCGGGAAATTCGGCTACGCCGGATCGCAACGTGATTTTGATGCGATTGGCGATCAATTCGTTCAAGCGAACGATGCCTTGTTCGGCCAGGGTGGCCGAAGTTTCCGGCATTAGAATGACGTAATGATCTTTGGAGACATCATACGTCAGGAAATCACACGCGCGCAGGTTGTCACGCAACAGCGCGCTGATCAACGAAAAGAAAAAATACGAGGCGACTTCGGTATTTTCGGTGGCCGCGATCAAATTCCGCTTTTTTTGTTTGAGCTGTTCTTGATCGACGGATAAAACCGCGATCGTCAACGTATTGCCGTAACGGCGGGCACGCTCAAGCTCGCCGGTCATGCGATGCACCGACCGCCGATAGCGCGGAATCGCCGTATGCCAGCTTCCATACAGGCCTCGCGTCACCGCGTAGTTCACTTTACGCCGCCGTAAAATCAATCCCAACACAAAAAAGCCGGCGCCAATTGTGATGAGTCCGATTATCCAAGATTCTAAGGCAAAATTCATCAGTTCTTCACCCATTGCATGGAAAGCCAGCAAGCCATTTCAATAATCCGCGTCGACTAACCGGCGCTGCAATCGCCGGCGTTGAAAACTTGCTTTAATAAATTTTTACAGCCAATTCTTCAGCACGGCCGGCATATTACTACGGATGCGATTCAGCACCAGCCCGAGAGAGTTGCTGCCGGCGCGCCGCAGCTCTTTCATGACTTCTTGAATTTCTTCATAACGCGTGCGATCGGCCTCCGCCACCACCATGACGCCGTCGAGGTGCAAGCTCAACATCAGCACATCGAAATTCATCACCAGGGGCGGCGCGTCGATAATCATAAAATCGAACGCTTCGCGCAGCGCAGGTAAAACCGCGACAAAACGTTTCATTTCAAACGTCGCGCCCGCGGGAACGCCATCGATCGGAATCACCCGCAAATTCGGAATGCCATTGACCACCGCCATGTCGAAAAAACCAATAAAATCTTCCGTGGCCATTTCGTGGCTGCTTTTGAGATCGAACAGCTTGTGCAGCTTGGGCCGTCTGGCATTGGCGTCGATCAACAGCACGCGCTTTTTGGGATCAAGGCTCAAGCCCAGCGCCAGCGTCGTCGCGACGGCGGTGACACCAACACCTTCACTGGTTCCGGTTACCAGCACCGAGCGTACGCCTTGCCGCTCGCGCGCAAGCAACAGATTGTTGCGCAAGCGCAATTGTTCAGCGCTCAGCTCCGGAATCATCCGTTCGACAGCTTCCGGAAAAGCTCCCGGCTCGACACCGTTGCGTGGCACCTCACGGGTTGAGCGCGGTTGTGCCACCTCCGCAGAGGAGACATAGCCAGACGCCTGGCCGAGCGAATTTGCTTCCTCGCTGATGGGTAACCTATCCTTAGCTATATTCATTTTGTTTTCTGCCAATTGGCCGCCGGTCATGATTACATTTTCTGAAACAACAATTTATTATTTGGAAACTGCCGGTAAACCGGCGGTTTCAAAAGCCGTCTCCGGCAGTAAATTGGGCGGCCACTCACCATCCGGAATCGAGACGACGACAGGAACCTCAAGCCGCCGGGCGATGTCACCGCTGGTATGCACAACCCCATCAAGAAATCCGAGACCGAACGTGATGCCGACGCTGACAAACAACGCCAAAAAGAATCCCACCGCAATATTCAGCTTGCGGTTCGGGCTGACGGGATCGAACGGCACGGTGGCAGGATCTATCAGAGTGACGTTGGCGACTTGCTCACGATCGAGCGCCGCAGAGATGCGCGCTTCTTCCTGTTTTTTGGTATAGAGGCTATAATTGCTTTGCAGCAATTGCAACTGATGCTGCATGGCCTCATGGGTGAAACTGGCGCGCTCCAGCTCTTTAATTTGCTGCCGCAATTCCGCCGCCGCCGTTTTGATCTCCTTTTCTTTCGTTTCATGGCCGATGAGATCAAAACGCGCCCGGGTCAATTCGCCGGACAAATCCATCAGTGAGCGATTGATGTCCACGGTCACTTCCGGCTGTTGTTCGCGTTGCTGCTGCTGAATCGTTTCTTCGATTTGCGCGATGCGCGCCTTGAGGCTGCGCGCCACCTGGCCTTTCGGCTCGGCTTTATTTTGCTCGCCGGCAACCATTTCGGCATACTTCGCTTTGAGCGTGGCCAGTTGTTTGTTCAGTCCCTCCGTCACCGCCGAGGAGACTTGCTGATTTTGCATTTGCATCCGCACCGGCTCGGCAGCAAGCTGCTTTTCCAGAAACTGCACCTGCTGCGCCGAGGCGCGCGCGTTGGCGCGCAGCGAGCTGAGTTGAACTTCATAATCCGTCAGCTTTTGCAAATATAATTGCCGCTGTTGTTCCGGCGCCACCAAATTATGTGCGGCCTCGAAACGTTCCAGCGCTGCCGCCATCACTTGCAGCGTATCGCGCAACACTTCGGCCTGCTTTTGGAAGAACGCATAGATGCCGGGACTATCGTGCACTTCCAGGTGCCGGATGACATAACGCCGGCATAATTCGTTGATCAATTCGGCCGCGAGGCGCGGATCTTGCGATTCGTAGGTCACCTGCAGAATATTGGATTTCGGCACGATCAGACAGTTCATGTCCGCCTTGAACATGGCAACAGCTAATTCCAAACCTTCCGTGCTATCAAGCACACTGGCCCTTTCGGCGCCGATAATCTTCTTATACGCCTGATCGTGGCGCAAAACTTCGCGCAGCAACGGCGTGCTCTTCAAAATTTCGATCTCGGAATTTAGGGCCTCCTCGGAAAGCAGTGATTTATCCTCAGCCGCCGCGCCGTCACCGGCGGAAATGACGGCATTCAAGCGCTCTTTTTTGAACAGCAGCTTGGCGCGCGTCAAATAAATGGAGGCCTGCGTCATCGTGGCGGCCACGACAATAAGAAAAATGGCGCTGAACAAGGCCAGCGCCAGCCAGCGCCGCCGGTAAATCATCGCCGCCACATCCTTCAGCGAAAGTGACGGGCGGAGAGGCACGGCCAATGACGCCGGCACTTCGGCCAATTGCAGCTCATGATTCCCCTTGCCATCCGAAAGTTGTTGTGGAAGTGTCATTTTTGCGCGCGCCTCAATTCGTGTTATTGCGGTTATATTCACGCAAGGCCCGGAGGTAAACATCAACCGGTGGAAACAAGCCGTCGTACACTTGCGTGAGGAAATTATTCACGCTGGCAATGAAAGTTTTGGGCACAAAAATGATATCCTCCGGCTGCACGTACAGGTCTTGATAAGTGGCGTTTTTCAGCACCGAGGCCGTTAGATCCAAAAGCAGCGGCTTGACAGCGCCGGCGGTATCGCGGCGCAGAACAATCACACTGCTCATTTTGGCGCCACGCAGCGGCCCGCGGGCGGCAGCGACCGCTTGCAAGACCGTCATTTGAGGCTTCATTTCGATAGTCCCGGGATCGCGTACCTCGCCGACGACGTAAAGTGAAAGATTGGCAAAACTCCGCACGATCACCGTCACTTCCGGCTCGTGAATGAGCGGCCCATAAAGAATGGTAATCACGCTATCCAATTCCGCCGGTGTCATGCCGGCCACAGCCAGATCGCCGAGATCTTCCAAGGTAATTCGTCCATCTGGCCGCACTTTTATCACGCTGTTTAGGCGTTCGTGATAACGCACGCGGATTTCCAGCTCATCCAAAATACTGATGCGATACTCCGGCAGCGTAGCGGGAGCGCGCATCGCCTCAACCGTAACATTGTTTTCGGTAACAGTGTTGGCGGCGGTTGCGAGATCGGTTCGTGAGGAATGCGTTCCCGCACAACCCCCAATTGCCAACAGCAAGGCCATTAAACCTAAAAGGTGTTTACGAGCCGTTATCAACATCGGTTTATGATCGTCCCTGTTAATTCCCTGATTGAGTTTCCACTCAGTCATCGGTGAAATAAAATCCATGCTAAAACTTAACACGCACTTAATGCTTTCTTTTTTCTTCGTTAATACTTACAAGCATACACGATTTTCAGCGGAAAAAAATTTACGCGGCGCCAATGCCCAGCCGCCCCAAGCGTCACTTAAAAGTGACGGTGGCGGCTCAGGATCATTATGCTTGACAAAAATCTGGTCTTGGTTTGCAAGAGATTAACTCATACACTCTTATTTGGTAATAGTTACAAGCATCCTGCCAAAAAGCGGAAAACTTTTTTTGTCTGCTCCCGCGGGCACCTTAGCATTTTCTGCCGGTTTCTGGTTGCGCCCCGCGTCTTCCAGAAATAAAAAGGCCGAGACCACTTGGCCTCGGCCTGAACAACCGCCGGTAAAGCGCAGGCACCGGTTGCAATCCGGCACCGAGTAGGCTAAATCGCTGTAAAAATCCGGCGCTGGCCCTCCGCCATCACGCTCACTTCTTGCGCGATTTTCAAATAAATATTTTTGATCGCCATTTCATACTGGCGTTTTTCCTGCCAAATGTGCCAATTCCACGCCTTGGTGGTAAACAAACCGGTGCGATGCACCCACCCCATTTGATTGACATGATCCGCCGGCATTGGGAAATCATATTGCCGAATCGTTTTGGTCGCGCCGTTTTTTGCCACCAACCGGGCCTCCCATTTCTGCGACTGCACCGAAACCAAACCATCATTGTCGCCTTCGCGCGCGTAGATAATTTGCCAGTTTTTTTGAAACGGCAAGAAAGTCAGCTCCCGTTTTTGGCAACTGGCATACGTTTGATAAATCACGGCATTGGCGGCCTCGGCCGCACACGCATCATCGTTGAAAGCGCGACACGCCGCCGTCGTCAAACTTTTAAACCCTTCCAAATTGATCACCTTCCCGAGCGCGTTAAAAATTTTGTTCCAGCGCCCGCTTTCGATATACCAATCCGCCGCGCTCGCGCCCAGATGCGGCGTGCCCAGCGTCGTCAGCGTCGCCACGCTCTCCGCCATGCCATGATTCACGATCATGTGCCGCGCATCCAGGCCGCCCATGCTGTGCGCAATGATGTGAACCTTCGCCTGTCCGGTGTCGGCAAGAATTTTTTGCAGCGCCTTCGCCAGATCTTTCGCCCGCGTCTCCACATCAGCGGCAAAACTCACGCTCGTGTGATAAACGGCAAAACCGTGCTGCTTCAAATAACTGGCAATACCTTTGAAATAATGGAATTTGTCGTAGGCATGGCTGAAATCCTGCAGATTCAATTTTCGGACCATGAAGTCGACGAGGTAATCCGGACGGGTGATGCCGTGTGCGAGAATGATGGGATAACGCCGGGGGTTTGCATTTTCATTCATCATATAAATGTCATGTGGCACGCCGGTGAATTCAAAACGCGACGTCACGCCCTGCCGCTGACTGGCTGTTTTCGAAATATAAAAAAGCTGTCGTAAAACGACAGCTTTTTCTTTCATCTGCTTGCATGACCGGCCGGCGCGAGAGTAAAAAACTACATGGTTGCTTTTTTAATGCCGGCTTTCGCGCCTTCGTCCATCTTTTGCACGAGCGCCGCCACCGCCTCCGTCAACTTGTCCACTTTCGCGGTCAAGGTTTTGATTTCATCGTGGGACGCCTCAGGGGTCGACTCGGAAATCTCGTTGATTTTGCGGCGCACATAGCCTGCCGCACTTTCCAGCTTGGAATAAATCTCATGGGTGAGCTGATCTTTCTTCTCGCTAATGAAGGTCGGCGCCGGCTCACCGTTTCGTTTCACCGTCTTCTCATCCTTGGCAAGCTCACGGCCGCGTTCGACAAATTTGTTGAACAGTTTCGTGCCTTCTTTGTCGATGGAGGCAAACACCCCCAGGCCCGCCAGCCAAATTTCGCGAGTCGTTTTGGAAATGCCGTCTTGCAGCATCTCCAGCGTGCCTTTGTCTTCTGCCGGGTGATGAAGCGTTTCTTTTTCGATGGTCATTGTAATTCTCCTTTCCAAAATAAAATTTTGCTGCGTAATGATTTTCTATTTTTGGGCTTTGGCCGCGTCAGATTGCTCAACCGGCTTTTCATTGACCAACGCCTTGATGATAGTTTCCAAAGCTTCCACTTTCTCTTTGAGCTGCTTCAAATTTTCCGCTTCCGCCGCGTTAGTGGCGCCAAAGAGCTTGTTCAGCGAACTGGGCATCAGCAAATTCAACCCCTGGCGCACTTGCTGGATGCCGCCGTCGATGATCGTATTGCCGAAACGAATCACTTCATGCAACACGTCCTTGGACAAGGGATTTCTTCCTTTTTTGCCTTCTTCAAAAATTACCTGAGTCAATGTTTGGGTGGTAATATCATCACCCGTTGCATTGTCCACAACGTGCACATCCACCCCGCGCCGCACCAGCACGGCTATATCATCCAACGAGACGTATTTGCGATCTTCCGTGTCGTAGAGTTTCCTGTTTTCGTAACGCTTGATCATCCGGCTCATCATCGACCTCGCTTGCAATATAACACAATGCGTCATAAAAGTCAAGTAATTATTGACGCACTGCGTAAAAATTCACCCGCATTTTTTTCTCTACAAAAAGAGACTCACTCTCAATTTTCTCTTGATTTTTTGCTAATCGTGCTCTATCTTTATCAAAATTTTGTTTCTGTTTCGACCACAATATAGCACGGTGCGTCATAAAAGTCAAGCAATTCTGACGCGTTGTGTAAAAGAGAAATCCAGGAGCTTGATGAATTCATGATCACATTCGCCGAACCGAAGTTAATACCGCCAATCTGGGCGAATCAGAAAATTTATTCAGTTGCAGGGCAGTTCCTGTCTCCGCGTAACCGTGGCGGTTTTATTTTGGTTTTACGGCAAATTAACGAATGTTATAGGCAAGCGCCTCAAGCCGGAAGAACGCTAAAAAGTTTCCATACTTTCCGGCGCCCGTTCAGTTGCGCTTTCACTCTACCGATCGCCGGCGGGATTCGCCTTCCGTGGCGCAGCTTTAGGTGCCGCCCATAGGGCGACGCTTGCAAGGAGATCACGCATGCATCAAGCCACTGTGCAACTCGCGCTAAAACTCGATTATAAAGAAATACCCGTTCCGCCCAAAATCGTCATTCAGTTGGAGCCCGGTGAAATCAGATTTTTCAAACGCATCAAATATGGACAACACGAAACCGATCCGGTGAGCGCCATCAAACTGGCGTTCAGATACGAAGGCGGGAATCAATTGCAGGTGGCGATGCAGCTCACCGGCCGGCTGCTTTTATCGCCCGGCGGCGAATTCAAATTTGGCGGCACCAAATTGGTTTTAGTTTGCACGCCGGTCATCTTCGACAGCAAACTGGTGTTGCAGCGGGCGAAAATCAAAGCCGTTGAATTTCCCATCACGCCCAAATTTATCGAAAGCATTCTGCGCGATCTGATGAACAAAAGCTTCATTCCGAATCTCAGCAAATCATTGGTTTTCGATCTCGGCCATGTTTTGGACGAGACCCGCCTGAAAATAAATGCCTTGCCGCCGATTCCGTTGAATATCGGCGCCCAGAATTTTCTGTTTCGCATTTCACCCAATATCGAAGAAGGTTTTCATCAACTCACGCTGGAGCGCGAGGCCATTCATTTGAATATTACTTTGACGTTTTCGCCGCAACTGGCCATTGAAGCCCAAACGGCGGCGCCCGCTGAAAAGGAAAGTTCACCACCATTAAGAAGTTGACCTGCAAAGCGGGCGAGGTAGTTTCGGATTGATGGAGTTTTCAATTCAACGCCCTCCAGCCGCAGCAGCAAAGAGAACCAATGCCCAAAGTTCAACTCAATACGCCGGCGCCGGATTTTGTTTTAAATGACTTCGCGAACAAACCGGTGCGGCTCGCCGATTTTCGTGGCCGGAAAAACGTGCTGCTGGTCTTCAATCGTGGCTTCTCCTGACCATTCTGCAAACAGCACATGGCGCAGTTGCGCCGCGATTATCAGGAGTTTGTCAAACGCGAAACAGCAATCCTAGTGTTGGGGCCAGAGTCCGGGCCGCTCTTTGCAAAATATTGGGCCGAGCAGCAATTGCCTTTTATTGGCTTGCCCGATCCGGAACATCGCGTGCTCAAATTGTACGGACAAGAAGTCAACTTGTTCAAACTCGGGCGCATGCCGGCACAAGTGATGATTGACAAACTTGGACAAGTTCGTTTTGTGCACTATGGTCATGCGATGAGTGACATTCCGCCCAATGCTGAAATCCTGCAGTTGTTAGACAAGCTCATTTTTCCGGGGTAGCGCTTTTATATCAAGTCGGCGCAAAGGCAAAAAACTTTTTGACTTTTAACGAAGTGATCATGCCATGTCTGCTCAAAACGGTTTTGATTATGACTATATCGTCATCGGCTCCGGCTTCGGCGGTTCGGTGTCGGCGCTGCGCCTGGCCGAAAAGGGTTACAAAGTTCTCGTCATCGAAAAAGGCAAGTGGCTCACGGCGAAAGATTTTCCGGCGACCAATTGGAATTTGAAAAAATGGTTGTGGCTGCCGGCGCTCAGATTTTTTGGGTTATTCAAACTCACGGTGTTTCGCCACGTCGCCATTTTATCAGGCGTCGGGGTCGGTGGCGGCTCGCTGGTTTATGCCAACACCTTGCCCGTGCCCCAAACCAAATTTTTTAAAGCGGCAACCTGGGCGCATTTGGCGGATTGGGAAAAAGAGCTACAACCATTCTATCCCATTGCACTCAAAATGTTGGGCGCCGCCCCCAATCCGCGCCTGGAAATTGGCGATTGGGCGCTAAAAAAATTAGCGCAAGAAATCGGCAAGGCGGAGCATTTTCAGACGACGCAGGTGGCGGTTTATTTCGGCGAACCCGGGGTCACCGTCAAAGATCCGTATTTCAACGGCGCCGGTCCGGCGCGCACCGGCTGCATTTATTGCGGCGGGTGCATGTTGGGGTGCCGCCATAATTCCAAAAACACGCTCGACAAAAACTATTTATATTTTGCGCAACAAAACGGCGCGCAAATACAAGCCGAGTCCGAGGTCGATACTGTCGTGCCGCTGGATCAGAACGACGGCGCGGCCGGTTATCGGATCAAATGGAAAGCCTCAACTTCCTATTACAAAAAGGCAGGCGAATTTACTTGTCGCGGCGTGGTGTTTGCCGGCGGGGTATTGGGAACGGTGAGCTTGCTGCTAAAATTGAAGCGTTCGGCGCTGCCCCATCTTTCTGAAAAAGTTGGCACGGGCGTTCGCACCAATTCCGAAAGCTTGATCGGCGTAACGACTTTTGACAAGAACAAAATTTTTTCAGAGGGCATCGCCATCGGCTCGATCTTGCACACCGACGAGCACAGCCATCTCGAACCGGTGCGTTATTCCGCCGGCTCCGGCTTTTGGCGTCTCTTCATGTCGCCTTTGGTGCATGGCCAAAACGCTTTGACCCGAATCGCCAAAATTTTCGGCGATTTCATTAAATATCCTCGGGAGAATTTGAAAGCGTTTTTCGTCGATGACTGGTCGAAACGAACGCAGATTTTGTTGTTCATGCAAACCATCGACAGCACCCTGCGCTTTTCCGCCGGCCGGTTCGGCATGAAATCTTCGCTCGATCGCGGGACGGCGCCGACGGCGTTTATTCCGGAAGCAAATTCATTGGCCCGACGCTACGCCAAAATTGTTGACGGCAAACCCACGGCGCTATCGACCGAGACCTTGCTGGGCATTCCGACGACGGCGCATATTTTAGGCGGCGCAGTCATGGGTAAAGATAGTGCGGAAGGCGTGATTGATAAAGATAACCGGGTTTTCGGTTACGCCAACATGTACATTTGCGACGGCTCGATGATTTCCGCGAATCCCGGCGTCAATCCGTCGCTCACCATCACCGCTTTGGCGGAACGCGCGATGAGCAGGATTCCCCCAAAAACTAAAATATGAAGCACAACAAGATCTTACTTCACCGACAGCCCCCACACCTGGCCCTCTTCCTGACTGTTGAACTCCCAGGTCCCGCCGCCATTGACGCTGCGATATAAGCCGCCATTGATCGTGCCGGCGAAAATAATTTGGGGATTCGACGGCAGAATCGTCAGTGTGTGCACCACCAGATTCTTGAGGCCGGTGACTTTTTGTTGCCACGTGTTGCCGCCATCCGTGGAACGATAGACGCCGCTTTCATGGGTGCCAAGATAAATCGTTTCGGGATTTTTCGGATCGATGGCGACGGCATAAACGGTGACGAGTGCGGCGCCATGATTGTATACTTTCCAACTTTCGCCTTTATTGCCGGAGCGAAACACGCCGTCATCCTCCGTTCCGGCCCACAATACTTTCGCGCGCTTGGGATCTTGTACAATCGTGCGAACCCCGCGACCCTCTAAAGCCGCGGGTGCCCAATTCTCACCTTTGTGGGCGCTGACATAAATGCCGCCTTCCGTCGCCGCCAGCAAACGATTGCTGTCGGAGCGCTCAATCAAAATATCCGACACAAACGTATTGCGCAAGCCGCGATTTTTCTCCTGCCAGGTCTCGCCGTGATTGCTTGTCTTAAATATACCATAGGCCGTGGCCGCATAAACCAC